>NZ_JBXTSN010000004.1:0-71538 GCF_057158775.1 Antribacter sp. NEAU-D49 | reverse complement strand
TTCGGTGCGTGATCGGCAGTTCGAACTGCCGATCACGCACCGAACTGCCGATCACGCCCGAGGACACGGGCGCGGGAGCCAGCATGGGCACCGCTCCCAGCGCCGCCGCGACCCTGCGCGCGCCCGCGACGAGCTGCGCGTACGTCACCGGGCCCACCGCCGGGCAGTCGACCGCCACCGCGTCGGGTGTGGCTGCCGCACGGGCGAGCACGCGCTCGGGCACGGACGGGCCCTGGGCCGGGCGAGCCTGTGCCGCGCCGGAGAGACGGTCGAGCTCGTCACGCTCGGCGGGTGTGGTCCAGTCGAGCTCCGAGACACGCGTCCCGGGCGCGGCCACGCCGGCCAGCGCGACGGTGACGAGCTGGTCGAGGAAGCGAGCGGCGTCGTCGGCGGTGAAGCGGTCGAGGGCGAACTCTGCCGCGAGGTGCGGGTAGCCCGGGTTGTCCTGGTCCCAGAACACCGTGAGGTCGGACTTGGCCCCGCCTGTCGCCAGCTCGCGCACGAACGTCCAGGTGATGCCACCGGCGGAGACGGGGCGCTCGCCGCGCTGCATGGAGAGCGCGAGGTACGGGGTCCGCATCGACCCGGAGGCCCGGTTGAGCCCTCCGAGGCGCATGAGGTCGCCCCAGGGGAGCGTCCCCGTCTCGAGGTCGCGGGCCGTCTCCTCGGCGAGGCGTGCCACGAGGTCGCCGAACGTCGGGTCGTCGTCGAGGCGGACGCGCGCCAGACCGGTGCGCAGCAGCAGGCCCAGCACCTGCTCCGTGTCGACGTGGCTCCGCGTGCTCACGGAGGTGGAGAGCAGCACGTCGTGGTTGCCCGTCTCGCGGGCGACGCGCACGGCGGCCGCTGCCAGCACGAGCGCGTACGGGGTGGCGCCGCCGGTGGCGGTGAACGACCGCAGCGCGGCCACCTCGTCCGGCGCCAGCGCACGGTCGACGAGGTCTCCGTCCCAGGGCCCCGCCCCGGTCACGGCGGCGTGCCCGCCGGGGACCTGCTGGTCGTCGGGCAGCCCTGCCAGGCGCTCGGCCCAGTAGGCCTCGCGCGCCGCGGCATGCCGGGCGTCGTCGTCCGCCAGCCAGCGCGCCGCGTCGTCGAAGGTGATCCGCGGCGCCGGGGGAAGCGCCGACCTGCTGACGAGCGCCGCGTAGACCGCGGCGAGGTCACGCAGGAACGGTCCGGTGGAGAGCCCGTCGAACGCGACGTGGTGCACGTGCACCAGCAGGGTGCTGCGGTCCTCCGCCTCGCGGAGCAGCACGGCGCGCAGCAGCGGTCCGCTCCCGACCGGCAGGGGCGTCAGCGCCTCGGCGCGCAGCAGCTCCTCCCGCCGGGTCGTGGCGGCCTCCGGCGCGAGACTCTCCAGGTCGTGCACGGCCAGCGGGACGGTGCCCGCGGGCAGGCGCACGGCCGTCTCGCCATCGACCAGGACCGTGCGGAGCACCGGGTGACGCACGACCATCTGGTCCAGGGCCCGCTGGAGCACCGCGGCCCGGAGGCTGCCCTCCACGGCGACCTCGAGCGGCACCGTCCACTGGGCCGAGCCCGGCCCGGAGAGCTGCTCGCCCACCCAGAACTCGTGCTGCGTCCGCGTGGGTCGTGCCGGCTCGTCGCTGTGCTCGAGCGGCGCCTCGCCGGTCGCGCCCGAGGCGGCGGGCAACGCTGCCGCGACGTCGCGGACCGTCGTCCGGACCCGCAGCTGTGCGAGCGTCAGCGGCCGGCCCGCCCGGCGCAGGCGGGCAGCGACCGACGCGGTGAGCAACGAGTCGCCGCCGAGCTCTCCGAACGGGACGTCCGCGGGCACCTCGTGGGACGCCAGGTCGAGCACCTCCGCCCAGATCGCGGCGACCAGCTCCTCGTCGGGGCCGGCGGGGGCGGCGCCCGCGCGGACGCGTACCCGCACCAGGGGCAGGGCCGCGCGGTCCCGCTTGCCGTTGGGGGTGCGCGGCAGGGCGGCGAGCACCACCACCTCGGACGGTACGTAGGCGTCGGGCAGCGTCGCCGCGACCGCCGCGGTCAGCCGCTCCGCCAGCGCGTCGGCTGCCCCGCCCTCCAGGACGACGACGGCGCCGTCCGGCCGGGCCTGCGAGGCCCCCACGAGCGAGCCCGCCTGCACGAACGCCACGAGCCGCTTGGCCGCGTGCTCGCCCTGCACCACGACCACGGAGTCCTCGACGGCGGCGTCGCGGTCCAGGACCGACTCGATCTCGCCGAGCTCGATGCGGTGGCCCCGGATCTTCACCTGGAAGTCCGCCCGCCCGTGGTACGTCAGGGTGCCGTCGGGGCCGCGGGTGACGAGGTCGCCCGTGCGGTACATGCGGCCGCCGTCGGGCGCGGCGAGGTATCGCTCGGCGGTGAGCTCCGGGCGGCCGAGGTAGCCCCGGGTCACCTGCGGGCCCGCGATGTACAGCTCGCCCCTCTCGCCGTCGGGCACCGCGACGCCCTCCGGCGACAGGACGTGCGCGACGACGTGGGAGAACGGCAGGCCGATGGGCGGGTCACCCGCGGCGCCGCGCTCCACCACCGCGCCGACCTGCCACGTGACGCACTCCGTGGGGCCGTAGAGGTTGAGCACACGCTCCACGCCCGCCGCGTGGACGGCGTCCGCGACGGCGCGGGAGACGGCGTCCCCCGTGAGCACCGCCGTGCGCACCGTGGACGGCAGGTCACCGTGCCGGGCGAGGGTCGCGGCGACGGCCGGGACCATGACGACCAGGCGCAGGCGGTCGCGCGCGGGTACCTCGGGCAGCGCGAGCCCGTTCTCGGCGACGATCACCGTTCCACCGAGCGCGAGGGTGCCGAAGATCTCGAACACCGACAGGTCGAAGCTGAGCGACGTGCTGAACAGGACCCCCGAGAGCTCCTCAGGACCGAACACGTCCTTGAGGTGGTCGAGCATGGCGACGGTGTTGCGGTGCTCGAGCACCACCCCCTTGGGGCGGCCGGTGGAGCCGGAGGTGTAGATGACGTAGGCGGCGTTCTCGGGGAGCGGGCCGGCGCCCGGCTCCGCCTCGGCGCCCGCCGGGTCGTCGACGTCGACGAGCACCGTGCCGGTGCCCGCGACCAGGCCCGCCGCGAGGTCGCGGGTCTCGTTGGCGACGACCATGGCGGCCGGGGCGGCGTCCTGCGTGATCCCGGCGAGCCGGTCGTGCGGGTACGCCGGGTCGAGCGGCACGTAGGCCGCCCCGGCGCGCTGCACGCCGAGCACGGCCGCGACCATCGCGGCCCCGCGCGGCAGGCAGACGGCCACGAGGTCCTCGCGCCCGACGCCGACGCCGGCGAGCCGGCGGGCGACGGTCTCGACGGCGGCGTCGAGCTCGGCGTACGTCAGCTCGCGGGTACCGTCCACGACGGCCGTGCGCCCGGGGTCCCGGGCGACCTGACGGTCGAACAGCCCGACGAGGGTGGAGTCGGCTGAGAAGTGTGACAGCGGCATGTGTTCTCCCCTGGGAAGCTGGACCGCCCCTCGGCCCGGCGTCACTCATGTACATGAGCACCGGCCCGGCGATGAGATACATGCGCGCGGCAACCAGAAAAATCTCACCCCCGGGCCGGAGCGACCGTAGTCGATCCTGCCCGGGGGCGGAATGGGGAGATGTGCCCTGTGTATCCCTCTGGATCAGTCCCGCCGCACGACCGGGTTGACCAACACGCCGAGGCCCTCGACCTCGCACTCGACGCGGTCGCCCGCGTCGATCCGGCCCACGCCCGCAGGGGTGCCCGTGAGGATCACGTCGCCCGGGAGGAGGGTCATGGCCTCCGAGATGTACGACACGAGGAACGGCACGTCGAAGACCATGTCGGCGGTGCGGCCGTCCTGCCGGGCCTCGCCGTTCACGCGCGACCGTACGGCGACGTCGTCGACGTCCAGCTCGGTGTCGATCCACGGGCCCAGCGGGCACGACGTGTCGAAGCCCTTCGCCCGGGCCCACTGGCCGTCGGTGCGCTGCGCGTCCCGCGCCGTGACGTCGTTCGCCACGGTGTAGCCGAGGATGTAGTTCCGCGCGTTCTCGGGGCTGACGTCCTTGCAGACGCGGCTGATGACGACCGCCAGCTCGGCCTCGTACGAGACCTCCTGCGTGAAGTCGGGCAGGACGATCGGGTCGTCCGGCCCGATCACCGAGGTGTTCGGCTTGAAGAAGAGCAGGGGGCTTGCGGGCACCTCGCCACCCATCTCGGCCGCGTGGTCGGCATAGTTCTTGCCGACCGCCACGATCTTCGAGCGCGGGATGACGGGGGCGAGCAGCCGCACGCCGTCGCCGAGCTCGACACGCTCGCCCGTCGGCATGGCCGGCATGTAGAGGGGGTCTCCGCCCAGCACGGCCAGGAAGGTCTTGTCACCCTCCTGCTGGACCAGGGCGTAACGGGGGTCGTCTCCGGTGGTGAATCTCGCGATGCGCACGGCCCCAGATTACGTGCGACTACGCGCGGGCGAGGACCTCACCGTTGAGGATGCCGAACCAGCCGTCGGGGGCGGCGGCCCAGTCGAGCCACCCCTGCGCGAGCTGCTCCAGCGCCACGTCGTCCGCGAGCGCCGACTCCTTGGCCTGCGTGGCGAAGTTCGAGGACGTGCACCGCTCGGCCCACAGCCCGCCCCACCACGCGCGGTCGTCGGGGGTGGCATAGCACCAGACGCTCGCCGTGGGCACGATCGAGGACGGGTCGAAACCCGCCTCCCGCACCCAGGAGAAGAGCCGCCGGCCGGCGTCGGGCTCGAACCCGTACGTGTGCGTGACCTCGTGGTACAGCGTGTTCCACTCGGTGAGCTCGGCGACCTCGGGATACCAGGCCATCGCCGCGTAGTCGGCGTCGCGGACGGCCACCAGCCCGCCGGGCCGGGCGACCCGCTTCATCTCCCGCAGCGCCGCGACGGGGTCGGACAGGTGCTGCAGCAGCTGGTGCGCGTAGACGACGTCGAACGTGTCGTCCTCGAACGGGAGCTCGTAGGCGTTCGCCTGCTCGAACCGCACGCCCGCCTCAGGTACGCCGTCGCGCCGGGCGGCGGCATGCTCGGCCGCGTGCTCGCGCGCGGCCTCCAGCACCTTCTCCGACGCGTCCACCCCGACGACGCTGCCCTGGCTGAGCCGCTCGGCGAGGTCGACGGTCACCGTGCCTGGACCGCACCCCACGTCGAGCAGCGTCATGTCGGGCCGCAGGTGCGGCAGGAGGAACGCGGCCGAGTTGGCCGCGGTACGCCGCCGGTGGGACCGCAGCACGGACTCGTGGTGGCCGTGCGTGTACGACTCCGACTCCTTGGTGAGGTCGGTGCCGTGCGACCCGCTGGGGGCGTCGACCGCGTCCACGGGGTCGGCACCCGCGGGCGTCATGGGCTCGGTACTGGCGCTGCCGGTCATGAGCGCACCTTATGCGGCGCCACGCCCACGACACACCCGGGTTCTCACCCATCGGGACAGGAGGCCGTGAGCACGGAAGGATGCGGGCCATGCCCCAGTCGTTCCTCGCGCGCGCAGGCGACCGTCTGACCGGCGGCGCCGGCCGGGTCCCCGGCGTCGACGTCGCGCGCGGCATCGCCGTGCTCGGCATGTTCACGGCCCACGTGGGCGTCACGTCCGACGACCTCGGCACGCTCGCCGGCTGGCTCTCCGTCGCGCACGGCCGGTCGTCGATCCTGTTCGCCACCGTGGCCGGCCTGTCGCTGGCGCTCGTGACCGGCCGGGACCGGCCCCTCGACGGGCCGGCGCTTGCCACCGCCCGGTCGCGGCTCCTCGTGCGGGCGGCGCTCCTCCTCGCGCTGGTCGCGGTGCTGGACCTGCTCGGCACGCGGGTGTACCTCATCCTCGGCTTCTACGCCGCCTACTTCGTGCTCGCGCTGCCGTTCCTCCGGTGGCCCCCGCGCCGGCTCCTGTACCTGGCGCTCGCCGTCGCCGTCGCCGGCCCGGTGATCGTCTACTACGGACCCGAGCTGGTGAGCCGGCTCGGGATGCGGCTGCCGCACGACGGTTCCGGGGCGGTCACCGACTTCCTCGTGAGCGGGCACTACCCCGCGCTCGTCTGGATGGCGTTCGTCCTCGCGGGCCTCGCCGTGGGCAGGAGCGACCTGCGGTCCGCCGCCGTGCGCACCTGGCTGGTGGTGGGCGGCTTCGGGCTCACGGTGCTCGCGGGCGTGCTTTCCGCCGTGATGGTCTCCGTGTCCGGTGGCCGTGCCGCGATCGAGGCGGACCTCGCACGGACGTCGACCGAGGCGGGCGCGCCCAACCTCGCCCTGGACGCCCCCTGGCCCACCCCGGCCTACCTCTGGCTCGAAGGCCCCCACGACGACACCACGCTCGAGGCGCTCGGGTCGGGCGGCTTCGCCCTCGGCATCATCGGGCTCTGCCTGTACGTCGGCCGGGTCGGCTCCCGGGTCCTCGCCCCGCTCGCCGCCGTGGGCGCCCTCGCACTCACCGTCTACTCGGCGCAGATCGTCGCCATCTGGTACTGGACGGCGTTCCACTGGGACCTGCTCCAGCCCGCGACGAACGTCCCGCTCGCGGTCCTCACCCTGCTGAGCCTCCTCACGGCGACGGCGTGGCGCGCCTTCCTCGGGCGCGGTCCGCTCGAGCGGCTGTTCGCCCGCATCGCTGCCCGGACCTTCCCCGCGCCTACAGGGTCACCGCACCCCTGACCGTCACCACCGCCCCGCCCGCGACCCACACCGTCCCGTCCGCGTCCCGCTCCACGTGCACCCGGCCCCGCCGGCCCAGCACCGTGCCCTGCGCAGCCACGTACCGTTCGGGAAGCACCCCGCCCGCGAGCCACTGACCGAGGCTCGCGTTGAGGCTGCCCGTCACCGGGTCCTCGCCGATCCCCAGCGACGGGACGAACGCCCGCACCTCCACGTCGGCGCCGAGGCGCTCGCGGTCGGCGGCCGGGTGCTCGCCGACGACGCCGACCTTCAGGCCGCCGAAGGCCGCCAGGTCGGGCTCGAGCGCGAGCACGGTCGCCGCGTCCCGGAGCCGGAGACCGAGCCAGCCCGGGCCGTTGTCCACCCAGGCCGCGTCGAGCACGTCCCCGGCACCGATCCGCAGAGCACGGGTCGCCTGCTCCAGCACGTCGGGCTCCAGCGGTCCCGACCGCACGAGGGGCGGGGCCGCGAAGGCGAGCCGCGACCCGCCGTCGGGCAGCGTGGCGCGGCGCACGCGGACCAGGCCGGCACCGCACTCCTGCACCAGCGCCTCGCCGGCAGGAGCCCCGCCCGCCTCCAGCCACGCGTGGGCGCTGCCGAGGGTGGGGTGGCCGGCGAACGGCAGCTCGCCGCCGGGGGTCCAGATCCGGAGCCGGTAGTCGGCTGCGGGGTGGGACGGCGCCAGCAGGAACGTCGTCTCGGACAGGTTGGTCCAGCGGGCGAAGGCGGCCATGTGCTCGTCGGTGACGCCGTCCGCGTCGTGGACCACGGCGACGGGATTGCCCGAGGTGGGGGTGCCGGAGAAGACGTCGACCTGGCTGAACGGGAGAGACATGGGCTCCACATTAAGGTCGGGGCATGAGCTCCGACACCACCACCCCGCCCCTCCGCCGGCTGGGCCGCACCGGCCTGGCCGTGTCCGCCGTCGGCCTCGGCTGCAACAACCTCGGTCGGCCCGGCACGGCCACCGAGTCCCGGGAGGGCACCACCGCGCTGATCGACGCCGCCATCGACGCGGGCGTGACCTTCTTCGACACGGCGGACGTCTACGGTGGCCGCCCCGGCCTGTCCGAGGAGCTCCTCGGCGAGGCGCTGCTGGGCCGCCGCGACGACGTCGTCGTCGCCACCAAGTTCGGCAGCGACCTGCGGGGCGCCAACGGGCAGGACTTCGGCGCCCGCGGCTCGCGCCGCTACGTCGTCCGTGCCGTCGAGGCGTCGCTCCGCCGCCTCCGGACCGACTGGATCGACCTGTTCCAGTACCACTGGCCGGACAACGCGACGCCCCTCGACGAGACGCTGTCCGCCCTCGACGACCTGGTCACCTCGGGCAAGGTCCGGTACGTGGGCCACTCCAACCTGCGGGGCTGGCAGATCGCCGAGGCCGAGCACCTCGGCCGGGGGATCGGCACCCGGTTCGTGTCGGCGCAGAACGAGTACTCGCTGATCGCCCGGGGCATCGAGCAGGAGGTGCTGCCGGCCGCCGAGGCGTACGGGCTGGGCGTGCTCCCCTACTTCCCGCTCGCCAGCGGCCTCCTCACCGGCAAGTACGCCCACGGGGCCCCCGCGGGGTCGCGCCTCGCGAACCGGCCGGACCGGCTCGAGGCGGCGCCCTGGGAGGCGCTGGCCCGCCTGCACGCCTTCTGCGAGGTGCGCGGCATCGAGGAGGTCGACGTGGCGTTCTCGTGGCTCCTGTCCCGGCCTGCCGTGTCGTCCGTCATCGCCGGCGCGACCACGCCCGAGCAGGTGCGCCGCAACGCCCGCGCCTGGTCGTGGACCCCGAGCGCCGAGGACCTCGCGGAGCTGGACGAGATCTTCCCGGCCTGAGGCGCAGGTGCCACGATCAGGTATGCGACCCACACGGGCGATCTACATCCTTCTCGCCGCAGCAGCCCTTCTCGCCGGGTGCACGGCCGAGCCGCCGTCGGACGAGCACGCAGCGGGGCCGGGCCCCACGACGACGGTGTCGTCCCCCGCCCCCGCCCCGGCCCTCACGCCCGTCGACCTCCCGCCCGGCGACACGCTGGTCCGGGTCGGGGACGGACCAGCCGCCCGCAGCTATGTGGTCCACGTGCCGCCCGGGCTCGACGGCCCCGCGCCGCTGGTCCTCGTGATGCACTACTGGACGGGTTCCGCCGCCGCGGTCAAGGCCGGGTGGGGGTGGGACACGCTGGCCGACGCCGAGGGATTCGTGGCCGTGTACCCCGACGGCCTTGCCGGATCGTGGAACGCGGGCGGGTGCTGCGGCGAGGCCGTCGAGTCCGGGGTGGACGACGTCGCGTTCCTCACCGCCGTCCTGGACCAGGTGGCGGCGAGCGTCGAGGTCGATCCCGCCCGCGTCTACGCCACCGGCTTCTCGAACGGCGCCATGATGAGCTACCGCCTCGCGTGCGAGACGGACCGGCTGGCAGCGATCGCCCCGGTGGGCGGCGACCTGCAGGTCGACTGCGACGAGCCACGGCCCGTCTCGATCCTCCACGTGCACGGACTCGAGGACGAGGTCGTCCGGTTCGCCGAGAGCGACGCCCCGTGGCGTGAGCTCCTCGGGTGCGACGAGCCCGTCGTGAGTCACGCAGGACACGTCCGCACCGAGGTGGCGGCCTGTGAGGACGGGCACGAGGTCCGGGTGGTGACGCTCGACGGGATCGGGCACGAATGGCCCACCGACCCCGCCGTGCTCGACACGGCCGCCGAGGTCTGGCGCTTCCTCGAGGCCCACCCGAAGAGCTGACCTGCCAGCAGCAGCACCTACCCTGGAGAGGTGACCACCACCCTGCCCGAGGCGACAGCGCGCGCTGCGCAGCCCGTCGTCCTGCAGCCGGACGAGTGGCTCCCTGCCGAGGCCGCGCACGCTGCCCGCGCCGACGCCCTGACCGCCGTGTGGCGCGAGGCCCGCGGCGCCGGCCGGGCGCACGCGATCGAGGACTTCCTCTTCACCTACTACCCCACCCGCCCCGCGCAGCTGCGCCGCTGGCACCCGGGCCCGGGGGTCGCGCTCGCCCTGGGCCAGCCGCTGCCCGACGGCGATCGCGAGCCCCCGGCAGCCGAGCGCGCCGCCTGGCGGTGGTACCGCGAGGCGGAGGGAACCGTCGGCCTGGACGTCGCGGCCTACCTCGCCGACCGGGGCGACACGGCCCGGTACGTGCGCTCGCTGCTCGCGGCGACCGCGTCCCGCCCGGGCACGTTCGGGTGCTTCGGGCTGCACGAGTGGGCGATGGTCTACCGCGACAAGGAGTCGGGGCGCGACCAGCGCCACCCGCTGCCGCTGCGCCTCGGGCATGCCGGGACGGACGCCGTGGTGGAGTCGCACCCGGTGCGCTGCTCGCACTTCGACGCCTTCCGCTTCTTCACGCCGCAGGCCACCGGCCTCAACCAGCTCCAGCCGTCGCGCGAGACCCAGGTGGCGCTGGAGCAGCCGGGCTGCCTGCACGCGAACATGGACCTCCTGAAGTGGTGCCTCAAGCTGGGCCCTGCCGTGCCGGGAGACCTGCTGCTCGACGCCTTCGAGCTGGCCCGCGACATCCGCTACACGGACATGGCCGCCTCGCCGTACGACGTGTCGGGGTACGGCGTGGAGCCTGTCGCCATCGAGACCACCGAGGGCAAGGCGGAGTACGTCCGCCGCCAGCGCGGGTTCGCCGCCCGGGCGGCCCGGCTCCGCGAGCGCCTGCTCGCGGTCTGCGAGACGCTGCTGCGCTGAACGGCGCCCCCGCCGACGTGACGAGGGCTTGTCATGCCCTCGCAGAGTACGAGTTTGCCCTCATTGTTACCGGCGCGTCGTTATCTTACCGTCAAAGGTGCACATCCTGGACGGGGAACTCTCCTCGTTCGACCAAGCCCCGATAAAGCGGTGAGCACCATGAGCATCACCCTGCAAGGACGGCTCGGACGGATCCTGCTCGCAGCCCTCGCGGTCGTCGGACTGACGATCGCCGGGCTGGTGGCGACGCCTGCGGAACTGACGCCCAGCGCGCAGGGCCACGGCTGGATCACGTCGCCGCCGAGCCGCCAGGACCACTGCGCCAAGCGGACCGTGAGCTGGTCCTGCAACGGCATCGAGTACGAGCCGCAGAGCGTCGAGTCCGCCAAGGGCTCCATGCTCTGCTCCGGCGGCACGCGGTTCACCACGCTGGACAACAGCTCGCTGGCCTGGCCCCGCACCACCGTCGGCAGCACCACCACGTTCACGTGGACGCTGACGGCGCGGCACCGCACCTCCACCTGGGAGTACTTCGTGGACGGCCAGCTGTTCCGCACCTTCAACGACGGCGGCGCCCAGCCGGGTGCCACCGTGAGCCACACGCTGACCGGCCTGCCGAGCGGCAACCACACCATCCTCGCCCGGTGGAACGTCTTCGACACCAACAACGCGTTCTACGCGTGCACCGACGTGAACGTCGGCGGCGGGGGCGGTACCACCCCGACACCCACCCCGCCCCCGACGACGCCGCCGCCCACCGGGGCGTGCGACCTGCCGGCCTGGAGCGCCACGACGGCGTACACGGGCGGCGCCCAGGTCTCCTACCAGGGCCGCGAGTACCAGGCCAAGTGGTGGACCCAGGCGGAGATCCCGTCGCAGAGCGGCGAGTGGGGCGTCTGGCGCGACCTCGGCGGTTGTTCCCCCCCGGGCCCCCGTGTTTGTCCCACCCCCCCCGCCCCTGGGGCGGGGGTGCTTCTGACAACTTCGGGGGGAGGTGGGGCCGAGGGGCTACGCAGGCCCACGTATACGCGTTCACCCTAATTGTCAGGTCCGCGAACAATTCCTAGCGTGAGGGCCGCAACAACCTGCACCATCGAGACACGAGGTGAAACATGAGCTCCACCCTGAGCAGACGGCTCCCCCGCGGCCTCTTCGCAGTCGTCGCCACCCTGGCCCTGGCGGTCACCGCCCTGGTCGCCACCCCTGCGGCGCTGATGCCGCAGGCAGAGGCCCACGGCTGGGTCACCTACCCGCCGAGCCGCCAGGACCACTGCGCCAAGCGCACGGTCAGCTGGGGCTGCAACGGCATCGAGTACGAGCCCCAGAGCGTCGAGAACGTCAAGGGCTCCATGCTGTGCTCGGGCGGCACCCGCTTCACCACGCTGGACGACAGCTCGCTCGCGTGGCCCCGCACCACCATCGGCAGCACCACGACGTTCACGTGGACCATCAAGGCCAACCACCGCACCTCCACGTGGGAGTACTTCGTGGACGGCCGCCTCTTCAAGACCGTCAACGACAACGGCGCCCAGCCCGGCGCCACGGTGACCCACACGCTGACCGGCCTGCCGAGCGGCAACCACACCATCCTCGCCCGGTGGAACGTCTACGACACCGTCAACGCGTTCTACGCCTGCTCCGACGTGACCGTCGGCGGCGGCACCACGAACCCGACGCCCACGCCCACGCCGACGCCCACCCCGACCCCGACGCCCACGCCGACCCCCACCCCGCCGCCCGCGGGCACCTGTGACGCCCCGACGTGGAGCGCCACCACGACGTACACCGCCGGCAACGTCGTGACCTACCAGGGTCGCGAGTACCGCGCCCAGTGGTGGACGCTCGCCGAGATCCCGTCACAGAGCGGCCAGTACGGCGCGTGGCGGGACCAGGGCGCCTGCTAGGGCCCCGTAGTGCGCGCGGTGCGGGCCAGGGCGGCGATCCCGTGACCTGACCGCATCCGCGGTACCGAGGAAGGAGGCGCGCACCGCGCACCGGGACCAGGTCTGCGACCTGGTATCACGGGCGCGGTGTGCGCCTCCGGCGCGTCATGGAACGATGTCGGCGTGTCGCGAGCGCTCGTCGGGATCCGTCCCACGCCCGTCGAGGTCCCACCCGGCGTCCGGGCCCTCACCGGGTGGGCTGTGGTCACGCCGGTCTGGCGCAACGAGCTGGGCGGCCTCACCTTCCGCCTGGACGAGCCGGGCCGGTCCCGCCGCCCTGCCCGGTACCTGAAGTGGGTCCCGCACGGGACGGCCGCCCCGCACCCGCTCGACGAGGCCCGGCGCCTCGAGTGGGCGCGGCGCCACGCGGTAGTCCCCCGCGTCCTGGACGTCGGGAGCAGCGAGGAAGCGGCGTGGATCGTCACGGAGGCGATCGAGGCGACGTCGGCCATCGACCCCCGCTGGGTCGCGGACCGTGAGCACGCCGCCCGCGTGATCGGCGTCGGGCTGCGCCTCCTCCACGACGCCCTGCCGGTGTCCGCCTGCCCCTACACCTGGTCGGTCGCCGACCGGCTCGCCTCGCTGCCGCCGTACCTGCCGCGCCCGCTCCGCGCGCTGCTGCGCGCCGCGCCCGAGCCCGACCGGCTCGTCGTCTGCCACGGCGACCCGTGCGTGCCCAACACCCTCCTGGCCGACGACGGCACGTTCGCCGGCCACGTCGACCTCGGCGACCTGGGCGTGGCCGACCGCTGGGCCGACCTCGCCGTCGCCACCCGCAGCGTGACCCGCAGGTACGGGGCGGGCCTGGAGCCGGTGGTGCTCGACGCGTACGGCGTCGCCCCCGACCCGGACCGGACCACCTACTACCGCGCGCTCTGGGACGTCGTCGAGGACCACCGGCTGCGGGGCACGAGAATCCGGTTCCGCCGCCCGGCGTCCGCGTGACACCATCGCCGCATGTCGCAGGTCGTCTCGCAGATCCCCACCGGTCCGGTAGTGGTCCCCCGGCAGGTCGCCGTCCTCGCCGAGGGCGCGACCGTCACACCGGTCTGGGACAACGAGGTGGGCGGCCGCACCTTCCGTCTGGACCCGCTGCCCGACGACGCCACGGGCACCCCGGTCGGTAGCGCCCGGTTCGTGAAGTGGTCGCCCCGCAGCGCGGGCATCGACCTGCGCGAGGAGGCCACGCGGCTCGCCTGGGCGGCGGGCCGCACGCCCGTGCCGCGTGTGCTCGAGACGGGCGAGGACGCCGAGGCCCAGTGGATGGTGACCGCCGCGCTCGACGGGAGCTCCGCCGTCGTGCCGCGGTGGCGGGCCGAGCCGGAGACCGCCGCCCGGGCGATCGGCGCGGGACTGCGGGCCCTGCACGACACGCTGCCCGTCGCGGACTGCCCCTTCGTCTGGTCGGCCGAGGAGCGGCTCGCCCGCGCGGACGCCCGTCTCGCGGCCGGCGACGGCCCCGAGACCTGGCAGCCCGAGCACCAGCACCTCGACCCGGCCGAGGCCCGCGCCCGGCTGGCGGAGGTGCCCCCGCCCGACCGGCTCGTCGTCTGCCACGGGGACGCCTGCGCGCCCAACACCCTCCTGGCCGACGACGGCTCGTGGACCGCGCACGTGGACCTCGGCCGGCTGGGGGTCGCGGACCCGTGGGCCGACCTGGCCTCCGCCACGTGGAGCACGCTGTGGAACTACGGCCCGGGCTACGAGGACGTCCTCCTCGACGCGTACGGGATCGCGCGCGACGACGAGATGATCGCGTACTACCGGCTGCTGTGGGACCTGTCCTGAGACCTCGGGCGGGCCGGACCCGGGCGCCTCACGCCCGGCGGCGCGCCCGGTAGGCCGCCGCCGCGTTGCGGTTGGTGCAGGCGACGGAGCAGAAACGACGGGACCGGTTGCGCGAGAGGTCGAGGACGAGGCCGGCACAGTCGTCGTCGGCGCAGACGGACAGCCGGGACAGCTCGCCCTCGCGGATGACGTCGATCATCGCCATGGCCGACTCGACGAGGATGCGCGTGGCCCAGGGGGCGTCCTCGGAGACCGCGTGCACGTGCCAGTCGGCACGGTCGTGCCGCACGAGCCGCGGGACCGCGCCCGCCTCGGCCAGCATCTCGTTGACCAGTCCGGCCGCCGTGTCCCTGTCCGCCGTGAGCAGCGCACGGAGCCGGGGCCGGAGCGCCCGGACCTGCTCGAGCTCGGCGATGGTCCGGTCGTGGCGGCCCGTGTACTCGTACGTCACGAAGAAGGCGTCGAGCTCGGCCACGGTCGTGAGCGTCTCCGGCGGCTCGGCGGAGTTGACCAGAGCCACCGCGGCGAGCAGCGACATCTCGGTGTCATGAGCGAAGACCACGTTGACACATTACCCCTCCCTCCGTACCGTCATGAGTCATGAGCGCAGTGACTCCTGACACCACCCCCGTCCCGGTGCCCGACGGCGCCGCGAGCCGCCGTCTCGTCACCGGGCTCGCGTTCGCCGTGGTGTCGGCCGTCGCGTTTAGCCTGTCGGGCACGCTCGCCAGCGGGCTGTTCGCCACCGGCTGGAGCCCGGGCGCGGTGGTGCTGGTCCGCGTCGCCGTCGGCGCGCTCGTGGTGCTGCCCGCGGCGATCGTCGCGCTCCGCGGACGCTGGGCGGCGGTGCGGCGCAACGGCTGGCTCATCGCCGCGTACGGCACGTTCGCGGTGGCGGGCGCCCAGTTCTGCTACTTCTCCGCCGTGCAGCACATGCAGGTGGGGCCCGCGCTGCTCATCGAGTACACGGCGCCCGCGGCCGTCGTCGTCTGGTTCTGGCTGCGCCACGGCCAGCGGCCCGGCCCGGTGACTCTCGCCGGGGCGGGGCTCGCCGCGCTCGGCCTCGTGCTCGTGCTCGACCTGATCTCCGGCGCCCAGCTCAGCCCGGTCGGCGTCGCCTGGTCGCTCGGCGCGATGGTGGGCGCGGCCACCTACTTCGTCATCAACGGGGACGAGACCACCGGGCTGCCGCCGCTCGCCCTCGCCGCTGGGGGCCTGGTCGTGGGCACCGTGGTGCTGGGCCTGCTCGGGCTCACCGGCCTGCTGCCGCTCACCGCCTCGACCGCGCCCCCGGTCTACGCGGGCTCGTCGGTGCCGTGGTGGCTCCCCCTGGCCGGGCTCGGGGTGGTCACCGCGGGCCTGGCCTACGTCACGGGGATCGCCGCCGGCCGGCGGCTCGGCTCACGCCTGTCGTCCTTCGTGTCGCTGCTCGAGGTGGTCGCCGCGATCGGGTTCGCCTGGCTCCTGCTGGGCGAGCTCCCCCGGCCCGTCCAGCTGGTCGGCGGCCTGCTCATCCTGGCCGGCGTGGTGGTCGTCCGGCTCGGTGAGGAGCGGATCGCCCGGCCCGAGCCGGTGGCCGAGGTGGGCTGAGCGCCCGGCCCGGCCGCCGGCGTCGGGCACCCCTGTGCCGGGGCCTGCCACAATGGCTCCACGATGACGACCACGAGCGACGCGCCCACCACGCCCCGGCCCGCAGGCACCCTGATCCCGTACCTCCCGGCGCCCACGGGCAAGGACCCCGACCCGGACGTGCTGTTCGAGAGCTTCTCGCAGTGGGCGTCCGCAGGCGGGCGCGAGCTGTACCCGCACCAGAGCGAGGCCCTCATCGAGCTCGTGTCGGGCTCGCACGTCATCCTCGCGACCCCCACCGGGTCCGGGAAGTCCATGGTGGCGATGGGCGCGCAGTTCGCGGCCCTCGCGGCGTACCGCTCCGGGCGCGGCGGCCGCACGTACTACACGGCCCCGCTCAAGGCCCTCGTCAGCGAGAAGTTCTTCGACCTCGTCGCGGCCTTCGGGTCCAAGAACGTGGGCATGATGACCGGTGACTCCGCGGTCAACCCGGACGCCCCGATCATCTGCTGCACCGCCGAGATCCTCGCGAACCTCGCCCTCCGCCGGGGCGACGACCGCGCCGCCGCCGACGAGGACGCGATCACCCAGGTGGTGATGGACGAGTTCCACTTCTACGGCGACCCGCAGCGCGGGTGGGCGTGGCAGGTGCCGCTGCTCGAGCTCCCCCGCACCCAGTTCCTGCTGATGTCGGCCACGCTCGGCGACACCACGCGCCTCGTCGAGGACCTGGAGGCCCGGTCGGGCCGCCCCGTCGCCGAGGTCACGGGCGCCGAGCGGCCCGTCCCGCTCATCTTCTCGTACGTGGTGGAGCCGCTCACCGACGTCATCGACGAGCTCGTCACCACCCACCGCGCCCCCGTCTACGTGGTCCACTTCACGCAGAAGGACGCCGTCGAGCGCGCCCAGGCCATGCTCTCGACGAACATCGCCTCCCGGACCGAGAAGGACGCCATCGCCGCCGAGATCGGCGACTTCCGGTTCGGTACCGGCTTCGGCAAGACGCTGTCGAAGTTCCTGCGCCACGGCGTCGGCGTGCACCACGCGGGCATGCTGCCCAAGTACCGCCGCCTCGTCGAGCGGCTCACCCAGCAGGGCCTGCTCAAGGTGGTCTGCGGCACCGACACCCTCGGCGTCGGCATCAACGTGCCGATCCGCACCGTGCTGCTCACCAGCCTCGTGAAGTTCGACGGCGAGCGCATGCGGCACCTGACGGCCCGCGAGTTCCACCAGATCGCGGGCCGGGCCGGGCGCGCCGGCTTCGACACGGTGGGCGAGGTGCTCGTCATGGCGCCCGACCACGTCATCGAGAACCGCAAGGCCCTCCAGAAGGCCGGCGACGACCCCAAGAAGCTCAAGAAGATCGTCCGCAAGAAGGCGCCCGCCGGCGCCGTCAACTGGACCGACTCCACCTTCGAGCGCCTGCGCGACGCCGACCCCGAGCCGCTCACCAGCAACTTCCGCGTGACCCACGCCATGGTGCTCAACGTCCTGGCGCGCCACACCGGCGACCCCGTGGACGCGATGCGCCACCTCCTCACCGCGAACCACGACTCCGACGCCCGGCAGGCGGAGCACGTGCGCCAGGCCTTCCGCATCTACCGGTCGCTCCGCGTCTCCGGCGTGGTCGAGAAGGTCCGGGTACCCGACGCCGGCCGGCCGGGCGGGTGGCGGCCGTCCGCCCGCCTCACCGTCGACCTTCCGCGCGACTTCGCGCTCAACCAGCCCCTCTCCCCGTTCGCGCTCGCGGCCATGGACCTGCTCGACGTCGAGAGCCCCACGCACGCCCTCGACGTCGTCAGCATCATCGAGGCCACGCTCGACGACCCCCGGCAGGTCCTCATGGGCCAGCAGAACAAGGCCCGCGGCGAGGCCGTCGCGGCGATGAAGGCCGAGGGCCTCGAGTACGAGGAGCGCATGGCGCTCCTCGAGGAGGTCACCTGGCCCAAGCCCCTCGCCGACCTGCTCGAGCCCGCCTTCATCACGTACCGGCGGGCCAACCCCTGGGTGGCCGACGCCGAGCTCTCGCCCAAGTCCGTGGTGCGCGACATGGTGGAGCACGCCATGACGTTCACCGAGGTGGTCTCGGTCTACGGGCTCGAGCGCACCGAGGGCGTGGTGCTGCGCTACCTCGCCGACGCGTACCGCGCCCTGCGCCAGGTGGTGCCCGACGACCACCGCACCGAGGAGGTCCACGAGATCGTCGAGTGGCTCGGCGAGCTCGTCCGCGGCACCGACTCGTCGCTCCTGGACGAGTGGGAGCGGCTCGCCAACCCGGTGGACGACGACGCCGACACCCTCACCACCGGCCCGCTCGCCGAGGCCGGGGCCGAGGCGCCGGCCCGGCCGGTCACGGGCAACCCGCGCGCGTTCCGCCGCCTGGTCCGCAACGCGATGTTCCGCCGCGTCGAGCTCGCCGCGCAGGAGTCGTACACGGCGCTGGCGGCCCTGGACGGGACGGACGGCTGGGACGCGGACGCCTGGGGCGACGCCCTGGACCCCCTGTTCGACGCGCAGGGGGACGACGCGATCGGGTTCGGCGCGCCGGCGCGCTCGTCGGCCCTGCTCACGATCCTCGAGCCGGGCGCCGAGCTGCCGCAGGGCGGGCGGGTCGAGCCGGGCACCTGGTGGGTGCGGCAGGTGCTCGACGACGCGGACGGCGACCACGACTGGGCCATCACCGCCCTCGTCGACCTGGCTGCCAGCGACGAGGCGGGCGCCGTGGTCCTGACCATCGTGGACGTGGGGCAGATCTAACGTCTTTGCCTGACATTTACCCCGTGGAGGATTTCTACTAATCTCCCGTCAGTAGCGTCCTGAAGTAACCCCGGTCAACGGTGCCTGGGGCAGGCCGCTCGACGACAGGAGACGTCATGAGAATCGCCCGTTCCTCCGCGCTCGCGGCAGGCCTGCTGGCCCTGCTGGCACCCTTCGCCACAGCCGTCCCGGCAGCCGCCGACGGCCCCGGCTCCGGCTCCCCGTGGGTGGTCACCCTCGGGGACTCCTACATCTCCGGAGAGGCCGGCCGGTGGGCCGGCAGCTCCAACGCGTCGTCCAGCCGGGCCGACGCGCTCGGCCCCACCGCCTACTTCGACAACGCCACCCGCACCGCCGAGACCATCCCCGGCTGCCACCGCGCCCTGTCGGCCGAGGCCTACATCGGCGGCGGCGTCAACGGGCACAACCTGGCCTGCTCCGGCGCCACCACCGCGACCACGTCCGGAGACCTGTTCAAGCCCGGCATCGACTTCTACGCCAGCGGCGCCAACAAGGGCCAGGCGCTGATGCTCCAGGAGTTCGCGGCCACCCACAACGTGAAGATGGTCGCGCTGTCGATCGGCGGCAACGACTTCAAGTTCGCGAGCATCGTCCAGTCCTGCGTGGTCAACTTCCTGACCTCGCCCACCTGGTGGAAGAACTACTGCAACGACGACTCGTCGGTGCGGGCGAACTTCACCACCGCGAACGTCGCCGCGATCCGCGCCCGGGTCACGGCCGCGATCCGGAACGTCGACACCGCCATGCGGAACGCCGGATACACCAGCTCCCAGTGGACGCTCGTCGTCCAGAACTACCCGTCCCCCATCCCGAACGGGTCCGGGTTCCGGTACTCCGAGTCGGGGTACACGCGCCAGTCCACCGGCGGGTGCGGGTTCTGGAACCGCGACGCCGACTGGGCCAACTCGACGGCCCTGCCCACGATCAACGGTGCCCTGCTGGGCGCCGCCGCCGACTCCGGCCTCACCAACGTGCGCACCCTCGACATGACGCACGCCTTCGACGGGCGCCGGCTGTGCGAGACCGGCGTCGGCCTGTACGAGGAGGTCGGCCTGGCGAGCTGGCAGACGCCGGGCGCCCAGGACCGGACGGAATGGATCAACCAGATCCGGACCGTGTCGACGGTGACCGGGCCGTACTCCGTCCAGGAGTCGCTGCACCCCAACTACTGGGGTCAGCTGGCGATGCGCAACTGCCTCCGCCAGGTCTGGAACAACGGGGCGCCGCGCAGCGGATCGTGCTCCATCGGCAGCCTCGGCGTCGCGAGCCTCAACGCGACCGGTGAGCCGGCGGTGATCCTCGGCCCACTCGACCCGTCGGTGCTTCCGGCCGGCTGACGGTCATCCCACGAGGCCACGCACCAGCGCCGCGACCCCGCCCGCATAGGCGAGGACGACCAGGACACGGCGCGTGGCCTCGCGGGACACCCGCGGCGCCAGCACCTCGCCGAGGCCGATGCCCGCCACGGCGGCGACCGCCACGGCCACCCAGCCCCACGGCGACATGGCGGGGAACGCAGCATCGGTGAAGACCAGCTTCGCCGTGAGGGCGGCCGTCGCGTTCGTCAGGAAGAACGGCTGCGCCGTCGCGGCGAACGAGCGCGGGTCCCAGCGGTCCAGCACGGAGTAGACCGCCAGCGGCGGACCGCCGATCCCCGCGGCGACGCTGCCGAACCCGCTCGCTGCTCCCGTGACCAGCAGCGGCCACCGCGCCCCCGGCGCGAACGGGCGCCGGACCCCCGCGAGGCGCGACGTGACGAGGGCGAGCGTCATCGCAAGGATCACCACCGCACCGATGGTCACCTCGAGCGCCGCCGCTCCGGCGTCGCGCAGCAGGAGCGCAGCGGGCACCGACACAGCGAGGGAGGCCGCGGCGAGCCAGGCGAACCGCCGCCAGTCCACCCCCCGCGACACGCGCCCCAGGATCAGCAGCGCGCTGCCCGCGCCGAGCAGGTTGACCATGAGCACGCCTTCCAGCGGGCCCAGGATCAGCACGATGAACGGGCCGGCCACCAGGCCGAAGCCCATCCCGGTCACTCGCTGGAGCGCCCCGCCGACGACGATGGCGAGGACGAGGAGCGCGAGCACCTCCCCAGGCTACGTGAGCCAATCTCGACCGGTCCGGGGGAGAATTCCTCCGTGGCCAAGAAGAGCAAGCACGCCCCCGCAGGCACGCCCGCCGTCGTCGCGCTGGAGAAGGACGGCGTCCCGCACACCCTGCACCCCTACGAGCACGACCCGTCGAGCGACCTGGGCTACGGCCTGGAGGCCGCCGCCGCGATCGGCGTGGAGCCGCCGCAGGTCTTCAAGACGCTGCTGGCCGACGTCGACGGGCGGCTCGTCGTCGGCGTCGTGCCGGTGGACCGCAAGCTCGACCTGAAGGCGCTCGCGCGGGCCGCGGGCGGCAAGAAAGCGGTGATGGCCGATCCGGCGGCGGCCGAGCGCGCCACCGGGTACGTGGTGGGCGGCATCTCGCCGCTCGGCCAGAAGCAGCGGCACACCACCGTGGTCGACGAGTCGGCCGAGCGGTACGACGTCGTCTACGTGTCCGGTGGCCGGCGAGGGCTCGACGTCGGCCTCTCCCCCGCCGACCTGCTCCGGCTCACGGGCGGGACCGCCGCGCCGATCGCACGCGACTGACGCGGCGCGCGTCGCCGGCGCGCGTCGCCCGGGCGTCGCTACGCCCGGGGCGCGCGCTCGTACGTGGGGAACGCGACGTCGCTCGGCACGATCTCCTTGCCGAGCGGCAGCAGCGACACGGGGATCAGCTTGATGTTCGCGACGCCGAGCGGGATGCCGATGATCGAGATGAACAGCGGCACCGCGGTGATGATGTGGCCGATCGCCAGCCACCAGCCCGCGAGGACGATCCACAGGACGTTGCCGATCCACGAGCCCGCGCCCGCCTCACGCTTGTCCACGACCGTGCGGCCGAACGGCCACAGCGCGTACCCCGCGATGCGGAACGAGGCGATGGCGAACGGGATCGTGATGATCGGAATGCAGAGCAGGATGCCCGCGATCACGTAGCCGAACCACAGGCCGAGTCCCGCGAAGATCAGCCAGATGATGTTGAGCAGCGTCTTCATGCCCTGATTGTCCCGCATCCGAGGGGCCGGACGGAACCCGGACCGCCCCTGACCGGACCCTGAGCTTTCCTAGACTGACCCCGTGCACCTCTCGCCCGTCCCGGCCGGTCCCCTCGCCGAGCGCCTCGCGGCCGTCCGCGCGCGCGTCGCCGCGGCCGCCGACGCCGCCGGCCGTGACCCGGCGTCGGTCCGCCTGCTCGTGGCCACCAAGACGCAGGACGCCGCCGCGGTCCTCGCCGTGGTCGAGGCCGGGGCGGACCTCCTCGGCGAGAACCGCGTCCAGGAGCTCGTCGCCAAGGCGCCGGCGCTCGCGCCGCACGTCGCCGCGGGCCGGGTCGCGGTCCACATGATCGGGCACCTGCAGCGCAACAAGGTCAACCAGGTCCTCGGCGCGGCGGGCTGCGTCGAGTCCGTCGACAGCCTCGTCCTCGCCCGCGCGCTCTCCGAGCGCTGCGTGCGCGACGGGCGACGCCTGGAGGTCATGGTCCAGGTCAACGTGTCGGGCGAGCCCTCCAAGTCGGGCACCCTGCCCGACGACGGCGCCCCCCTCGCCTACGAGGTCGCCGCGCTCCCCGGCCTGCGCCTCACCGGGTTCATGACGATCGGGGCCCGCAGCGACGACCAGCAGGTGGTGCGCGCCGGGTTCGCCCGCCTCCGGCGGCTCCGGGACGAGGTGGCGTCGTCGGGACGCCCGGGGACCGGCGACGCCGTCGAGCTCTCCATGGGCATGTCCGGCGACCTGGAGCTCGCGGTCGCCGAGGGCGCCACGATCGTCCGGGTCGGCACGGCGGTGTTCGGCCCCCGGCCGGCGGCGTAGCGCCGGGCGGCTACCGGCCGGGTCCGCCCAGGCGGGTCAGGGCCGCGCGGACGCCGTCGACCAGGAGCGCTGCCCGGGCCTTGGCCTCGTCGACGCCGCCGAGCAGCATGACGAGAGCGACCGGCAGGTCGCCGCCGGCATCCATGAGGACCTTCTCGCACTCGTCGCGGTCGAGGCCGGTCGCCTGGACGAGCAGCCGGGACTGGCGGTCCCGGAGCTTGGCGTTGGTCGCGAGGAACTCGACCATGAGGTTCGAGTAGGTCTTCCCCAGCCGGATCATCACGGCCGTCGAGAAGGTGTTCAGCACGAGCTTCTGGGCGGTGCCGGCCTTGAGCCGGGTGGAGCCTGTGATGGCCTCCGGGCCGGTGTTGACCAGGATCGGGACGTCGACGTGCTCGGCGAGCGGGGCCCACGGGTTGCACGCCACGAGGACGGTGGTCGCCCGGTTGGCGCGGGCCCGTTCGAGCGCGCCCCGCACGTACGGGGTGCCGCCGCTGGCGGCGATCCCGACCACCACGTCGTGCGGCCCGGAGTCGGCCACCGCCGCCGCGCCCGCGTCGACGTCGTCCTCCGCGCCCTCGACCGCGACACGGAAGGCGTCGAGGCCACCGGCGAGGTGCGGCACGAACATCTCGCGGCCGACGCCGAACGTGGGCAGCAGCTCGGCGGCGTCCATCATGCCCATGCGTCCCGACGTGCCCGAACCGACGTAGTGGACCCGTCCGCCGGCCCGGATGCCCGCGACGGCGAGCTCGACGGCCTCGACGATCCGCGGGTGCTGGGAGCGGACGGCAGCCACGATCCCCGCGTCCTCGTCGGCCAGCATGCGGACGACCTCGGCCGTGGGCACGAGGTCGATGTCGTAGGTACGCGGGTTGCGCTCCTCCGTGGGAGAGACGGGCCGTCCGCCCGGCGGCGCCTGCCGCTCGTATCCCGCCTCGGCGATCATCGGCGAGTCTCCTTCGTCCTTGGTGCGTCGCCGGGCGCACACCGCCCGGCATGATTCTTCGACCTGCACCACGAGATCCGGTCTCACGGCCGGTGACCGTCAATACACCGTACTGGGTGAATCCCGCGGTCAGCACGGCGAACGCCGATCAGGGAGCCCGGCCCGGACCCGCGTGAAACGGAATTCCCTGATCGAAGTGCTTTGTGGAGATTACTGACTCCTGATGGCGTGCGGAACCCTCATGTGACCGGCCGTTATCAGATCGTGATCTTGGCGTTTCAGGGAACGCGCGCGGTCCACTCCGGCGTGGCGAACTTTGTCAGCACGAGCTCCTCGGCCCGCGCCCGCTCGGCGCCCGTCACCGTGCCGTCGACCGTCCGGTACCGAGCCTTGAACGACGCCACGAGGGCGTCGACCACCGCCTCCCGCGACATCCCGGTCTGCGACCGCAGCGGGTCCACGCGCTTGGCCGCGCTCCGGGTGCCCTTGTCGCTCAGCTTCTCCCGCCCGATCCGGAGCACCTCGGTCATCTTCTGGGCGTCCATGTCGTAGGCCATGGTCGCGTGGTGCAGGACCGCACCCCCGCTCAGCCTCTTCTGGGCAGCACCCGCGATCTTGCCCGCGGGCGACGCGATGTCGTTCAGCGGCACGTAGGTGGCGTCGATGCCGAGGTCGTGGAGGGCGCCGAGGACCCAGTCGTCCAGGAAGGCGTAGGACCGCTCGAAGCTCAGCCCTTCCACGAGCGACGACGGGACGTACAGCGAGTAGCTGATCGTGTTGCCCGGCTCCATGAACATGGCGCCGCCGCCCGAGATCCGGCGGATCACCCGGGCCCCGTGCCGCGCCGCGCCCTCCAGGTCCACCTCGTTCCGCAAGGACTGGAACGACCCGATGATCACCGCCGACTCGTCCCACTCCCAGATCCGGAGCGTGGGCCCACGCCGCCCCGCACCCAGCTCTTCGGCGAGGACCTGGTCGAGGGCGACGTTGAGCAGCGGCGAGACGGGCGCGTCGTGGACCACCTCGAAGACGTGGTCGGTCCAGCCGGTCGCGCGCCCGAGCGCACGCCGGGCAGCCACCGCGACGGCGTCCGCGTCGAACCCGATCATCGTGGCGCCCTGGACGGCCCGCGCCACCGCGGCCGCCAGCTCGGCGACCGATGCCGTCTCCGACATGCCCTCCATGGCCCGCCCCAGGCCCTCGAGCGCCTCGTCGGGCTCCAGGAAGAAGTCGCCGCTCACGCGGACGTCGGCCAGCCGGCCGTCGCGTACGTCCACGTCGACCGCGACGAGCTTGCCACCAGGGACCTTGTACTCTCCTCGCACGACGTCAACGGTACGCCCGGACGACGATTCACCCGCAATATGGGGAGAATTTCTATTGTCCTTTAAACATTCTTGGCGAAGTTTCGTGTGAGAATGTCGCGGTGACGGAATTCACACAGGGGGACAGCTCGGCTGACGACATCGCCACCGACGAGAGCGTGGCTGACCACAGCCCTGACTCCTGGATCGTGGCGATCGACGTGGGCGGGAGCGGGTCCCGGCTCGTAGCCGTCCAGGGCGGCGGCGAGCGGATCCAGCTCGAGGGGCGGCGGGTCGAGATCCTCCCGAACGGCAGCGACGCGGCCGAGGTCGTCGCCTCGCTGTGCCGATCGTTCGTTGCCTGGGCCGACCGGACCGGCCACAAGACCTCCACAGCCGGGCAGGACCGGCCGGTGGTCGCCGCTGCCGCGGTCGGCGTCACCGGGCTGAAGTCCCTGGTGGAGAACCCGAACGACATCCACGACGCGCTCGCCACCGAGCTCCGCACCAACCGCTCCGCCGTGGCCGGTGACGCCCTGACGGCACACCTCGGTGCGCTCCGCGGCCGCCCGGGGGCTGTGCTCGCGGTCGGCACCGGGTCCGTGGCGCTGGCCTGGGACAAGACCGGCCGCTGGCACCGCGCCGACGGCTGGGGACACGTCTTCGGCGACCTCGGGGCCGGCGCGTGGATCGGGAGCGCCGCGCTGCGGGCCGCCACGGCCGCCCACGACGGCCGTCCGCGCGGCGCGTCGACGTACCTGCTCGAGTCCGTCGCCGCCCGGCTGGGGCCCGTGGCCACCTGGCCCGCCCAGGTCTACAAGACCAATGACCGCGCAGGCCGGCTCGCCGCCCTCGCTCCCACGGTGATGGCGGGCGCGCGCGCCGGCGACGAGATGTCGGAGCAGATCCTCGTCGAGGCGGGCAGGCACCTCGCCACCACGCTCGTCACCGCCCTCGCCCCGGGCATCCCGCCCCTCGCGTCCACCACCGGGAGCCTCGTCCACGAGGACTCGCCGCTCACCCGGACGCTCGCGGAGCAGCTCGCCGAGGAGCGGCCCGACGTCCAGCTGGTCCCGAGCGCGGGCACACCCCTCGACGGTGCCCTTCACCTGGCACGACACCTTCGGGACAACCCGGCTAGGGTGATCGCGTACCGGCCCTGGCTGACGGTCCGGATCGACGGCCGCAGCGCGGCGGGGAGCACGGAGGACACGGGCGCGATGGAGCTGACCCAGGACCTCACGGGCGAGCCGCCTGCCGAGGGCGTCGGGCTCCCTCCGGAGCTCCGGCAGCTCCGCCCCCTTCGCCCCACCCCTGGAGACTTCTGATGAGCGGTGACGTCCTCGTCCGACTCGAGCGCGCCCTACCGACCCTCCGGCCCGCCGAGGCCCGGGTCGCGCAGACCGTGCTCGACGACCCGGACACGGTCGTCGCGTCCACCATCACCGAGCTTGCCGGCCACGCGGACACCTCGCAGGCCACCGTCGTCCGCTTCTGCCGGGCCGTCGGCTACGCGGGCTACCCGGAGTTCCGCATCGACCTGGCGCAGGCCACCAGCCGTCGCATGATGGAGATGGAACGGTCCGGCATCGCCGAGGGCGAGATCAACCAGACCGATGGCGTCACCGACGTGGTGAACAAGATCGCGTTCCACGAGGCCCGCACCATCGAGGAGACGGCGCGCATGCTCGACGTCGTGACTCTCGAGAAGCTGGCGAAGGCCGTCGTGAACGCACCACGCATCGACGTCTACGGCGTGGGCTCGTCCGGGCTCGCCGCCCAGGACCTCGCGATGAAGCTCCAGCGCATCGGCCTGTACGTCTTCTGCTCCCCCGACCCGCACCAGCAGGTCGCGGCGGCCGCACTCCTCCGTCCGGGCATGGTGGCCATCGCCATCACCCACTCGGGCAAGACGAAGGAGACGCTGCGCACCCTGGAGCTCGCGCAGCGGGCAGGCGCCACCACGGCGTCCATCACGAACTACCCGGACGGCCCCATCAGCGCCGTGTCCGACCTGGTCCTCGCCACCACGGCCCGCGAGACCAAGTTCCGGGCCGGTGCTCTTTCGAGCCGCATCGCGCAGCTCACGGTGATCGACTACCTGTTCGTCCGGGTAGCGCAGAAGCACTCGCGCACGCAGGAGGCGCTCGAGGTCACGTACGACGCCGTGCACGGCGAGACGGAGCGCCGCCGCCGCGGACCGGGCCGCGGCTGTGGGTGCACGGATGGTCGCTCACCGAGCCCGGTGAGCGACCATCCGTGCACCCACAGCGAAGGACTCCTACCGCGGCGAGGTGCCGGCCTTGAGCAGGCCGTAGACGTGCCCGTCCACGAGCGCCTCCCAGGCCGCCTCGATGACGTTGGGCCCGACCCCCACCGTGGACCACGAGCGCTGCCCGTCCGTGTGCTCGATCAGCACCCGCGTCGTGGCGTCCGTGCCCTGCTCGCTGTCGAGGATCCGCACCTTGAAGTCGATCAGCTCGATACGGTCGATCTCCGGGTACACCCGCCGCAGCGCACCGCGCAGCGCCTGATCCAGCGCATTCACCGGGCCGTTGCCCTCGCCGGTCGACACGATGCGCTCGCCCCCGGCGTGCAGCTTCACGGTGGCCTCGGCGCTCGCCGCGGCGTCGTGCCGGTCGGCCTGGCCGGGCCCGGTCTCGACGATGGTGCGCCACGACTCGACGGTGAAGTAGGCCGGGCGCTGGTCCATCTCCTCACGGAGCATCAGGTCGAACGAGGCGTCCGCCGCCTCGTACGTGTACCCCGCGGCCTCGGCGTCCTTCACCCGCCCGGTGACCCGCGACAGCAGCTCGGCCTGCCCGGCGAGGTCGAAGCCCAGCTCGCGCCCCTTGAGCTCGATCGACGCGCGACCCGCCATGTCGCTGACCAGCATGCGCATGTCGTTGCCCACGGCCTGCGGGTCGGTGTGCTGGTACATGTCCGGGTCCACCCGGATGGCGCTGGCGTGCAGGCCGCCCTTGTGGGCGAACGCGCTCGACCCCACGTAGGGCTGCCGCGCGAACGGCGAGATGTTCGTGATCTCGCTGACCGCGTGCGCGATGCGCGTGGCCTCCGACAGCCCCGCCCCCGTCAGCAGCTCCATCCCGAGCTTGAGCTCGAGGTTGGCCACCACCGCGATCAGGTCGGCGTTGCCGGTGCGCTCGCCGTAGCCGTTGACGCAGCCCTGCACATGGGTGGCACCCGCCTCGACGGCGGCCAGCGAGTTGGCGACGGCACAGCCGGAGTCGTTGTGGGCGTGCATCCCGAGCCGCGCCCCGGACCGGTCGAGCGCCTCCTGCCCGACGGCGGTGCGCACCTCCGCGACGATCTCGCCCACCCAGCCGGGCAGCATGCCGCCGTTCGTGTCGCAGAGCGTGACCACCTCCGCGCCGGCCGAGAAAGCGGCGTCCACGGCGCTCAGTGCGTAGGCCCGGTCGTGGCGGTAGCCGTCGAAGAAGTGCTCCGCGTCCAGCACGACCCGGCGCCCCTCCGTCACCAGGAAGCTGACGGTGTCGGAGATCATCGCAAGGTTCTCCTCGCGCGTGGTCTTCAGCGCCCGCTCGACGTGCCGCACGTCCGACTTCGCGACGAGGGTCACCACCGGCGCGCCCGCGTCCAGCAGCGCCCGCACCTGCGGGTCGTCGCCGGCGCGCAGGCCCGCCCGGCGCGTCGAGCCGAAGGCGGCGAGCACCGCGTTCTTCAGGGTGAGCTCCTTGGCCGCGCGCGCGAAGAAGTCCGTGTCCTTCGGGACAGCGCCGGGCCAGCCCCCCTCGATGTAGCCGACGCCCAGCTCGTCGAGCAGCACCGCGATCGCGAGCTTGTCGGCAACCGACAGGTTGATGCCTTCCTGCTGTGCGCCGTCGCGCAGCGTCGTGTCGTACACGTCGAACGTGACAGGTGCTGCTGTCCTGCTCATGTCTCTCCCACCAGTGCGGATCCGGGCAAAGAAAAAGACCTCCCGGGTATGGAAGGTCGGCGCGTCCGGTGATGTTGGTACCGGACGCGCTACACGATGTAGATCGCCTGTCGCTGGGGTGCGCGCGGTGTCATGCGCCACATGGTGCCACAGCACCGGCGCCGGGGCACCCCCCTTCCACCATCGGGACGGGTTCAGGTGAGCAGGAGCTTCTCCAGACGCCGTGCCGTGCCCACCAGCCCGACGGCGCCGAGCGCCACCAGGTAGGCAAGGTGCCACCAGATCCCTGCGTCGACCTGGCCCAGCATGAGTGCCCGCTCGAGCGCGACCCCGTGGTACAGCGGCGTCGCCTGGACCACCCACTGCAGGGCGGGAGGGTAGGTCTCCAGCGGGAAGAACGTGGCGCTGAACAGGAACATGGGCTGCGTGGCCAGGTTGACCCACTCGAAGTGGGCCCACGACTTCATGTACGTCGTGGCGAACATCCCCACCGCCGCGAACGCGAACCCGATGAACACCGCGCCGGGCAGCGCGAGCAGCGCCCACCACGACGTGACGGTGCCGGCGAGGGTGGCGACCAGGAGGAACAGCGCGGAGTACAGCGCGCCCCGGATGAGCGACCAGGTGATCTCGCCGACCGCCACGTCGCGCGGCCCGAGCGGGGTGGCGAGCACCGCGTCGTAGAGCTTGGCGTAGCGGAGCTTCCAGAACACGTTGAACGTGGAGTCGTACACCGCGCCGTTCATCGCCGAGGTGGCCAGCAGGGCGGGCGCCACGAACGCCGCGTAGGGCACCTCGCCCGAGTCCGTGGTGACCGTCTGCACGAGCGCGCCGATCCCCACCCCGAGCGAGAACAGGTACAGCACCGGCTCCAGGAAACCGGTGACCAGAGCGATCCAGCCGTGCTTGTACGCCCGGACGTTGCGCTCCACGAGCATGCGGGCCATCCCGGCGCCGGCCGGGACCGGCAGCAGGCGCGAGACCCGCAGCGCGAGCGGCGCCGTCGTGCTGCTCACTTGACCAGCCTCCTCGTGAACGAGCGCTCCGCGAGCACCCAGCCGACCACCACGAACGTCATCAGCACCCCGAGGTGGAGCACGAGCCACGGCGGGTCCACCCGGCCGAGCGACAGGGCCCGGCTCGCCTCGACCCCGTGCCACAACGGCGTGACCCAGGCGATCGGCTGGAGGAGCACGGGAAGCTGCGCCACGGGGAAGAACGTGCCCGAGAACAGCATCAGCGGCGTGACGACCAGCCGGAACAGGATGTTGAAGCCGCCATCCTGCTCCTGCCGCGCGGTGAACGCGAAGACAGGCAGGGTGAAGGCCAGCCCGGTGAGCACGGCAACCGGGACGCACCACACGGCGCCCCACGTCGCGAACCCCCCGAACGCGGCGCCCACGCCCACAAAGATGACGGTGGCCATGGTGAGGTGCCCCACGACCGCCAGGACGTGCCCCGCGAGCACGTCGCGCAGCCGGAGCGGCGCCCCGAGCATCGTGTCGTACATCCGGTCCCACATAATGTTGCCCAGCACCGGGAACGTGGACTCCCCGATCGCCACCCACATCGCCTGGACCGCCACGATGGCCGGCACCACGAAGTGCAGGTAGGGCACGCCGTCCACCCCGCCCGCCCGGTCGTCGACCAGGCTGCCCAGGCCGATCCCCATGGCGAGCAGGAAGAACAGCGGAGACATGAACCGGCTGATGACGCTGCCCCGCCAGGTGCGGCGGTAGACGGTGAGCTGGTATCCCAGCACGGAGCCGATCCGCTCGGCCCCGCTCAGGGGCGGGCGCTCGCCGTGGGCCCCACGGGCGTCGAACACGGTGCTCATCTCAGTCCACCAGGGTGCGGCCGGTCAGGTGCAGAAAGACGTCCTCGAGCGTGGAACGCCGCACCAGCGACGAGAGCGGCTCCACGCCGCGGGAGTGCACCTCGGCCGCCGCCGCGTCGCCGTCGTGCGCGTAGACCAGCAGTCGGTCGGGCAGGACCTCCACCCGTTCCCCCGCGCCGGCCACCTTGCCCGCGTACTCGCCGTGATCGTCCGTGTCGAACCGCAGCTCCAGCACCTCACGGGTCGAGTGCTCCTCGATGAGCTGCCGGGGCGAGCCCTCGGCGACGATGCTTCCGTGGTCCATGACCACCAGCCGGTCGCACAGCTGCTCCGCCTCGTCCATGTAGTGGGTGGTGAGGATGAGCGTCACCCCCTGTCGCTTCAGCCGGAACAGCCGGTCCCACAGCAGGTGCCGCGCCTGCGGGTCCAGGCCTGTGGTGGGCTCGTCCAGCAGGAGCAGCTCGGGGGAGCTGATGAGCGAGCGGGCGATGGTCAGGCGCCGCTTCATGCCGCCCGACAGCGGCTCCACCTTGTCCTTGGCACGCTCCGTCAGCTGGGCGAACTCCAAGAGCTCGACCGCCCGCTCACGCACCTGCGCGCGCGACAGGCCGAAGTAGCGCCCGTACACCCACAGGTTCTCCTCGACGGTGAGCTCCTGGTCCAGCTGGTCCTGCTGCGGCACCACCCCCAGGCGGGCCCGGATGCGCGGTCCGTCGGTGGCCGGGTCCAGCCCGAAGATCCGCAGCTCTCCCCCGCTCGGCGGCGAGACCGCGCCGATCATCCGCATCGTCGACGACTTGCCGGCACCGTTGGGCCCGAGGAAGCCGAACGCCTCGCCGCGGCGCACGGCGAAGTCCACGCCGTCCACGGCCGTGAAGTCGCCGAACGTCTTCGTCAGCCCGCGCGCTCGCAGCAGCAGGTCGCCCTCTGGTGTGTCCCCCGTCATAGTCCTTCACGGTAGACGGGGTCACCGACACGGTCAGTTTCATTCCCTCAGGCCGTGCACGTTCTCTCGATGTGTGGTGGAGTGGAGCTACGGCTCACAAACCGGGAGGTAACGCAATGAGCGATCCCAACCGACCGTACGACCCCGCCTACGGGGAGCAGCCGCCGCCCGCGTACCCGCCGGCCCAGGCGCCTGGCACCCCGACCGCGCCGGTGGGTCACCCGCGAGCGGACGACGAGTCGGTCCAGCCCGTCACGTCCGGCACCCAGGACCCGCGCCTGGGCCTCGAGGTGGGCCGCTTCTGGGCCGGGGCGCTCGCCACCATGCTGGTGGCGGCCCTGATCGGCCTCGCGGCCGTGTTCCTCCTCGAAGAGGTCTTCAACCTGGACATCCAGTCGCCGCCGGCCCTCTTCGGGACCGGCACCGACTACGCCGCCTGGGCGGTCGTCGGCGCCGTCTTCGCGCTCCTGTCCGCGATCGTCCTCTACCTCCTGGTGCTGAGCACGCCTCGCCCCCGGTCGTTCTTCGGGTGGGTCATCGGTCTGGCGACGGTGATCCTCGCCGCCCTCCCGTTCGCGGGCAACCCGGAGGTCGTGCCGGCGATCCTCGCCGCCGTGGTCTGGATCATCCTCGGCAGCGCCGTCTGGTCGCTCCTCACCGGCACGCTGAGCCGCACGGTGGTGCGCCGCGCGCCCTACTGACCCTCAGCTCCACCGCACCGAGCGCGCCGTCGCGGCGGGAGCGAGGAGGCGCAGCAGCGTCTCCCCCTCCTCCTCCGCGGCGGCGCGCTCGCGCGCCGCGACCGGGCCGAACGGCGCCAGCACCAGCTCGGCGCGGTCGCCGGACTCCTCCACCGCCCACGTGCCGCCCACGAACCCGTCCACGAGGAACGTGGGCAGCACGTCAGCGTTCCGCCGGTACACGGCGGGGACGTTCTCGGCTGCGATGATCCGGTCCCGTCCGTCCAGCGCCACCAGCAGGTGCTCCCACCGGGGCAGGAACCGCACGGGCGCCTCGGCGTCGCCCGGCACGGTCGCCAGGCCTGCCAGGTCCACGAGCTCGGCCCCGTCCGGCCCCTCGTAGGTGGTGAGGTCCAGCCCGCCCAGGGCGCGCCGCACCTGCCCCACCCGCCGCAGGCCGAGGCCGCGACCGACGTCGGCCACCGTAGCCGGGCCGAAGGCCCGCAGGTACCCGGCCACCGCTCGCGACCGGGCCCCGTCCGGCTCCACCTCCTGCCCGACGGCGCCTTCCCTCACCCAGGTACGCGCGTCGCCGTAGCGGGGCGTGCCCCGGGCGTCCCAGGTCCCCGCGGGCGGGACCTGGACGAGCCCTCCCCCGGCGGACGCCAGGCGCCACCACGCGCGGCTGACGCCGCCGGGGATGGCTGCCGCGGCGTCGACGTCGGGGTGCAGGGAAGCGGCGAACGCCTCGATCTCGTCGAGCGGGCGCGGCTCGGCGCAGTGCTCGCGGACCGCCGCGTTCAGAGCCACCAGGTCGAGCCCCGCGCGCCGCGCGCTCGGCGCCCACGTGGCCACCCGCTGCTCCGCTGCGACCGCGTCGAGCACGGGCAGGTCAGCGGCGGGCACCAGGTGCAGCGTCGAGCGCATCACCGTCGCCTTGACCACCTCGCCGGACAGCACCGCGGCGTCCAGGTCGGCCACCGTGCCGCCGGTACGCCGGGCCTGGAGCGCGACGAACGGCATGCGCGCGTGCTGGGCCTGCAGCCCGCCGACGGCGCCGATCACGTCGGCGACCGGGCCGTCGGAGCGGGCCAGCAGAAGCTGCCGCGCGAGCGTGGTGCGGTTCAGCTCTCGCAGGTCCAGGCGCCGCGACATGCGAGGAGGCTCAGGCGAGGCGACGCAGCCAGCCGTGGCGGTCCGCCACACGGCCGTACTGGATGTCCGTCAGCTCGTCACGGATCGCCATGGTCAGCTCGCCCGGCTCCCCGCCGTTGAGGGTGTGGTCGAACGTACCGCCCGCCAGCCGGCCCACGGGGGTGATCACCGCGGCCGTGCCGCACGCGAAGATCTCCTTGACCGTGCCGTCGGCCAGACCGGCCACGACCTCCGCGAGGGGGATGCGGCGCTCGGCGACCTCGTGGCCGCGGTCGGCCGCAAGCTGCAGGATCGACGACCGCGTGACGCCCTCGAGGATGGAACCGGTGAGCTCGGGCGTGTGCACCGACCCGTCGGCCATCACGAGGAACACGTTCATGCCGCCGAGCTCCTCGAGGTACAGGTTCTCGACGGCGTCGAGGAAGCACACCTGGTCGAAACCGAGCTTCTGCGCCTCCAGCTGCGGCAGCAGGCTCGCGGCGTAGTTCCCGCCGCACTTCGCCGCGCCGGTGCCACCGGGGCCCGCGCGGTGGTAGTCGTCGGCAACCCAGATCGAGACAGGCTTCACGCCGCCCGCGAAGTAGGGACCCACCGGCGACGCGATGACCAGGTACTCGACCTCGGCGCTCGGACGCACGCCGAGGAACGCCTCCGAGGCGTACATGAAGGGCCGCAGGTACAGGCTGGAGTCAGCGCTGCCGGGCACCCACGCCAGGTCCGTCCGCACCAGCGCGGCGAGCGAGCCGATGAAGTCGTCGACGCTCAGCGCCGGCAGGGCCAGGCGGTGCGCCGACCGTGCGAAGCGGGCCGCGTTGAGGTCGGGACGGAACGTCCAGACCGAACCGTCGGCGTGCTTGTACGCCTTGAGGCCCTCGAAGATCTCCTGCGCGTAGTGGAGCACCGCCGTGGCCGGGTCCATCTGGAGCGGACCGTACTTCTCGATCCGGCGGTCCGCCCAGCCGACGTCGGCCCGCCACGTGATGCGAGCCATGTGGTCGGTGAAGACGGTGCCGAACTTGGGCGCCGCCACCAGCTCGGCCCGCGCCTCGTCCGACGTCGGCGCGTCGCTGCGCCGCACGTCGAACAGGGCGACGAGGTCCTCGAGCTCGGCGGGAAGGATGGTGCTGGACGTGCTGGTCATCGTGGGGGCCTTTCACCGGGTGGACGTGGTCAAGTCTTCCACGCCCGGCCGGTTGCCGAAGGCTCCCCGGCCGGGCAGTTTGCCCGGCCGACGACGACGTCGGCCGGCCAAGCGCTCAGGGCCGGGGGACGTCGTCGTACGCGTCGTACGGGACTACCCGGCCACGCGGGCCGCGAGGTCGCGGCCCACCTCGGACGTCGACCGTACTCGGTCGCCTCGCTCCGCGAGGTCGGCCGCGACGGCGGCCTCCACCCGGCGCGCCTGGTCGGCGAGCTCGAGGTGGTCCAGGAGCATCGCGACAGAGAGGACCGTGGCCGTGGGGTCGGCCTTGCCCTGCCCGGCGATGTCGGGGGCCGAGCCGTGGACCGGCTCGAACATCGACGGCGACGTGCGGTCCGGGTTGATGTTGGCCGACGCCGCCAGGCCGATGCCGCCGGTGATCGCGGCCGCCTGGTCGGTGAGGATGTCGCCGAAGAGGTTGTCGGTCACGATGACGTCGAAGCGGCTCGGCTTCGTCGTGAGGAAGATCGTCGCGGCGTCGACGTGCAGGTAGTCCGTCGTCACGTCCGGGAACTCGGCGTTGACGGCCTCGACGGTGCGGCGCCACAGGTGGCCGGCGTGGACCAGCACGTTGTGCTTGTGCACGAGCGTCAGGTGCTTGCGCTCGCGACGGGCGGCGCGGGCGAAGGCGTCGCGGACCACGCGCTCCACGCCGAAGGCCGTGTTGACCGACACCTCGGTGGCGATCTCGTGCGGGGTGCCGACGCGCAGGGCGCCGCCGTTGCCGACGTACGGGCCCTCGGTGCCCTCGCGGACCACGACGAAGTCGATCTCGCCCGGGTCGGCCAGCGGGCTGCGCACGCCGGCGAACAGCTTGGACGGGCGCAGGTTCACGTAGTGGTCCAGCGCGAAGCGGAGCTTGAGGAGCAGACCGCGCTCGAGCACGCCGCTCGGCACCGACGGGTCGCCGATGGCGCCCAGCAGGATCGCGTCGTGGGTCTTGATGCGCGCCAGGTCGTCGTCCGTCAGCGTGTCGCCCGTGGCGTGCCAGCGGCGCGCGCCCAGATCGAACTCCGTGGTGGCGACCTTGACGTCCGTGCCGGCCAGGGCCGCCTCCAGGACCGCGAGGCCCTGCTCGACGACCTCCGTGCCGATGCCGTCGCCTGCGACGACCGCCAGATCGATGCTCCGCGTCATGCGGTGAGCCTACGGGTGCCCGAGGCACGCTGAGACGCGGGTCTCACGCCTCGGACAGCTTGGCCGTGAGGGTCACTGCTCCCGGGCCGACAGCACGCAGAACTCGTTGCCGTCCGGGTCGGCCAGCACGGTCCACGTCGCGTCGTCGGGCTGGCCCACGTCGATGATCGTCGCGCCCAGCCCGACGAGCCGGGCGATCTCGGCGTCCCGGTCGTCGCTCGTGTGCGGCGCGAAGTCCCAGTGGAGCCGGTTCTTCGTGGTCTTCCCGTGCGTCACCGGGACGAAGACGAACCCCGGCGGCACCCGGTGGAACTCGAGCTGCTCCGAGAGCTCCCGAGCCCACGGCGGCACGACGACGGCCTCCTCCTCGGTCTCGAAGATGACGTCCCAGCCGAGGGCTTCCGCCCACCAGCGGGCGAGCCTCGTGTGGTCCGTGGACTCGACGACGGTGGAGTACCAGCGCAGCGTCATACCTACATCTTCGGATAGAGCAGCTCGAACCGCTCGCACAGCACCGGCATGTCGGCGACGAACTCCCGGTCCGGGCCGAGCGTCCGGCGGAAGTACGCCTCGTGCCCCTCGCGCCACATCGCGAGCGAGCGGTCGTCCTCCCCCTCGGCGGCCGCGAAGTCCTCGGTGACCTCGTCGAACGGGACCACCTGCACCTCGGTGGTGCGGATGAGCGCGCGCGGGTGGCCGGTGCCGTCCAGGACGATGCTGAGCTCACCCACGGACGGCAGCTTCTCGCCGCTGTCCTCGAACTCCCACAGCGCCGTCGACGTGGCGGTCTTCTCGCCCGCGAGCACCGCCTCGACCAGGGAGTCGGCCAGCTCCTCGTTGTCGCCGAACGACCAGGCCGGCGGGGCGACGGCCTCGTTCACCGTCTGGCCGATCACCACGCTCGTCTTCCCGAGCCCCGCGCGGCCCCGCGCGGTCTCCCAGAAGGCCTGCACCTCGTCGGCGAGCACTGCGTCGGCCTGCGGCACCTCCTCGGGCTCGAAGCTCGACGGGTCGAAGTCCTGCGGCGTCTTGTCGGTCACGGTGGACATCCTGCCGCATCCGGGCGTCGGCGGGCATCGCCGGGACAGTGCGTTCGTCCGAAGGCACCGTCCCGGCACAGGGGCCGACGACGGCGGTGGCCGGGCCCGGCCGTGACCGGACCGTCAGCCGATCGGCAGCTTCGCACCGCCACTCACCGGGACAGCCCGGACCCCTGCCGGTAGACTGGAACACATGTTCGATGGTGTCGATGCGCTGATCCGCGCCCTGATGAGCCCGGCTGCTGCCGGGCCCTCGGGTGTGCCCGGAGCGCGATCGGCAGCGGGCTCCCGGACGGCGTTCAGCCCGGCCCCGGCACGGGCTGACCTCACGCTGGTCGATCTCGCCAGGTCCGCGAGCCAGCCCGTCCTGACCTACCAGGCGGAACACGGGACGCGGCTCGACGCCCGGCTCGCGCACCTGGTTCCTGGTGTCCCGCTGGCAGACGAGCTCGACCGCCTCACGCTCGCCGACGCCCCGGAGAGCGTCCTCGTCGAAGCAGTAGCGGGCTGGGAACGGATGCTCGCCTGGGCTGCGGCCCGGCAGGCCGAAGCCGTGGCCGAGCTCGCCGCCCGCGCCGGCGGCCCCGCCCTGGAGCTCCTGGGCGACGAGCTGGCATCGGTGGTCGGTCAGTCGGTCACCGTCGGCCGCCACCTCGTGGGGCGCGCCCTCGCGCTCGGCGACCTCCCCGAGGTCCGGGACGCGTTGCTCGCCGGGCAGGTGTGCGTCAAGAAGGCCGACGCGCTGGCGTTCACGGCGTCGTTCCCGACGCCCGAGGACCGTCGCGCTGCGACCACGAGGATCCTCGGCGACGTACCCCGAGCCGGGGTGCGCGCCGTCCAGAACCGGGTGCGGGCGCTCGCGGCCGCACTCGACACGGATGGCGCCGCTCGGTGCCGGAAGGCAGCCCGGGCCGCCCGATACGTGCGGCTCGAGCCCGTCGAGGACGGCATGGCCTACCTGACCGCCTATCTGCCGGCGGAGGACGCCGCTCGGGTCTGGGCCGCGGTCGACGACGCCGGGCACACCATCAGCCGCGCTCCCGGCGAGACCCGGACCCTTGCCCAGGCGCGCTCCGACGCGCTCGTCGCGCTCTCCACGGGGCGCCTTGTCGTGACTCCGGACCCCGACGACCAGCCCGGCCTGCCCGGTTCAGCCGTGCCCGCATCCGACGCACCCGGGCCGACCACCGCCTACCGGGTCGTCCCCGTCCCGGCCCGGGCGACGGCCCACATCACCGTCGCCGCCACCACGCTCCTCTGCCTGGACGACGCTCCGGGGCACCTCGCGGGCTACGGCCCCGTCCCGGCGGAGGTCGCCCGCGTCCTGGCCACGGACGCCACCTGGAGACGACTGCTCACCGATGCGGCGACCGGCGTGCTCACCGACTATGCCACCAGCACCTACGCACCCGGGTCCGTCCTCCGCAGCGCCGTCGAAGCACGTGACGCGACATGCACCTTCCCCGGCTGCGAGCGACCGGCCCGACGGTGCGACCTCGACCATATCGACCCCTACACCCGAGAACCGGGCATGGCCGGGGAACCACAGACCCGCGCCGCGAACCTGCACGCGCTCTGCCGTCGGCACCATCGCGCCAAGACGCACGCCGGCTGGACCCCCGTCCGGGACGAGGCCACGGGCATCACCACCTGGCACACCCCGGCCGGGCGCTCGGTCTGCCGCGCTCCGGCGGTCGTCGATCCTGGGTACGACGTCGACTCCCGGCATCAGCTCGTCGGTGAGCACCAGGCGCCCTGCGCGGACGAGCCCGGCGCCCCCGCACCTCCGCCGTTCTGACGCCGGAAACCCCATGCCTTGCCTGCTGGTCGCCGCTGCGAGCGGCTTCAGGCACTCATAACGTGACTGGATGACACCCGCCGGCAAAGCTGTCGACCGAGCGATCGGCGTCTATCAGCGCCGCATCTCGCCCCGCAAGGGATGGCGCTGCGCCCACGCGGCGCTGACCGACGGCGCGTCGTGCTCGGGTGCCGTACGCGAGATCCTCGCGCGGAGAGGCCTGGCGCGGGGTGCGGTGCCGACCGTGCTCCAGTTCCTGGCCTGCTATCAGGCGGCCCGCCTGCTGGCGACGACGGACGTGCGCGGCGTCTGCTGCTGCGGGCCCATCCCGATCCCGTTCGGCTTCCGGTCTCCGCGCCGACGCTGAGCGGCGCCCGAACCGGTCCCGAACCGGTCCCGAACCGGTCCCGAACCGGTCCCGAACCGGCCCGGGCCGGGACCGGCCCGGAACCCCGCCGGCCCGGAGCACAACGACGCCGGCCCGGAGCACGACGACGCCGGTGGCCGCCTCCAGCAAGGCGGCCACCGGCGTCGTCGTACAGGGGAGGGTCAGCGCGCGGCCGAGCCCTCCACGTAGTCCGAGTCGTTCGGCTTGATCCACGCGAACATCTTGCGCAGCTCGCGCCCCGTGGCCTCGATCGGGTGCGCCTCGCCCTTGGCGCGGAGCTCCTTGAACTCCGGCGCGCCGGCGTCCTGGTCCCCGATGAAGCGGGCGGCGAAGGCGCCCGACTGGATGTCCGCGAGGACCTCCTTCATGTTCTCCTTCACCACGGGCGAGATCACGCGCGGGCCGGAGACGTAGTCGCCGTACTCGGCCGTGTCGGACACGGACCAGCGCTGCTTGGCGATGCCGCCCTCGACCATGAGGTCGACGATCAGCTTCAGCTCGTGCAGCACCTCGAAGTACGCGACCTCGGGCTGGTAGCCGGCCTCGGTGAGGACCTCGAAGCCGTACTGCACCAGCTGCGACGCGCCACCGCAGAGGACGGCCTGCTCACCGAACAGGTCGGTCTCGGTCTCCTCGGTGAATGTGGTCTTGATGCCGGCGGCACGCAGGCCACCGATCGCCTTGGCGTACGACAGGGCGACGTCCCAGGCGGAGCCCGACGCGTCCTGCTCGACGGCGACGATCACGGGCACGCCGCGGCCGTCCGCGTACTCGCGGCGCACGAGGTGACCCGGGCCCTTGGGGGCGACCATGACGACGTCGTGGCCGGCCTCGGGCTTGATGTAGCCGAAGCGGATGTTGAAGCCGTGCCCGAAGACGAGCGTGGCGCCGTCCTTCAGGTTCGGCGCGATGTCCTCGGCGTACACGTGACGCTGGACCTGGTCGGGCGCGAGGATGACGACCACGTCGGCACCGGCGACGGCCTCTGCCACGCCGGCCGTCTTGAGGCCCTGGTTCTCGGCCTTCTCGCGGGACGGGGAGCCCTCGCGGAGGCCGACGGTGACGTCGACGCCCGAGTCGCGCAGGTTGAGGGAGTGCGCGTGACCCTGGCTGCCGTAGCCGATCACCGCCACCTTCTTCTGCTGGATGATCGACAGGTCGGCGTCGTCGTCGTAGAACAGCTCAGCCACGGTGGGTGCTCCTTGGTTCGGTGGTCCGGCGGACCGGTGTGGGTCGGTGGTGATGGATGGGGTGCTACGCCGTCCGGGCGACGCGTTCGAGCGCCCGGTCGGTGATGGACCGGGAGCCGCGGCCGATGGCCAGCGTCCCGGACTTGACGATCTCGCGGACGCCGTAGGGCTCGAGGGCCGCCAGCAGGGCGTCGAGCTTGGCGCCGGTGCCCGTGGCCTCGACGACCACGGAGTCGGGCACCACGTCGACGACGCGGGCCCGGAACAGCTCGACGACCTCGAGGACCCCGGCGCGCGAGGCGCCGTCGGCCCGGACCTTGACGAGCAGCAGCTCGCGCTGGACCGAGGACTCGGCGTCCAGCTCGACGATCTTGATCACGTGGATCAGCTTGTTGAGCTGCTTGGTGACCTGCTCGAGGGGGTGCTCGTCCACGTCGACGACCACGGTGATGCGCGAGATCTCCTCGTGCTCCGTGGGGCCGACGGCCAGGGAGTGGATGTTGAACGCGCGACGGGCGAACAGCCCGGCGACCCGCGTGAGGACGCCCGGCTTGTTCTCCACCAGCACGGACAGGGTGTGACGGCTCATCGGTTCGGTCCTCAGTCCTCGCGGTCCCACGCCGGGGAGATCCCGCGGGCGTACTGGATGTCGTCGTTGCTCACGCCCGCGGCGACCATGGGCCAGACCATGGCGTTGCGGGAGACGGTGAAGTCGACCACCACGGGGCGGTCGTCGATCTCGTTGGCGCGCTTGATCGCGGCGTCCACGTCGGCGAGGCTCTCCACGCGGATGCCCTCGCACCCGTAGGCGTCGGCGAGCTTCACGAAGTCGGGCACGCGGGCGGTGCCGTGACCCGTGTGGAGGTCCGTGTTGGAGTAGCGCTCGTTGTAGAACAGGGTCTGCCACTGGCGCACCATGCCGAGCGACGAGTTGTTGATCACCGCCACCTTGATGGGGATGTCGTTGATGGTGCAGGTGGCGAGCTCCTGGTTGGTCATCTGGAAGCAGCCGTCGCCGTCGATCGCCCACACGGTGGCATCCGGCCGGCCCACCTTGGCGCCCATGGCCGCGGGGACCGAGTAGCCCATGGTGCCGAGACCGCCCGAGTTGATCCACGTGCGGGGGTGCTCGTACCGGATGAACTGCGAGGCCCACATCTGGTGCTGGCCCACGCCGGCCACGTAGATGGCCTCGGGGCCGGAGATCGCGCCGATCCGCGAGATCACGTGCTGCGGCGACAGGAGGCCGTCCTCGGGCTCGGTGAAGCCGAGCGGGTAGGTGCTGCGCCACTCGTCGCACTGGCGCCACCACCCCTCGAGGTCGGGCTTGCCGTGGGCGGTGTGCTCGCGCTCGAGCTCGGGCAGCAGCTCGGCGATGACCTCGCGCAGGTCGCCCACGATCGGCACGTCGACGGCACGGTTCTTGCCGATCTCGGCCGGGTCGATGTCGGCGTGCACGATGGTGGCGTGGGGGGCGAAGCTCGACAGCTTGCCGGTCACGCGGTCGTCGAAGCGGGCGCCGAGGGCGAAGATCAGGTCGGCCTTCTGCAGTGCCGCGACGGCGGGGACGGTGCCGTGCATGCCGGGCATGCCCAGGTGCTGCGGGTGGCTGTCGGGCACCGCGCCGCGGGCCATGAGGGTGGTGATCACGGGCGCGCCCGAGAGGTCCACGAGCCGGCGCAGCAGGTCCGCCGCGTCGGCGCGGACCACGCCGCCGCCCACGTACAGCACGGGCCGCCGCGAGGTGGCGAGCAGTCGTGCCGCCTCCTTGATCTGCTTGGCGTGCGGCTTGGTCACCGGGTGGTAACCGGGCAGCTGCAGGTCCTGCGGCCAGGAGAACGTGGTCATGGACTGCATCGCCGACTTGGCGATGTCCACGAGCACCGGGCCCGGCCGGCCGGTCGACGCGATGTGGAACGCCTCGGCGATGGTGCGCGGGATCTCGGCCGGGTCGGTGACCAGGTAGGAGTGCTTGGTGATCGGCATGGTGATGCCGACGATGTCCGCCTCCTGGAAGGCGTCGGTGCCGATCGCCGCCGCTGCCACCTGCCCCGTGATGGCGACCATCGGGATCGAGTCCATGTGCGCGTCCGCGATGGGCGTGACGAGGTTGGTGGCGCCCGGGCCCGACGTCGCCATGGTCACGCCGACCTTGCCGGTCGCGTGCGCGTAGCCGGACGCGGCGTGGCCGCCGCCCTGCTCGTGCCGCACGAGGATGTGGCGAAGTCGCGTGGAGTCCATCAGCGGGTCGTAGGTGGGCAGGATGGCGCCACCCGGGATGCCGAAGACGATCTCCGCCCCGACCTCCTCGAGGGAGCGGACGATCGACTGCGCGCCGGTCACCTCCTCGGTGACGCGGTCGCCGTCGGCCACGGGGGCGAGCGCCCCAGTCGGCCGCCCGACGTTGCGGGAGCGCAGCTCCGCGCGGACCTCGGCGCGGGCCTCCGCACGTGCGGCGACCTGCGAGGGTGTCGGTGTGCCTGCCATCGGTGTCTCCTGCCGTCGCACCCCTGCGGACAGGGGCTCTGCGAACCATCGTGACAACAAAAAGCCCCTCGGTCCTCGGGGAGCGAGGACGGTCGAGGGGTGAGCGCGCTGACGAAGCCTGTGCGGTGGCCTCAGCCGGCGCGCCCAGGAAGTACTACGAGAATGATCGTCTGCACGCCCCGCACACTACGCCGATGTGCCGAGCGTGTCACGTGCCGGGCCGAGCGTCCCAGCATCCGAGACTCGCTACGCGACGTCCCGCCGGCGGAGCGCCAGCCCGGCGCCCGCCACGAGGGCCACCGTGAGGGCGAGGAGGTACGCCGCGGCGTTCACGTCCGCGTCCACGACCAGGGCCGGGACGTTCACCGAGAGGGACCAGATCCACAGGTCCGGCGAGACGAGCTCGACCATGCCGATCTCCACCACGACGAACCAGGCGGCGACCGCCCCCGCCACCGCCGTCGCGCGCCCCAGGAGCACCCCGAGCGCCACGCCCGCGAGGGCGGCCAGGATCCCGCCGACCAGCAGCGCCACGCCGGTCTGGGCGAGCCCGGCCCACACCTCGAGCCCGACGACCCCGAGTCCGCCGCCGAACCTGCGCAGCAGGTACGCGCCCGCGGCCGGCACCGCGTAGGCGACCGCGAGCACAGGCACGACGCCGAGGGCCGCGGCGGCGAGCCTGCTTGCCAGCACCCGGCCCCGCCGCGGCTCGACCGTGAGCAACAGCCCCAGGGCGCCCGTCCCGGTCTCGGCGGTCACGAGGGTCACGCCCGCCACGAACGCGAGGACGAGCAGCACCGGCATCTGCGCGCGGACGACCTCCGCCGCCTCGGAGAACGTCTCGGGGCGGCTCGCGAGCACCAGCCCCACGACCGCCGCGTACACCACCGTCGCGAGCGCACCCCAGCGCACCGCCCGCCGTGCGGCGAACCGGAGCAGCTCCACCTTCAGCAGCCGCATCACGCCGCACCGCCCTTCTTCTCGGGTCCGCCGGCCGGCTTGTGCTTGCTCTGGCCGTTCTGCGAGGGGGTGGGCTTGACCCCGGGCGGCAGCGTGCCGCCCGGCCTCACCCGCCCCGGCGGGTCTGCGGGCGTGTCACCCGGGGAGGGCTTGTCGGCGGCAGCAGGCTTGGCCACGGGCTTCCGGGCAGGCTTCTGAGCGGGCCCGGCCGGCTCGGCCGGCGTCGTGGGCTCGGCCGACGTCGTCGGCTTGACGGGCTCTGCGACGGGCTCGCCCGGCGCAGCCGCCGGCACCGCGGCGGCCTTCGTCGCGACAGCCGTACCCGCGCCGCCCGACGACGTCCCCGCCTCCGCGAGGCGCAGGACGACCGCCTCGAGGTCCTCCCGCTGGGGCACGAGCTCGCTGACCCACAGCTTCTGCCGCGCGAGCGCTCGGGTGACCTCGGCGGGATCGGCGATGCCGTCGACGACGACCACCTCCGCCTCTGTCCGGACGCGCTCCAGGCCCGCACCGCGCAGCACCTCCGCGGCGCGCCCGGCGAGCGCGGGCTCAGCCACCCGGACGCGCACGGTGACCCGGCCGTCGCCGAGCAGGTCGGCGACGGCGCCCTGCGCTACGAGCCGGCCCGCGGAGAGGACGGACACCGTGTCCCCGAGCTGCTGCACCTCCGCCAGGACGCCGCTGGTCAGCAGCACGGTGCGGCCCTGGTCCGCCAAGGTCCGCACCAGGCTCCGCACGTCGCGCACGCCGGCGGGGTCGAGAGCCGACGTCGGCTCGTCGAGCACCAGGAGCTCCGGGTCCCGCAGGAGCGCCGCCGCCATGGCCAGGCGCTGCGCGGCCTCGGCGGAGTACGTACGGAACGGGTCTGCGCCGCGGTCCGCCAACCCGACGAGCTCGAGCACCTCGTCCACCCGCTCGCGCCGCACCCCGGCCGCTGCCGCGAGGAGTGCGAGGCTGCGGCGCCCCGAGAAGCCCGGGAAGAACCGTCGGCCCTCCAGCACCGCACCGGTCCGGCCCGCCACCTCGGCGAGCCGGTCAGGGACCGGGGCGCCGAAGATCCGGATCGCACCGGCATCGGGCCGCGCCAGCCCCAGGAGCATCCGCACGGTGGTGGTCCGGCCCGCGCCGACCGGGCCCAGGAGGCAGTGCACCCCGCCGGCCGGGACGCGCAGGTCGAGGCCCTCGACGGCGACGAGCCGCCCGCGCGCGGTGCGGAAGGTCTTGCGCAGGCCGAGGGTCTCGATCGCCAAGCCGGGATTCACCCGCCACAGGGTAGGGCATTCCTGTCAAACACGGGCACTTACGACCGAGCGGACGCATCGCCCGAGGTCAGGTCAGCTCTCACGGGCTGCACCGCCGGTCACCAGCCCAGCGCACCCCGGACCGACGTCGGCGGCGGGTCCACGCCCAGGCGCTCGCGCAGGACCGTCAGGTCGTACGTGCGCTCCAGGGCCAGGTGGCTGATCGCGTACCGCGACAGGCGGGGCTCCCGGCGCAGCCACCGCGCGACGTGCTCGCTCACGGTCGCCGCGCGCCGGGCCACGTCCAAGGGCACCGCCACGACCCGCACCCGGCGCAGGCGGGCGAACAGCAGCAGCTCCACCGCGTCGCGCAGCACCACGGGATCCGCGTCGGCCACGTTCGCGACCAGCGGCCGCCCCGCTGCCCGCTCGGGCTCCACGTCCGCGTCGAGCGCCGCCCGCACCGCCGCGACCAGCGTGTCCACGTGGGTGAGGTGCTGCAGCACGCCGCCACCGCCGGGCAGCGGCAGCCACCGGCCCACCACCGCCCGCTCCAGCCGCGGCAGGAGCGTGGTGTCCCCCGGCCCGTAGACGGCGTGCGGACGCAGCACCACCACCGGCCCGCGGTCCCCGCGCGCCGCATCCGCCGCCAGGTACCGCTCCGCCTCCGCCTTGGTCCGCGCGTACGCGTTCAGGTAGGCCGCGACCGGCGCCTCGTCCTCGCGCGCCCGGACGCTCGGCCGCGCCGGGTCGTACACGCTCCCCGACGACACGTGCACGAACCGCGCCTCCGGGAACGTCTCCCGCACCGCCCGCGTGCCCTCGACGTTGACGAGCCACGAGCGGGCCTCCGACCCGCCGTCGCCCACCGCCGCGCCGCAGTGCACCACAGCGTCGACGTCGCCCGGGTGCGCCTCCTTGATCAGCGGCCCGTCCCGCAGGTCCCACACCAGGTGCCCGACGACGGCGCCGCCCTCACCACTCCCGTCCGCCCACCCCGGCGAGGTACCCGCCCGGGCGACCGGGACGCCGTCGGGCAACCACCAGGGGACGCTGCGCGAGGACGTGACCACCTCGTGGCCGTGCGCGGCGAGGCCGCGCGCCACCGCACCGCCGACGAACCCCGACGCACCGGTCACCGCGACCCTCACGACCGGGCCCCCTCGAGAAGGGGCGCCGCCAGCGCCGACAGGGTCCGCCGGTCCGGCTTCCGGGACCGGCCGTGGAGCGGCACGTGCGACGCCTCGACCACCACGTCGGGCAGGGCACCGTGGTCCAGGACACCAGGCAGCGCGGCAGCCACCGAGCGGGCGAGGCTCGTCCCCACGGTGAGCGTCGGCGGGCCGTCCGCCCGCCCCGCCTCTCCGGACGTGACCACCAGCACCACCCGCTCGTCACCATCCGGAACCGGCACGCCCACGAGCAACGCCTCACCGACGCCGGGCAGCTCGCGCACCCGCGGCTCGAACAGACCCGGGTAGATGTTGAGCGTGCCGCGGATGATCATGTCGCGGGTGCGACCCACCAGGACGATGCGACCCTCGTCGTCGAGCCAGGCCAGGTCGCCCGTGCGATGCTCCGTGACCGGCGGCGCGCCCGCGTCCAGGTCAGCCAGATAACCGGCCATGAGCGACGGGCCCGACAGCACCAGCTCGCCCACGGGGTGGTCGCCGCCCGAGCTACCACCCGAGTTGTCAGAAGCTCTCCGGTCTATATGCCGGGGAGCTTCTGACAACTCCTCGGGCTCGCCGGCCGAGAGGTCGAGCGTCGCGGAGACGCCCGCGAGGGGCCCGCCCACCAGGTCGCCGTCCACGTCCGCCGCCACCTTCGCGGACGCCTCCACCACCGCCGCGGGCAGGATCTCCGTGGCCCCGTACACGGCGAGCCACCGCGTGCCCGGCAGCACCCGCTGCGCCCGCTCCAGCAACGCCCGGCGCACCGGCGCCGCACCCAGGAGCAGCGTCCGGGGACCGGCGCTCGCGGGCGAGGCGCTGCCCGCACTCACGCCGCCGCTCACGCCGTCGCCGTCACCGTCATCCGCTCCCAGCGCGCCCGCCTCGATCGCGTCGAGGTACGCCGTCGCGTCCGCCGGGACCAGGAACGACGCGTCCGCCCCCGCCACCCCGCGCGCGAAGGCGGCCGGGTCCTGCGCGGGCGTGCGGGCCGGGATCTCCCACGTGCCGCCCGCCAGGAGCGCGGGCAGGCCGAGGAACATCTGGTCGGTGTGGACCACCTGCCCCGCGCGCAGGTCCACCACCTGCCGGAACAGGTCGAGCGCCCCGCCGAGCGTGCGGGCGGTGTGCACCACGGCCCGCGGGTCCGACGTCGTGCCCGACGTGAACACGACCAGCGCCTCCGCGTCCCCGTCCCCCCGCCCCTCCCCCCGTCCGTCCCGTTGCGGGTATGGCCGTGGCGTGAATTTTTGCCCGGATTCACGCCACGGCCATACCCGCAACGAGGGCCATGTCCGCGACGAGGGCCGCACCGCCAGGCTCGCCACCCGCTGGGCGCCGCGCGGGACGCCCGGCAGCCAGGCGCCGGAGTACAGGTGCCGAACGGGCAGGCGGCCGTAGTCGGGCAGCAGCAGCCCGCGCGAGCGCGCCACGCCCCGCAGCGGACCCGACGACGCCGCGTACAGCAGCGCCTCCGTGGCCGCCCAGCGCGGCCGGGCCGCGGCGATCCGCGCGGCGAACAGCTCGGGCGTGGATCCCGGGTCGACGAACACGATCGAACCGCCGGCACGCAGCACCGCGAGGCAGAGCACCACGCCCTCGGGCCGCGGCCGGATGCTGAACAGCACCCGATCGCCGGGCACCATCCCGTCAGCGCGCAACGCGTCGGCCGTCGCCTCGACCGCGGCGGCCAGGGCGCCGTACGTGACCTCCTCGGCACGCCGGCCGCGGTCGCCGTGCGCACCGCCCGAGCCGCGCCGACCAAACCGTCCGAGCCAGCCAGGCCCGCCGAGCGGGCCCGGCCTCCCGAGCCGGCGCAGCGCCACCGTGGACGGCGCGATCCGGTCGCCGACCGCCCCCAGCAGGGTGTCGACGAAGTGGTCGGTCGTGGTCACGCGTCCTCCAGGGCGGGCGCTCGGACATCAGGGTCGCAGCTCACGTCGAGCCGGTCGTAGGCGGGGACGAGCACTCCCCGAGCGGCCCGGCGGCCCACCACCCGCGGCAGGAGGCCGTCCGCAGCGAGGGGTGCGAGCGCGTCGAGCACCGCGTCCACCTGCGCCATCGCGAGGGGCATGCCGAGGCAGAAGTGCGGCCCGGCGCCGAACCACAGGTGCCGCACGGCGGGGTCCGCGGGACGGTCGGGGTCGAACCCGCCGGCGGCCCGGCAGCAGTTCACCGTCGCGATGACCACCCGGTCTCCTGGCCGCACGTCGACGCCGCCCACGGCCGCCGGCTCGCGCACCGCCCGCAGCATCGCCGGGGTCGGCACGGTGACGCGCAGCGCCTCCTCGACCACGTGCCGACGCTCGTCGGGTCCGGCGGCCAGGAGCCGTGCGGTCCAGCCGGTGTCGTGCGCGATGGCCAGGAGGCGCGGCACGAGCGACTGGACCGTCTCCGTCCCGGTCAGTACGAACGCGCCGACGGCCCCCATCGCCTCCCGCTCGCCGAGCCCGAGGGCCCGCATGCGGCCGGGCACCGTCGCCGGGTCGCCGTCGCGCCAGGCCGCGCGCGCCGGCTCGGTCAGCTCACCGAGCACCCGGCGGGCCGACGCCACCTGCGCGCGCGTCAGACCCCGCCGGTGCAGGCGGACCATCCCCGTCACCGCCTGCGCGCGCGCCATCGACTCGCGCACCGCGGCGTCGGTCGGCGGCAGGCCCACCATCCCGCAGATCACCGTCCCGGCGAGGGCGCTCACCGTCTGCGCCAGGTCGACGGTGCGGCCCTCGCCGAGCCGGGAGACGGCGTCGGCCAGTGGCCCCGGCTGCGCGGCGGGACCCGCCGACTCGGCCGGGCCGCCGCCCGCCCCGACCAGCTCACGCACGGCGCGCGGCGAGAACAGCGGCCCGAGGGTGCGCCGCAGCGCGGCGTGCTCCGCGCCCTCCATGTTGAGCAGCACGGACGGCCCCAGCGCCGGCGTCCAGAGGTCCGACGGCGCCCCGGGCCCCACCTTCGAGAACCGCGCCGTGTCGAGCAGCACCTGGCGCGCGATCGCGGCGTCGTTCACCACCACGCCGATCCGCGGCAGCCGCACCACGGGCCGACGCCGGAGCGCCCGCAGCGCCGGGTATGCGAGCGGGTGCGCGGCACGCTGGACCCGCTCCTCCCAGGCGGCCTCCGGGCCCTGCCCGCCGGCCCAATGGCGGCGCGCCCCGCTTGGCACACTATTCTCTGCGACGGCGGAGCTCACCGGATGTCGACCACCTCGGGCCGGTACCGGTGGTCGGCGTACCAGCCGAGCGTCCGTACGAGTCCCCACGCGTGCACCCGCCGCGTCGACGCGCGCACCCAGACCTCGGGGTGCTCCGCATACCGCGTGGTGAGGCGGCGTACGGCGTTGACCAGTGCGCGGTCCTCGTGCACGTCCTCGATGCGGGTGCGCGGGAAACCGCCCGCGGCCTCGTACAGCGCGGCCGTGATGCCGAGGTTGCAACCAGGGGCCATCACGTACGGGCCGAGGTACCCGTCGTCACGGTTGCCCGGCCGGATCTTGCCGAACGCGCTCGCCACCGCGAGCGCCGCCGACAGCACACCCTGCTGGAACCGCGACACCGACCGGTCGTCGGTGCGCGGCACGAGACGTCCGGCGACCAGCTCGTCGCCCGACGCCAGCGCCTCGCGCATACGCCGCGTCCACTCCGGCGGGGGCAGGCAGTCGGCGTCGGTGCGCGCGAGGAGCTCGGCACCGCCCGCGATCGCCGCCCGCATGCCGGTGTCGGCAGCGGCGCCCGTGCCCTTCTCCGGCTCAGCGATCACGCGCCAGCGGGCGCGCCCCCACTCCGCGATCGCCGCCCGGACCACGTCGCCCGTGCCGTCCGACGACCCGTTGTCCACCACGACCAGGTCGAAGTCGTCGTCCTCCTGCGCGTGCAGCGCCTCCAGGGTGGCGCGGATCCCGTGCGCCTCGTCCCGGGCAGGCACGACGACGGCGAGCCTCACCAGCGCACCACCATCGCGCCGATGCTGATACCCCCGGCGAGCCCCACGAGCATCACCACGTCCCCGCGCCGGAGGCGGCCCGTCTCGAGCGCCGTGACGAGCTGCAGGGGCAGGGTCGCCGACGCGACGTTGCCGTGGTCCGCGACCGTGAGGACGGTGCGGTCGTCCGGGACGCCCAGGGCGCGGTGCACGTCCGCCAGGTAGGCGACGGCGACCTGGTGCACCGCGACGAGCGCGACGTCGTCCCACGTCAGCCCGGCGCGGTCCAGCGCCTCGTGCACCGTGCCCGGCCCGAGCGCGAGGAACGCGTCACGCAGGCGCGACCCGTCGATCTCGAAGTACGTGCGCTCCAGGTCCCGCGGGTGCGCGGTGCCGCCCCCGGGCAGCATGCCCACGTCCCAGTGCTGCGACTCGGCCGCGAAGGCGGAGGCCAGGATGCCCGACGGCGCGGGTGCCGCCTCTCCCGGGGCGGCGCCGACCCCGTCGTCGGCCCGGTCCCCCGCCCGGGCGTCGCCCACCAGAGCCGCGAGCTCGGCGTCGAGGTCCGTCGCGCCAGCCGCCGCCAGGCCCGCCACGGCGGGACCGCCGGCCGCCTGCCCGACCGCCTCCACGAGGACGGCCGCGCCGGCGTCGGACATGGTGTAGCCGGGCGCGGAGAGCGCATACGTGGCCCGGTCGGGGACGTCCCAGCGGACGGCGCGCGACGGCGCCTCGCCGCTCACGACGAGGACGCGGGCGTAGCGGCCCGTGCCGATGAGGGCCTCGGCCACCTCGATGCCGTTGAGCACGGAGTTGCACGCGTTCTTGACGTCCATGACGGGCGCGCGAACGCCGAGCTTGGCGGCCACGATGTGGCTCGTGGCGGGCTCGACCATGTCCTGGCTCGCGGAGGCGAAGATCAGGAGGTCCAGGTCGTCGACGGTCAGGCCCTCCGCGGCGAGGAGGCGGCGGGCTGCGCCGACGGCGAGGTCGGAGGCCTGCTCGTCGTCCGCCAGGACGTGGACTGTGCGGACGCCGGTCAGCCGGGACACCATCGGCACCCGGGGCGCGACACCGGGGTTGCGGGCGTGGAGCTCGCGCTCGGCGTCGCGCACGTCGACCGTCCGGTCCGGGAGGTGCACGGCGACGGCCGCGAGGCGGGCTACGGGGCTGGGCGCGCCGGCCTGCTGGGCGGCCGGAGCGGGCGGGGCGAGCGGCGCGGCGGCCGGATCGGGGAGCACTCGGCACAGCGTAGTGGGGTGGGCGGGGCGGCGAGCGGGTCAGCTGAAGGGTCTGCTCCGCAGACGGAGCAACTATTCGCGATGTTCGCACGCGTAGCACCACTCCAGGACTTCCACCGCCGCGTTCAGCACCTCCGGGTGCTGGAAGCGGAACACGCCTGGCACGGTGCTGACTCCGCCGGGTCGAGCGGCGTCACAGGCGGACTTGATCTTCGTCAGCCGATCAACCATCCGCCGACCGGGTGATCAACTTTGCAACGGCCCTGAGACGTCACATTATGACCAAGAGGGTATGAGCGTTATTCACGCGACCTCCGGGTCGATCACTATCTGTGCCCGCGAGGGCCACGCGGAGTCATCGACGAGTACTTGCACTTGGTGCTCACCGCGAATCCAGGCGAGTCGAATATCCACAACCCCCGCAGGATCTTCGATCTGAAGCGCCCCATGAATCCAAAACACCTCCGCAAGGAGGACATCACCCAGGGGTTCTGGCGGCATTCCGCGCCAGATTTCGCATCGCACGGGCCCTTCAACGCCAGGACGGACAGAGAAGATCGCTGATCCGCGGTCAAAAAGCCATTGTTGAACCGCGGGATCCCACCCCGATACGTCACCGTCGGACTCAGTGTCCCGAACAACAATGCAGCCATACTGCGACTCGAGTTCAAATGCTGCTTGAATCTTTGACATCAGAACGACTTATCCCTCTCATTCGAATCATTCTGGTTGATCTGCGAAACTGTCCCGCCCTGGCGCCTGGCACAGAGCAAGCAGTGCGACCAAGCCGCCGTGGGCGCAACAAACACGCCAACCAGAGCGCGGGTGCGCTGGTCCGGCCGAGCCGATTCTCACGTGTTCCTGCCGGCCACGCTCACACTCGGAAAACGAGCGGAACGCGCACGAGGACCGCTACCGAGGCATCAGCCCAGGTAGGAACCACCGCTCCAGGACTTCGACCGCCGCGTTCAGGCAGCGTTCTCACTCCGTCGCGGCCCATCGATCGATCGCGCCGATAACCTCTTGCAATGGCACAGTTAGGCTGGCGTCGGCATCGAGTTCGTCCTCCACCGTGACGATGGCCTGGTCGAAATCGATGAGCACGTTGAACACGTTGAAGGTGAGGTACTCGCGTCTCACATCGCGGCTGTGAAGCACGTCCACAATGACCGAGTGCTCGTACGACGTCATGTCGCGCAGAAGCTGTTGGAACAGGTGAGAACTCATGGGGCTGGGGCTCCGGGATCTCGATCGGAAAAGCGGTCTGGATTCGACCGTGACGAATGTCGAGCTAGATCCAGTCAATCCAAGGCATTTCGACAGCGCGAGTTCGACCCTACGATCCGGTTGACTCATGGAGAGTCTTGAGGACCGCCGTGAACGCTGTGGACCCACCGGAGTCACGGTCGTACTCATCGAGCAACATCGCGGTTCCGAGGGCATCGGGCAGTGCGACGTCGTACGAGCCGAAGTCGGTGTCCACCGCTCTGGTCAGGAGCTCGACCGCCCGTTCTGCGTGACCGCGCATCCACAGACGCTCGACAAGTGCTTCCAGCGAGCCCTCCCACCTGTCGATCCAGCTGCTGTCCTGGAGCCGATCGCCCGTCTTGAGCAGGGAGATCATCTCCTCGCTCGACTCGGCCGTCCAGGGCAGACCCACGTCGATCCCCGTGAAGAGCGCCGCCATCCGCACCGCCTCCTCGGCCTCAGCGTCCTGACCGGCGACGACCAGGGGCGTCGCACCTTGGGGATCCAGCAACGCGAACGCGAACAACAGGTCGGCCCGTACAACCGCCTCACGCTCGACATCCCATCGGGCAAGCAGCCGGGCGAACGTCGTCCCGGGCCGACGACATTGCGCGACAGCGAACACCGCCTGCCGCCGGATCTCCAGCTCGGGATGGTCCAGCATCGGAAGCAGGCGTGGCAGCCCGTCAGCGACCACGGCGCGCGCGGCCCCCTCAGGGATGTCTGCCTCGTCCTCACTCTCGGCGATCCACCCGAGAAGTGTCAGAAGTCTGGCCACACGCACGCCTCCGTCCGCGACCAGATCGACCAGGTACGGGATCGCCGGCAATGTGAGCGGACGGACCACACCCCCGCCAATCAGCACCTCGACCAGGCCGCCGACCGCGTCGTCAGCAATCTCGGGGTCTGTCGACGACACGTCCTCCAAGTACTCCCGGACGTGATCGTCCATCGGCCCGCAGGCACGCTCGGGATCCTCACGGGAGAGACCGAGTGACATCCGGGGGACCACCCTTCGGTGCTGGGACGTGTGATCGCCTGAGTCGGTGGCGACTGTACGGCCTTTCAAGCACGTCAGCCCTATCCCTGCCACACTCTGCCCGTGCCGACCATCCTGCCCACCACCCGCCACGAGCTCGGCCTCCTGTGGAGCGCCCGCCCCGCCATGGCGGGCCTCCTTCTCGCTGGTCACGCCGTCGCCGGGCCTGCCGTCCGCCGCGTGCCGGGGATCGGCTGGGTGACCGCCGACCCGGTGGTCGCGCGCGCCGTCCTCCAGGACCACCGCTCCTTCACGATCCTCGGCGAGGGCGGCGTGGGTGATCTTTGGACACAGATCCTCGGAGACTGGGTGCCCGACCTCTTCGACGGCCCCGGCCACCACGACCTCCGCTCCCGCTCGCGCGAGCTCTTCACCGAGGCGAGCTCCGCGGCCCTCGTCGCCGACGCGTGGGGCCCCACCCTCGCCGACGCCGGGGACGCGCTCCGCGCCGGGGAGGCCGTCGACGTCGCCCGCCTGGCGCGCGTGCTCGTCGGCCGCATGATGGTCTCCCTGCTCGGCCTGCCGGCGCCCGAGGGCGCGGGCGACACCTGGCCCGACGACGACAGCGCCCTCCACGCCTTCGCCACCGGCGAGCGCCTCGCGACCGTCGCGCTCGGCACCGCCGGGTCAACCCGGCTGTCCCCCGCCCAGGTCGCGACCGCCCGCTCGATCGTCGAGGAGCTCACGGCGGGCGTCCCCGAGGGCTGGAAGTCCGCGCCGCCGGACCGCCTGCTGGGCCGCTGCCGCGAGCTCGGCCTGGGGCTCCAGGAGACGACCGGCCTCGCGAGCCTCCTCATGGTGGCCGGCACCGAGACGTCCGCGAGCGCCATGATGCGCACCACCGCTCTCCTCGTCGACACGGGCGAGCAGCACCGGCTGCTCGCGCGGCTCCGGCAGCACGCGCCGGACCGCGACGCGGTGCGCCTGGGTGCGCCCGCGGCGTCGTCGGGCAGCGTGGCGCCCGGGAGCCCGCCGCTGGCGAGCCTGCTTCCCGGCGAGGCCGACCCGATCGAGAACGTGGTGCGCGAGGGGCTGCGCGTGACGAGCCCGGCGTCGGTGATCGGGCGAGGTGTTGCCGCGGACGTGGAGCTCGGGGGCGCCCGCCTGCGAGCGGGCGAGCGGATCATGCTGCTGGTGTGGTCGGCGAACGCGGCCGTGGGCCCGTTCCGGGCCGACCGGCCGTACGTGCGCGAGACGCGCCAGCTCTGGTTCGGGGCGGGCCGGCACCTGTGCCTCGGGGCCGCGCTCGCGCGGGCGGAGATCGCCGCGCTGCTGCGGACCCTGTGGTCGGACGGCGAGCCGCTGCGGGTCGTGCGCCGCCGCGCGCAGCGGCGGGTGCTGATCCCGTCGTACCGGGAGCTGCTGGTCGCGCGCGCTCGCACATAGTCCTCTAGGCTCTAGGCATGCGCCCTGCACTGCGGAAGCTGGCCGGTGACGGCGGTAGCCCGCGTTGTTACGGTGATCCCATGACCGACCTTCCCGACTGGATGCGCCCTCCGCGCCCCGAGGGCTGGTTCGCCGAGGACCTGGACGATCTGCCGGACGCGCCACGCCACACCGAGCTGATCGACGGAGCCCTCGTCTTCATGATGTCCCCGCAGAGAAACTGGCACCGCCGCGTGGTCCTGGCGCTGCACAACGAGCTCGCCGACCAGGCACCGGCGGGTATCGAGGTCAACAGCGAGATGACCGTCCGCCTCGACGAACGAAACCGCCCGGAACCCGACGTGGTCGCGGCGACGACGGCCCTCGGTCCCGCCGACACCTGGTACGACGTGGCGGCGATACTCCTCGTCGTCGAGGTGGTCTCGCCGGAGTCGGCGCACCGGGACCGGACGGTCAAGCTCCAGAAGTACGCCGGGGCCGGCATCCCCCACTTCTGGCGGGTGGAGGACGAGGACGGCGAGGGCGCGACGGCGATCCACGTCTACGAGCTCGACGACGCCACCCGGGCCTACGCTCCGGCCGGGATCGTCCGGGACAAGCTCGCCGTGGACAGGCCGTTCCCGATCACCCTGGACGTGCGCTCGCTCTACTCCTGACGAGCCGCCCCTCAGCTCACCGCGACGCCGCGTAGATCCTCCGCACCACGTCCTCGATGTCGGGCTCCTCGATGGACAGGTCGCGCAGCTCGGCGTGCTCGGCGACGGCGGCGAGCACGCGCGCGAGCGTCACGGAACCGTCGAGGACGAGGTGCTGCCGCAGGCCGCCGCCCTCGCTGCGCAGGTGCTCGGTGCCGGGCAGGCCCACGAGGTCGGCGGCGGGCTCCACGAGGTCCACCACGAGAACGCGCCGGGCGCCCACCGTCGCCGCCAGCCCGTCGAGAGAACCGTCGTAGGCGAGCCGCCCGTGGTCCACGACGAGGACGCGGTCGCAGAGCCGCTCGATGTCGCCCATGTCGTGGGTGGTCAGGAGCAGGGTGGTGCCGTGCTCGCGGCGCTCGGCGATCAGGAACTCGCGCAGGCGCTGCTTGGACAGCACGTCGAGCCCGATCGTCGGCTCGTCGAGGATCAGCAGCTCGGGCCGGTGCAGCAGCGCGGCGGCGATCTCCGCGCGCATACGCTGGCCGAGGGAGAGCTGGCGCACCGGCATGGCGAGGAACTCGCCGAGCTCGAGCGTCTCGGCGAGCTCGGCGGCCCGGGCGCGGGCCTCGGCCCGAGGCAGCCCGTGGATCGCGGCCAGGATCTCGAACGACTCCCGCACCGGCAGGTCCCACCACAGCTGCGACCGCTGCCCGAAGACCACCCCCACCCGCCGCGCCAGCATCCGCCGGTCGCGCACTGGCCGCAGGCCGCAGGTGGTCGCCTCCCCACGGGTCGGCACGAGGATCCCCACGAGCATCTTGATCGTGGTGGACTTCCCGGCACCGTTGGCGCCGATGTAGCCCACGGACTCCCCCGCCTCCACCCGCAGGCTCAGCCCGTCCACCGCGGTCACGGTCCGACGACGCAGCCCGTCCCGCACCGTGAACTCCCGCGTCAGGTCCTGCGTCTCGATGATGCTCATCCACCTGCTCCTCGATAGTGCCGGATCCCCCACCGCCAGCACGCGAGCGCCAGCACCCACGACCACAGCGCGGCCAGCGGCGCGCACCAGCCGAGCCACGACGGGAGCCACGACGCGCCCGGCAGCCCGAGCAGCGCGGTGACCGGCAGGTACGCCGTGAAGGCCATGGGGAAGACGAACCCGAACACCACGGTGACGACCCGCGGCCACACCGACGCCGGCTGCGTGGCGGCGTACCGGCCGCCGTAGACGAACGCGTTGGTCATCTCCGCGCCGTTGACCAGGAAGAACTGGAGGCCGCCGGCGGTCACGAACAGCGCCGCGAAGGTCGCGATCCCGCTGACGAGCGCCAGCACCAGGAGCCCGACCGCGGCCGGGCCCCAGTCGATGTCGTTGAGGACCAGGCCCACGGTGAGGGCCCCTGCCCCCACGGTGGCCCGGGCGAGCCTGCGGACGCTGATGTCGCTGGTCACGAGCTGGAGCAGGACGGGCTGGGGGCGCAGGAAGAACACGTCGAGCATCCCCGAGCGGACGTACGAGGGCAGGTCGTCTACGTGGCCGAACACCAGGTCAGCGAGCGAGAACGAGAGGTCCGCCAGGCCGAAGACGAGCAGGATCTGGGCGAACGTGAACCCGCCGATCCCCTCCACCGCCATGTACAGGACGTAGACCTCGGCCAGCTCGGTCAGGCCCACGAGGAAGGCCCCCAGCAGGTCGAGCCCGAAGCTCGTGCGGTAGCTGCGCTGCGCGCGCACCCGCGAGGCCAGGACGGCTCGGTAGGCGCTAACCACCCTGCACCTCCAGCTTCCGCTGCCCGGCTCGGGTCATCAGGTGCCCGACGGCGAGCACCGCCGCCAGCCACACGAGCTGCACGCCGATCACCTGCAGCGCGGCGAACCCGGTGACGCGCGCGGTGATCACGTCGATCGGGAACATCATCATGGAGGGGAACGGGGTGGCCCGGCCCACCGCCTGCAGCCAGTCGGGGAACAGGTGGAAGGGGGTGAAGAGGCCGGCGAACAGACCGGCCACCGACATGTAGAGGCCCACGAAGCCGCGCGTCTCCACCAGCCAGAACCCGCTCACGGCGATGAGGTACACCACCGCGTGGGACAGCACGATCCCGAGCAGCACGCTGAGGACTCCGAGCACGTACGGTCCGAGGGTGGCGGGCATGGTCATCCCCACCACGAGCATGCCGATGACGATCGCCGGCAGCCCGCGCGGCAGGAAGGCGAAGAGCCCCTTGCCGATCGCGGGCAGGATGTTGGCCGCCTGCACGTTCACCGGCCGGAGGAAGTCGACGGCGACGTCCCCGGTGCGCACCCGCTCGGTCAGGTCGCTGCGGCCGTAGAGGTTCACCGACCCGAGCAGGCCCTGCGACAGCCAGACATAGGCGCTCATGGTCCCGGCGGTGTACCCGGCGATCCCGCCGCCCGCGGCCTCGACGACAGCGAAGAGGATGGCCGTCTTCAGGAGACCGAACGTCGCGTTGGCGACCAGGCCCGCGAACGTGGCGAGCGGGTACGCGGACTGGGTGCGCATCCCCGCGACGAGGAGCAGCCAGTAGGCGCGGGGCCGGAGGCCGCCGTCCGGCCTCGGGATGCCGCCAAGCCTGAGGTCCCGGGGCGCGCGCACGAGCACAAGACCCTACCGGCGGGCGGGCCCGCCGTCGCCCGGATTACCGGCCCGCCCTCACTCCCGCCCGAGCCACGTGCAGACGCAGGCCTCGTTGCCCTCCGCGTCGGCGAGCACCCAGAACGACGGCGCCGCCGCGTCGGACACGAGCGTGCCGCCCGCGGCGAGCGCGGCCGCCACCCGCTGCTCCGCGACGTCGTGCGCGACGGTCACGTCCACGTGGATGCGGTTGCGCTGCGGACGGGGTTCGTCCATCTGCTGGAACCAGAACGCGGGGGCCCGGCCGGCGGGGTCGGCGACGTCGCCGTCGCCGGGCCTATAGCCGAGCACGGCCTCCCAGAACGGCTGCACCGCGGGCCGGTCCAGCGCGTCGATCGCGATCTCGAGCTCCTGGAGGCCCGTCGGGTCGGCCGGGATCTCCAGCTCCCGAGCCGCGGCGGAGATGTCGCGCGCGAGCTCGACGTCGCGCTGGGACAGCCCTCCGACGTCATGCGTCGTCAGCCGCACCGTGACGTGCGGGTAGCGCAGGTCGATGTCCGGGTGGTGGTTGGCCGCCTCGGCGAGCTCGGCGATCGCGTCGACGAGCCGCACCCCCGTCACGAACGACCCCGTCGCGAACCGGGCGCAGGCCACCTGCAGCAGCACGCGCCAGTCGCCGACGCCCCGCTCGGCGTGGAACTGCCCGGGCGTGATCCGTCCCTGCTTCGGTTCCGTCATGAGCCCTCCCGGCGGTGCGTGCTTCAGATCACACCCCACCCTGCCACGAGCCACCGACACTCGGGCGGCCTGCGAGCCGCCGGCCCTCCGCCTACTGGAGGATCGCGCCCCGCGAGGCCGACTGCACCAGCTTGGTGTACTTCGCCAGCACCCCGCGCGTGTACGCGTGCGGCAGCGGCACCCAGCCGTCGGCCCGGGCGGCGAGCTCCTCGCCCGGCACGAGCAGCTCCAGCGTCTTGGCGGCCACGTCGAGGCGGATGCGGTCGCCGTCGCGCACGAACGCGATGGGCCCGGCGTCGACGGCCTCGGGCGCGATGTGGCCCACGCACAGCCCGGTCGTGCCGCCGGAGAACCGGCCGTCCGTCACGAGCAGCACGTCCTTGCCGAGCCCCGCGCCCTTGATCGCACCGGTGATGGCGAGCATCTCCCGCATGCCCGGCCCGCCCTTGGGACCCTCGTACCGGATGACCACCACGTCGCCCGCCTGGATGGTGCCGTCCTCCAGCGCGTCCAGGGCGGCACGCTCGCGCTCGAACACCCTGGCGGTGCCCTCGAACACGTCGGAGTCGAAGCCGGCGGACTTCACGACGGCGCCGTCGGGCGCCAGCGACCCGTGCAGGATCGTGATGCCGCCCGTCCGGTGGATCGGGTCGTCGAGGGCGCGCAGGATCTTGCCGTCCGGGTCGGGCGGGTCGATCAGCGCGAGGTTCTCCGCGACCGTCCGGCCCGTGACGGTGAGGCAGTCGCCGTGCAGCAGGCCGGCGTCGAGCAGCGCCTTCATGACCACGGGCACGCCGCCGATCCGGTCGACGTCGTTCATCACGTACCGGCCGAACGGCTTGAGGTCGCCCAGGTGCGGCACGCGGCTCGCCACCCGGTCGAAGTCGTCGAGGGTGAGGTCCACCTCGGCCTCGTACGCGATCGCCAGCAGGTGCAGCACGGCGTTGGTGGACCCGCCGAACGCCATCACCACGGCGATCGCGTTCTCGAACGCCTCCTTGGTGAGGATGTCGCGCGCCGTGATCCCCAGCCGCAGCAGGTTCACCACGGCCTCGCCGGAGGCCATCGCGAAGGCGTCCCGGCGGCGGTCGGCCGACGGCGGCGCGGCCGACCCGGGCAGCGACATCCCCAGCGCCTCCGCGGCCGACGCCATGGTGTTCGCCGTGTACATGCCGCCGCAGGCGCCCTCGCCCGGGCAGATGGCCCGCTCGATGCGCCCCACGTCCTCGACGCTCATGAGCCCGCGGGCGCACGCCCCCACGGCCTCGAACGCGTCGATGATCGTGACGTCCTTCTCCGTGCCGTCCTCGAGCCGGACCCAGCCCGGCATGATCGACCCCGCGTAGAGGAACACGCTCGCCAGGTCGAGGCGCGCGGCGGCCATGAGCATGCCCGGCAGGGACTTGTCGCAGCCGGCCAGCAGCACCGTCCCGTCGAGGCGCTCGGCCTGCACCACCGTCTCGACGGAGTCCGCGATGATGTCGCGCGAGACCAGCGAGAAGTGCATCCCCTCGTGCCCCATGGAGATGCCGTCGGACACGGAGATCGTGCCGAACTCGAGCGGGTACCCCCCGCCGGCGTGGACCCCGTTCTTCACGGCCGTGGCGAGGCGGTCCAACGAGAGGTTGCAGGGGGTGATCTCGTTCCACGAGCTTGCTACGCCGACCTGCGGTTTCGCGAAGTCCGCGTCCCCGAGGCCGACCGCGCGCAGCATGCCGCGCGCGGCCGTGGCCTCGATGCCGTCGGTGACCTGCCTGGACCGTGGCTTGATGTCGGGCTCCGTCATGGCCCGAGTGTAGGAACGCCCGTGCTCAGCCGCGACGCAGGCGCGCCACGTCACGCACGGCGCCCTTGTCGGCCGACGTCGCCAGGGCCGCGTAGGCCTGCAGCGCGGGCGAGACGTACCGGTCCCGGCCCACGGGCTGCCACGGCTGCTCGGACGCCTCCATCTTGGCCCGGCGCTCGGCGAGCACCGCGTCCGGCACGTTGACGCGGATCAGCCGCGTCTCGACGTCGATCTCGATCTCGTCGCCGTCCTCGATGAGGCCGATGGTGCCGCCCGCCGCCGCCTCCGGCGACACGTGCCCCACCGAGATGCCGCTCGAGCCGCCGGAGAACCGGCCGTCGGTGATGAGCGCGACCACCTTGCCGAGGCCGCGACCCTTGATGAACGACGTGGGGTAGAGCATCTCCTGCATGCCCGGGCCGCCCGCGGGTCCCTCGTACCGCACGACCACCACGTGGCCCGGCTCCACCTGCTTGGTGAGGATCTTCTCGACCGCCTCGTCCTGCGACTCGCACACGAGCGCGCGGCCCACGAAGTGGAACACGTCGGGGTCGATGCCCGCCGTCTTGATGATGGCGCCGTCCTCCGCGAGGTTGCCGCGCAGCACGGCGAGGCCGCCCTCCACCGTGTAGGCGTGCTCGATATCGCGGATGCAGCCGTCGGCCGCGTCCGTGTCGAGCGAGTCCCAGCGGTTCGAGGTGGAGAACGCCTGCGTGGTGCGCACGCCGCCGGGTGCGGCGTGGAACAGCTCCACCGCGCGCTCCGTGGCCTTGCCGCCGCGGATGTCCCAGTCGTCGAGCCACGCGCGCAGCGTGGGCGTGTGCACCGACGTGACGTCGTGGTCGAGCAGGCCGCCGCGGTCGAGCTCGCCGAGCAGCGCGGGGATGCCGCCCGCCCGGTGCACGTCCTCCATGTGGAAGCGCGGGTGGTTCGGGGCCACCTTGGACAGGCACGGCACGCGGCGGCTGATCGCGTCGATCTCCGCGAGGTCGAAGTCCACCTCCGCCTCCTGCGCGGCGGCGAGGATGTGCAGCACCGTGTTGGTGGAGCCGCCCATCGCGACGTCGAGCGTCATCGCGTTGGTGAACGCCGCCTTCGTGGCGATGCCCCGGGGAGCCGCCGTGTCGTCCTCGTCCTCGTAGTACCGGCGCGCCAGGTCCACGATGGTGCGGCCGGCCTCGAGGAACAGCTCCCTGCGGGCGGTGTGCGTGGCCAGCGTGGAGCCGTTGCCGGGCAGCGACAGGCCGAGCGCCTCCGTGAGGCAGTTCATCGAGTTGGCGGTGAACATGCCGGAGCACGAGCCGCACGTGGGGCACGCGTTCTCCTCCACCTGCGCGAGGGCCGCGTCGTCCACCCCCTCGTCCGCCGAGTAGTTGATCGCGTTGATGAGGTTCAGGGGGGTGGAGGCCACGCCGTTCGCGACCACCGCCTTGCCCGCCTCCATCGGCCCGCCCGACACGAAGATCACCGGGATGTTGAGCCGCAGCGCGGCATTCAGCATGCCGGGCGTGATCTTGTCGCAGTTGGAGATGCACACCAGCGCGTCGGCCGTGTGGGCGTTGACCATGTACTCGACCGAGTCGGCGATCAGGTCGCGGCTCGGCAGGGAGTAGAGCATGCCCGCGTGGCCCATCGCGATGCCGTCGTCCACCGCGATGGTGTTGAACTCCTTGGCCACGCCGCCCGCCTCGCGGATCGCCGACGCCACGAGGTCACCCATGTCCTTGAGGTGCACATGGCCCGGGACGAACTGCGTGTAGGAGTTGGCGATGGCGATGATCGGCTTGCCGAAGTCGTCCGCCCCCATCCCGGTGGCGCGCCAGAGCGCGCGGGCTCCGGCCATGTTCCGGCCGTGGGTGGATGTCCGGGACCGCAGGGGACGGCTCATGATTCAGCTCCTTCACGAAAGGCTGCCCCGAGGGTAGTCCGCGCAGGCCGCAGCCACCGCAGAGGGTCACACTCCGGACGGCGCCCGACGGCGGAGCGCACCTCCAGTACGGAAGGTGAGCTCCGCCGTCGGGCAGCGGGGCGTCACTCCCCCGCGGTGTGCACGCCCTCCAGCTCGTCGGCGTGCCGCACGTGCCGGGTGACCCACGGCCCGAGCGCCGCGAGCGCCACCGCGAAGCCGAGCGTGACGAGCCCGATGACGCCGAAGTAGCCCGTCGGCGACGCGCCCTCGGTGGCCTGGACGAGCTGGGCCGTGATGGCCTGCCCGGCCGCGGGCGCGAGGAACCAGAGGGCCATGGCCTGGCTGCGGAACGCGCGGGGCGCGAGCAGGGTAGTGGCGGCGAGGCCCACGGGCGACAGGCACAGCTCGCCAAGAGTCTGGACCAGGTAGACGGTGACCAGCACCCAGCCGGGGGTCTTGGCGTCGCCCGCGAGGGACGCCGCTCCCGCGAGGAAGAGGAACGAGGCGGCGGCGAGCGCCAGGCCGATCGCGAACTTGTACGCGGTGGGCGGGCGGTTGCCGGTGCGCAGCCAGAGCCAGGCGAAGACGGGCGTGAGCAGGATGATCGCCGCCGGGTTGACCGACTGGAAGAATTCGGGGTTCACGGTGATACCCAGCACCGACAGGTCGGTGCGGTCGCGGGCATAGGCGGCGAGGGTGGTGGCCGCCTGCTCGAAGATCATGAAGAAGAGCATCGCCGCCACGAACAGGGGGATGTAGGCGACGACGCGCGGCCGTTCGGCGTCGGTCACCTTGGGCGACCGGTACATGACGACGAAGTAGATGATGGGCGCGAGGAACGCGAGGTAGCTGAGCGTGTCGATGACGGACGTGATGCCCCCGCCGCTGACGAGCCACGCGATGCCGTAGACCACGGCGATGCCGCCGGCGATGACGGCGAGCATCCGCAGCACGGCGGGCCGTTCGCCGGGTTCGATGGGGTTGGGCACGGCGTCGCCCGCCCCGCCGAGCATGCGCCGTCCGGCCACGAAGAACACGAGCGCGAACGCCATGCCGACGGCCGCGACGGCGAACCCGGCGTGGTATCCGCCCCAGGTGCGCGCGAGCCCCACGAGGAGCGGCGCGAAGAGCGAGCCGAGGTTGATGCCCATGTAGAAGATCGAGAAGGCCGACTGCCGGCGCGGGTCCTCCCGCGTGTAGAGCTCGCCGACGATCGCGGACACGTTGGGCTTGAGCAGGCCGGTACCGAGGGCGACGAGCACGATGCCCACGTACGAGAAGGCCGCGCCGGGGATCGAGAGGCACACGTGCCCTGCCGCGATGATCACGCCGCCGTAGAGGGTGGAGCGGCGTGCGCCGACCAGCCGGTCGGCCGCCCAGCCGCCGAGCACCGACAGCAGGTACACGGCGGTGCCGTAGATCGACACGAGGGCCAGCCCGGTGGTCTGGTCGAGCCCGAGCCCGCCGTCCTGGACGGTGTCGGTCAGGTAGAAGAGCAGGATGGCGCGCATCCCGTAGTAGCTGAACCGCTCCCACAGCTCGGTGGTGAACAGCGTCATCAGCCCGAGGGGGTGACCGAAGAAGCGCCGGTCGGTCGCAGCGGCCGGCTGGTCGGCAAGGGTCATGCCCTCGATCGTCGCACCGGCGGCCGGAGAGCGCGCGCTCTCGCCGGACGGGGCTCCCCCCAGGGCCGAAGACCGCCTAAGGTAAGCCTGCCCTCACCAGTGAACCGGAGCACCACCATGACGACGCCGACCGCCGGCCCCACCCGCTTCTCCACCCGCCTCCTGCTCTCCTGCGCCGCCATCGGCGCCGCCGGCGGCCTCCTCACAGCGGTGATCAACTACCTGCTGGCACTCGTCCCGCCGAGCCCGCTCGCGTATGCCGTGTACACGGCCACGCTGGGCGTGTGGCTGCTCGGCCCCCTGGTGGCCGTGTCACTGTTCCGCGCCCCGGCCGTGGGGCTCCTCACCGCGGTGTTCGCGGGCGTGGTGAACCTGGTCGCGCCGACCGGCTTTGCCCAGGCGGTGAACTTCGTCGTCGCGGGACTGGTGCTCGAGCTGCCGTTCCTCGTGGTGCTCTACCGCCGCTGGTCCGACCGCTACGTGCGCAACGCGTCGGTGGTCGCCCTGGTGCTCGCGAGTGCCGGGTACTACGTGGTGTGCGCCCTGAGCGGTCTGTTCCCCGCGTCGTTCTACCCGTGGGGCGCGCTCGCCACGCTGGTCGCGACGGTCGCCCTCGCGTTCGCCCTCACGCTGCTCGCGGAGCGCGTGGCCGCCCAGCTGGCCCGCCAGGGCCTCGGACGGCGGCGGGCCGCCACCGTGGTCGTGGCCGCGGACGAGTGACCGCCCCGCACCTGCTGCACGCCGACCACGTCGGCGTGCGGCACCACGGCCACGAGGCCTTCACCCCCGCCGACGTCAGTCTCGACCTCGCCCCGGGCGAGGTCGTGCTCCTGCTCGGCCCCAGCGGGTCGGGCAAGTCCACCTTCGCCCTCACCCTGGACGGGCTGGTCCCCCACGCGGTCTCGGCGGAGGTCCGCGGCACCGTCACGGTCGCCGGCCTGGACGCCGGCACGACGCCGGTCGCTCGCCTCAGCGAGCACGTCGCCCTGGTCTTCCAGGACCCCGACGCCTCCGTCGTCACCGGGACGGTCCTGGACGAGGTGTGCTTCGGGCCCGAGAACCTGCTGGTCCCCGCGGACGAGGTGCTGGCCCGCGCCGAGGACGCGCTGCGGCGCGTAGGGCTGTGGGAGCGCCGCGCCGACGACCCGGCGGTCCTCTCCGGCGGCGGCCGGCAGCGCCTCGCGATCGCCTGCGCGCTGGCGCTGGGCGCCCCCGTGCTCGTCCTCGACGAGCCGACGGCGAACCTGGACCCCGCCGGCATCGAGGAGGTCTACGCGACCCTGCGGGACGTGGTGGCCGCGGGCGACCGCTCGGTGGTGCTGGTGGAGCACAACCTCGACGCGTGCGTCGACCTCGTGGACCGGGTCCTCGTCCTGGACCGGCGAGGCCGGCTCGTGCTGGAGGGCACCGTGCGGGAGGTCCTCGCCGACCATGCCGAGGACCTGCTCGCGCTCGGCGTGTGGCTGCCCGTCGCGACGCTCGCGGCGCTGCGCCTGCGCACCGCAGGAGTCCCGTTCCCCGCGCTGCCGCTGACCGGGACGGAGCTGCGGCAGGCGCTGGACGCCGCGGAGACCCTGCCCTCTCTCCCCACCCCCGCCAAGCCCGCCGCTGCCGAAGAGCTGGTGGTGCGCGTGCGCGGGCTGTCCGTGCGCCGGGGGCGTCGTACCGTGCTGCACGACGTCTCGCTCGACGTGCGCCGGGGCGAGCTCTGCGCCCTCGTGGGCGTCAACGGCGCGGGCAAGACGACGCTGCTGCAGGCCGTGGCGGGCGTCGTCGCACCACCGCGGGGAACCGTCGAGGTCGCCGGGCTGGACCCCGCCCGGGCGGACGTGCGGCGCCTCGCCCGCCACGTGGGCTTCGTCTTCCAGAACCCGGAGCACCAGTTCGTGCGGCACACGGTCGCCGAGGAGCTGGCGCACGCGCTCGAGGTGCAGCGCGTGCCGCACGACGAGGTCGCCGACCGGGTCGACGACGTCCTGGCCCGCTTCGGCCTGGCCGCCCACCGGCACGTGCACCCGTTCCTGCTGTCGGGCGGGCAGAAGCGCCGCCTGTCCGTAGGGACGGCGCTCGTCGCCGGCGCCGCGGTGCTCGCCCTCGACGAGCCCACCTTCGGCCAGGACCGTGAGCGCGCCGCCGAGCTGCTGGACCTCCTCGACCAGCTCGTCGCGGGCGGGACCACGGTGCTGGTCGTCACGCACGACCTCCAGCTCGTCGCCGACCACGCGTCGCACGCCGCCGTCCTCGCCGACGGGCGGCTCGTCGCCCACGGCCCCGCGGCCCGCATCCTCGCCGACGACGTGCTCCTCGACGCCGGGCTCCGGCGTCCCCCGCTGGCGGCCGCCCTGGGCGGGCTCGAGCGGCACGCCGCGTGGCGGTCCGTCGCCCGCCTGCAGGACCTGCCTGGCAGCCTGCCGGCACGCCGGGCAACCCGCCAGGAGCTGAGCGCCGCGGCCGAGAGCAGAGACGCCGCGGCCGGGAGCGCAGGCGCCGCCGTCGGAGGCGCCGCCGTCGGCGGCCGGGCAGGGGGTGCCGCGTGAGCCTGCTCCTCGACCCGTGGGCCCAGCACGACCGCACCCGGCCCCTGCACCGGGTCAACCCCCTCGCGGTGTTCGCGGCGGTGCTGCCGGCGCTCGTCGCGCTCGTCCTCGTGCGCGACCTCGCCACCCCGCTGGTCTTCCTGCTCCTGGCGACCGGCCTCGTGGCAGCCGGGGCACGCGTGGCGCCAGCGCACCGCGTCCTCGTGTTCGTGCTGCCGACCGCGTTCGTCCTGCTGGCGTCGCTGACGCTCGGCCTGTGGTCGGTTCCCGCCGAGGCCGCGGCCACACCGGTCCTGGTGCGGGCGGGGCCGTGGGAGTACCACCTCGGCACGTGGCTCGTCGGCCTGGCGACGTCGCTGCGCCTCGGGGCGCTCTTCGCCGTCGCCCTGGTCCCGGGCGTGAGCGCCACCGGGCCCGACGTCGTCCGGGCTGCCGTCCAGCACCTCCGTGTCCCGTACCGCGTGGGCTACACGGCGTTCGCCGCGTTCCGCTTCGTGCCCCGGTTCGGGCACGAGCTCGCGACGATCCGTGCCGCCCACCGCGTGCGCGGCATGGCGGGCGGGCGCGGACCGCTCGCCGGCGTGCGCCGCTGGGCCGGGTACGTGGTGCCGCTCCTCGCGGGCGCGCTGCGCCACGCGGAACGGGTGGCGCTGGCCATGGAGGCCCGCGCCTTCGGGGCCCACCCCACGCGCACGGAGCGCCACACGGTACCGCTGCGCCCGTCCGACGCCGGGTTCGTGGCCGCCGCCTGGGCAGTCACCGCCGCGGTGCTCCTGTGGGCGCCCGGCCTGGTGGGCGTGCTCATGCCGGAGGTCCCCGGCGCGTAGTCGCCGGGGACCTCCGTCCCGCCGCTTGCCGCCGCAGCCCTGGCCGCGCAGCCGTCAGGCCGAGCGGTACTCGTCCTCGAGGACGCTCATGACGATGGCGTCCGCCCAGCTGCTGCCGTCGCGGTAGACCTCCCGCAGGCGGCCCTCCTCCCGGAAGCCCAGCGACGCGTACAGCGCGCGGGCCCGCGGGTTGATGCTCAGCACGTCGAGGCTGACCCGGTGCAGCCGGGGCCCCGGGTCTTCCTCCGTACCCTCGAACGCGAAGCGGAGCACGTGCTCGATGGCCTCACGGCCGTACCCGCGCCCCCGGTAGTCGGGCAGCATCTGCAGGCGCAGGTTCGCGGAGCGCGCGTCCTCGTCGATCTGGTTGAGGACGATCTCGCCGAGCAGCTCGTCGCTGACGAACCTGCCCTCCCGCACCGCGCCGGACGTGACCGCCCAGTCGTAGCGGCCCGGACGGTCGCTGACCGTCCGTGCCCACTCGTCGATCTGCTCGCGCGTGAACGTCGCCGTCGTGCCCGTCAGGCGCATGCCCTCCGGGTCGTGCAGCGACTCCCACAGCCGGTCGGCGTCGCGCGCCTCGATGGGGCGCAGCCGTACCATCTCGCCCCGGAGCTCCGGGCCGCGAGTCACTGGCCGATCCTCTCCAGCACGAGCTCACGCACCCGGCCGGCATCAGCCTGACCGCGCGTCGCCTTCATGACCGCACCGATGATGGCGCCGACCGGGCCGAGGTTCCCGCCCCGCACCTTCGCCGCGATGTCGGGCTGCGCCGCCAGCGCGTCGTCGATCGCCGCGAGCAGTGCGCCGTCGTCGGACACCACCTCGAGCCCGCGCGCCACCACGATGTCCTCGGGGTCACCCTCGCCGGCAAGCACCCCCTCCAGCACCTGGCGGGCGAGCTTGTCGTTGATGCGGCCGGAGTCGACGAGCGCCTGCAGCGCGGAGATCTGCGCCGGGGTGACCGCGAGGTCCTCCAGGGTCAGGTCGTCCTGCTTGGCGCGGCGCGCCAGCTCGCCCATCCACCACTTCCGGGCACCGGCGGCGCTGGTGCCCGCAGCGACCGTGGCCTCGATCAGGTCGAGCGCACCCGCGTTCACCACGTCGCGCATCTCGGCGTCGGCGTAGCCCCACTCGGCCTGGAGGCGGTTGCGGCGTGCGACCGGCATCTCGGGCAGGGTGGCCCGGATCTCCTCGACCCACTCGCGGCTCGGCGCCACGGGGACGAGGTCGGGCTCCGGGAAGTAGCGGTAGTCCTCGGCGTCCGACTTCACGCGGCCCGACGTCGTCACGCCCGTGTCCTCGTGCCAGTGGCGCGTCTCCTGCACCACCTTCTGGCCGGCGTCCAGGACGCCCGCCTGACGCGAGATCTCGAAGCGCACCGCACGCTCGACCGACCGGAACGAGTTCACGTTCTTGGTCTCGGTCCGCGTGCCGAGCGGCGACTCGGGCGTGGGGCGCAGCGAGAGGTTCACGTCGGCCCGGACGTTGCCACGCTCCATGCGCGCCTCGGACACGTCCAGGGCGCGGAAGATGTCGCGGAGCGTCTGCACGTAGGCCCGCGCCACCTCGGGGGCGCGGTCGCCCACGCCCGTGATGGGCCGGGTGACGATCTCCACCAGCGGGATGCCCGCACGGTTGTAGTCCACGAGCGAGTACTCCGCCCCGTGGATGCGGCCCGTCGAGCCGCCCACGTGGGTGTTCTTGCCCGCGTCCTCCTCCATGTGCGCGCGCTCGATCTCGACGCGCACGACGGTGCCGTCCTCGAGCTCGACGTCCAGCCAGCCGTCGTACGCGATGGGCTCGTCGTACTGCGAGGTCTGGAAGTTCTTGGGCACGTCCGGGTAGAAGTAGTTCTTCCGGGCGAAGCGGCACGACTCGGCGATGGTGCAGTTGAGCGCCAGGCCGATCTTGATGGCGTGCTCCACGGCGGTGCCGTTGAGCACGGGCAGCGCGCCGGGCAGCCCCAGCGACACGGGCGTCACCTGCGTGTTGGGCTCGCCGCCGTACTCGACCTCGGCCGCGCAGAACATCTTGGTCCTGGTGCCGAGCTCCACGTGGACCTCGATGCCGATCACCGGGTCGTAGCGGCGGACGGCGTCCTCGTAGGCGACCAGGTCGAGCGTGGGTGCGGTCATCGGGTCAGCTCCGTCGTCTTCAGCTCGGGGGCCTGGGCCAGCAGCGACCCGCCCCACGTCTTCTCCAGGGCGGTCTCGAGCGCGGCGCCCACGCGGTACAGGCGGTCGTCGGCCTTGGCGGGCGCCAGGATCTGGAAGCCCACCGGCAGGCCGTCGTCGGACAGGCCGTTCGGGACGGACATGCCCGGCACGCCCGCGAGGTTCGCGGGGATGGTCGCCACGTCGTTCAGGTACATCGCCAGCGGGTCGTCGAGCTTCTCGCCGAACCGGAACGCCGTGGTGGGCGCCGTGGGCGAGACGAGCACGTCGGCCTTCTCGAACGCCGCGGCGAAGTCGCGCTGGATCAGCGTGCGGACCTTCTGGGCGCTGCCGTAGTAGGCGTCGTAGTAGCCGGCGCTCAGGGCGTACGTGCCGAGGATGATACGGCGCTTGACCTCGTCGCCGAAGCCGGCGCCACGGGTCGCGGCCATCACGCGCTCGGCGGTGACCGGGCCCTCCGACGGCTCCACCCGGAGGCCGAACCGCATGCCGTCGAACTTGGCCAGGTTGCTGGAGGCCTCGCTCGGCATGATGAGGTAGTAGGCGTCGAGCGCGTAGGTGAAGCTGGGGCACGAGACCTCGACGATCTCCGCGCCGAGGCCGCGCAGCACGTCGAGCGACTCGGCGAAGCGCGCCGAGACGCCCTCCTGGTAACCCTCGCCCGACAGCTCCGTGACGACGCCGACGCGCAGCCCCGACAAGTCACCCGTGGCGCCCTCCCGAGCCGCCTGGACGAGCGCCGGGAGGGGCTCGGGGATCGACGTGGAGTCGCGCGGGTCGTGCCCGCCGATCAGCTCGTGCAGCAGGGCCGCGTCGAGGACGGTCCGCGTGACGGGACCCGCCTGGTCGAGCGAGGACGCCATCGCGATGAGCCCGTACCGGGAGACGCCGCCGTAGGTGGGCTTCACGCCCACCGTGCCGGTCACGGCACCCGGCTGCCGGATGGAACCGCCCGTGTCGGTGCCGATCGCCAGGGGCGCCTCGAAGGCGGCCACGGCCGCGGCCGAGCCGCCACCGGACCCGCCCGGGATGCGGTCCAGGTCCCACGGGTTGCGGGTGTTGCCGTAGGCGGAGTGCTCCGTGGACGACCCCATCGCGAACTCGTCCATGTTGGTCTTGCCGAGGATCGGCAGGCGAGCGGCCCGCAGCCGCTCGACGAGCGTGGCGTCGTACGGCGGGATCCAGCCCTCGAGGATCTTGGACCCGGCGGTGGTCGGCATGCCCTGCGTGACGACGACGTCCTTGACGGCGATCGGCACGCCCGCCAGCGGGTGCAGCTCCTCGCCGGCGGCACGCCGGGCGTCGACGTCCCGCGCGGTCGCCAGCGCGTCGTCGGACGAGACGTGGAGGAACGCGTTGAGCTCCCCGTCGACGGCGGCGATGCGGTCGAGGTGGGCCTGGGTGGCCTCCGTGCTCGACACGTCGCCCCGGGAGAGGGCCCCGGCGAGCTCCGCTGCGGACAGGCGGGTGATGTCGGTGCTCATGTCACTCCTCCCCGAGGATCTGCGGTACGAGGAAACGGCCGTCCTCCTGCTGGGGCGCACCGGCGAGCACGTCCTCGACCGGCAGGGCCGGCTGGGGGACGTCCGCGCGGAACACGTTCGTCAACGGCAGGGGATGGCTCGTCGCGGGCACGTCGGCAGTGGCGACCTGGCTCACTCGGGCGATGGACTCGACGATCACGTCGAGCTCGCCGGCGAGGCGGTCGACCTCGTCGGAGCGCAGGTCGATCCGTGCCAGAGCGGCCACGCGCGCGACCTCGTCACGGGAGATGGTGGACATGCGCCCAGTCTAGTCAGCGCAGGGCCCGGGACCGCCCGGAATCCCGGGACAACGGCGATCCGGTGGTGTGACGACGACGATCCGGTGACGCGACCTGGCCCGGAAATGCATCAAGACCCGCACCACCAGGGTGCGGGTCTTGATGTGAAGGGTGTCCGGCGGCGTCCTACTCTCCCACCCCGTCTCCAGGGCAGTACCATCGGCGCTGTAGGGCTGAGCTTCCGGGTTCGGAATGGGACCGGGCGTTTCCCCTACGCCATGACCGCCGTAACGTTATCGAGTTGTCAGGGTTATCCCCCGGGTTCCCGCCTGGTCAGGGCGGGGTGGGGGTGGTTGCCCGTTTCTCGGGAACCGCACAGTGGACGCGTAGCATGTTGATAGGTGTGTT
>NZ_JBXTSN010000003.1:308264-311945 GCF_057158775.1 Antribacter sp. NEAU-D49 | reverse complement strand
CGACCAGGTCACGTTGTCGAAGATGTTGCCCGCGACCTGCCAGTACCCGGCGGCGTCGGTGTAGAAGGTGCCCAGGACGTCCTTGGAGTCCTTGAAGTAGTTGTTGTCGACCTTGGCCTTCGCCCCCGCGCGGGAGTTGATGCCGGACTCGACGAGACCCACGTAGTGGTTGTTGTAGATGTGGGAGACGCCGCCGCGCAGCAGCGGGGTCCGGGAGTTGAGGTTCTGGTACAGGTTGTGGTGGAACGTGACGTTCCCGTTGGTCAGGTCGGTCTCGCTCGAGCCGATGAGGCCACCGCGCTCGGAGTTGCGCAGGATCGAGTACGACAGGGTCACGTACTGGGTGTTGTTCTTCATGTCGAACAGGCCGTCGTACCCCTCGGCCTCCCCGCCCGAAGCCTCGAGCGTGGTGTGGTCCACCCAGATGTTGCGGACGTTGGACTCCATCCCGATCGCGTCGCCACCGTTGGAGGTCGGCGAGCCGGACTTCTTGACGTTCCGGACGGTGACGTTCTGGATGATGATGTTGCGCGAGTCGCGGATGTGGATCCCGATCTGGTCGAACACCGCTCCGGCGCCGACGCCGACGATCGTGACGTTGCTGATCGACTTGAGCTCGATCACGCCGGCTGCGGTGGAGCACCCGGGTCCGGACACCGCGGTGGTGTTGCCGTGGTTGATGGTGCCTTCGACCTGGATGATGATCGGCGTGCTCGTGGTCGGCCGGGCGCACAGCGCAGCGTGGATCGCGGTCCCCGTGGTGGCCCGCACGGTCTGACCACCGGCACCGCCGGTGGTACCGCCGTTGAGGGTGGCGAATCCTGTGACCCCGCCGGTGGCGGCCTGGGCGTCCGGCGCAGTCGCCAGCGTGGTGATGCCGATCGTGGCGGCCAGGGCCAGGGTGGCCCCCGCCGCAAGGGCGCGTAGTCCCACTCGTGCTCTCATGTCATGCCTCACAGTTCCTCGTCGAAATGCGGGAGATGGTCGTGCACTTTTCTCCGAGCCCAGGGGGCACCCGCCCATAGCGGGCCACTGTGCCCACCCCGGCGCTGGACCAGGCACAGATCGCACAAAACCCTCGGGTAACCGGTTTCCCGCACTCTAGTAACCGGTTTCCCGACCTGGCAACCCCTACTGCGCATCTCATCGATTCGACGTGAGACAGGAGAGAGCGCAGGCCAGAGATGTCTCTGACCTGCGCTCTCGAACTGCGTCGACGGGCCGGTGGTGCGGTGGCGCGTTGACCCACGCGACGCCGTCAGCCCACTGACCTGGCTACTTGTTCAGGCCCGGCGGCGTGCGCGGGGACTTGCCCGGGGTTGCGTCGGTGAGGCTCTCGAGCAGCGAGTAGTACGCCGGCTTCTTCTCGAACTCCTCGGTCATGATCGTGGCGTAGCCCTCGGGGAAGACGCCCGGCACCCAGGAGCGCGCGTCGTCGAAGCCCCACACCGTGTAGCTCGTGCAGGACGCGACGTTGAGGCACGCCTCGAGCATCTTGTCGTACCGCTCCGCCTGGAGCGTGATCTGCTCGGGGGTCGGCTCGCCGTCCTCGCCGAGCGGCATGCGGACGTCGGCCTCGGTGACGGCCACCTTGAGTCCGAGGGCCGCGAACCGCTCGAAGTTCTCCTGGATGGTCTCGTCGAAGCCGTACTGCAGGCTCAGGTGACCCTGGGCGCCGAAGCCGTGCAGCGGCACGCCGTCGGCCAGCAGCTCCTGCGCCAGGGCGTAGTAGGCGTTGGTCTTGTTGTTGATGCCCTCCGCGTTGTAGTCGTTGAGGAAGAGCACCGCCTCCGGGTCCGCCTCGTGCGCCCAGCGGAAGGCGTCACCGAGGAGACCCACCGGGTCCTCGGAGCACGCCTTGAAGAAGGGGTTCGCCTCGGTGCGCAGGCGCACACCGCCCGCGTCCCAGTCGTCCTGGAAGATCTCGTTCGCCACGTCCCACTCGTAGATCTCGCCGGCGTAGCGGCCGACGACGGTCCGGATGTGGTCCTCGAGGACGTCACGTGCCTCGTCGCAGGTCCAGTCGGCGCTGGCGTCGATCACCCACTGCGAGTTCTGGCTGTGCCAGAGCAGCGTGTGCCCGCGGACCTCCTGGCCGTTGGCCTTCGCGAAGGCGACGACGGCGTCGGCACCCGAGAAGTCGTAGACGTCGGGCTCCGGGTGGATCTCGGCCCACTTCATGTCGTTCTCGGGGGTGAGCGAGTCGAACTCGGCCGCGAGGATGCGCTGGAACTCGGTGGGGTTCTTGGGGTCGTAGTCGAGGAGCTCGCGCTGGCCCCAGACGGCGCTGCCGATCTTGAGATCACGCGGCGTCTCGGAGCGCAGGGTCGGCTCGGCGGGGTTGGCCTGGGCCGCGGGCACCGCGAGCGCGAGGGCGGTGAGGGCCGTCGCCGACAGGGCGGCGAGCCGCCTCAGGGTGGGGGGATGGGACATCGTCGTTCCTTCCGATCGGGTTCCGGCGACGTCGACGTCGCCGAACTGTCCGGGCGGCATCACGTTAACGATATCGATAACGATTTCGCAAGCGGGAGGAGATGTAGGCCACAAGCGGACTAGCCCGCGCGGTCGGAAGGGGCGGGCGATAGAGGGGTGCCGGGTGTCGCCGGGCGGTTCGCGTTCCGGCCGGGGAAAGCGAGAAGCGCAGGCCAGAGGTGCTCTGACCTGCGCTCTCGGGGTGTGAGCGGGCGACGGGAATCGAACCCGCGTAGCCAGTTTGGAAGACTGGGGCTCTACCATTGAGCTACGCCCGCACAGCGTGCCCGACGACGTCCCGCGCACCCTCGCGAGTCGCCTCACCAGGGTGCGGACCCGTCGTGCAGACCGCGGCCATCACCCTAGCAAACCTGGTGGCCTGCGCGTACACGTTGTGCGCGGGGCACTACACTTGCGGCGGTGCACGCCGCCTTCGCGGCAGGCCACGGGCTGTAGCGCAGGTTGGTAGCGCGTCCGCTTTGGGAGCGGAAGGTCGCAGGTTCGAATCCTGTCAGCCCGACCGATGTTTTCCCAGGTCAGAGATGATCAGGGCGGTTCCACGCGCACAGCGGTAGCGTTCGGGGGTGCCGCCCTGTGTCGACGTGTACGTGTGGGTACGGGCCGCCGACCGTGACCGAGCGTCCGTGCTCGCCACGTTCATCGACCGCTACGTCGACACGGAGGCCCCCGGCGATCCGCGCTTCGCCTCGCTCGTGCGCGTCCTCGTCGACGAGCGGCCCGCTCCGGGGGACGCCGACGCCTTGGCCGGCCTCAGGCGAGGCCCCGACACTTCGCAAGCTTTCTCCATCTACCTCCGCGCGCGTGCCCACCACGCGGCGATCGTGACCCTCACCGAAGAGGGTGATCTGGTGCTCGGGCTCTCTCTGGACGACCCTGACGGGGATCCCGAGATCGTGGCTCCGGCCGGTGAGCTGATCGCTGAGCTCGAGCAAGGGTTTCGTGCTGCCGCCGGGATCGCCGGTGTCGAGCTGGCACCTCCTCAGTCGGTCTCGGAGTGGCGGATGGAAGGCTTGGCGCTGCTTCGGCGCGGCGAGCTCTGAGCCGGGCGCGGCTGCTTGATCGGGGGTCGGGTGATCAGCAGCTGGACCTGACGGCGAGGTGACCCCCGTCTGACCGGCAGTTCGTCGGATGATCGGCCGCCCGGGGGGGCGCTCCAGCCCCCCACAGGCGGGGCCGGCGGCGCGGGGG
>NZ_JBXTSN010000003.1:16637-308254 GCF_057158775.1 Antribacter sp. NEAU-D49 | reverse complement strand
CCCGCCGGCTGGGCCCCCCCGTTGCCCGGGCGTGTGGGGCGTTTCCGGGGCAGCCCGGGCGGCCGATCATCCGACGAACTGCCGGTCACGGCGGCGAGGAGTCAGAGCTCCCGGTAGTAGTGCACCACCGGCAGCGCGGTGAACCCGCTCGCCTCGTACATCGCTCGGGCTGGCGCGTGCCCGTCGTCGCCGCCGGTCCAGACGTCGGCGTACGAACAGCCGGCGTCGCGCATCAGCTCCAGGGCGGCGTCCAGCAGCCGTCGGCCGACGCCCTGGCGTTGCGCGTCCGGGTCGACGGCGATCATCTCCAGGGCCCCCGCGAGGGTCCCCTCGTCGTCGGGCGTGCCGATGACGACGACGGCGAACCCGACGACCGTGCCGCCCGCGTCCGCCACGATCGTCCGGTCGGCGTGCTGGGCGCAGGTGGTCCGGACTGTCTCCGACTGGCTCTGCCGCCAGTCGGGGTAGGTGAGGCCGTACAGGCGGGAGCCGAGGATCGAGCGCCACGCGCGGAAGGCCGGCTCCCAGGCCCGCAGGGAGAGGTCCACCACGGGCTCGAGGTCAGCGGGGCGAAAGGTGCGAAGCGCGACAGACACGGCCGTGACGGTATCCGCCGCGTGCCCGTCGTTCCACGCATTAAGACCGTGTCAGCGCCGCAGCGCCGCCTCGGCGATCCGCAGCGCCTCGTCCGCGTCGAGGCCGAGCGCGTGGACGGTCGCCGCGTAGGTCGCCGCGGCCCGCTGCGCCTCCGCGCGGGACCGGTCGCCCGCCGCGCTGACGAACGTCCCCTGCCGACCGCGCGTCTCCACGAGGCCGGCGGCCTCGAGCTCCTTGTAGGAGCGTGCGACCGTGTTCACCGCCAGCCCGAGCTCGGCCGCGAGCGCCCGCACCGTCGGCAGCCGGGTCCCGACGGGGAGGGTCCCGTCGCCGACCTGGCGCGCGATGCCCAGGCGTACCTGCTCGAACGGCGGGACGGGGGAGTCGGCGTCGATGGTGATCACGTGGCCCACGGTAGGCCGTCGGCCCGCGTGACGTCAGTCGCGCAGCGCCGCTGTGAGGTCCACCTCGACGAGCTGTCCGGGGAATCCGAGGCAGGTGACGCCGAGGAGGGTGCTCGCGGTGGTGAAGGCGTCGCCCAGGACCGACGCGGTCAGCCGGTCCCACACGGTCGCCAGGTCGGCGCGGTCCGTGGTCACCACGTAGACGACCGAGCGGACGACGTCCGCGGGCGTGGCACCGACGGCGGCCAGGGCCGCCAGCGCGTTGGCGGCGACCTGGTCGGCCTGCGCCGCGAGGTCGCCCGGGCCGACGACGGTGCCCGCCGCGTCGAGCGGGCACTGTCCGGCGAGGTGCGCGGTCCGTCCGGCCTCGACGACGGTGACGTGGTGGTACGTGGGGGTGGCGTGCAGGCCTTCGGGGTGGATCCGCGTGATGGTCATGGCACCACCTTCCCGACGTGACGCGCGTCGTGGCCAGCGGTTATCTGCGCTCAGGCCGCGTCCAGCACCGCCCGGAGGTCGTCGGGCAGCTCGAGGCGCATGGCGTCGAGCGCGGACGCGAGCTGGTCGGGCTTGCTGCCGCCGAGGATGGGCCGGATCGCCGGCGTGGAGCCCGCGAGCCACGCGAGCACCACCTGCCCGCGGGTCGCGCCGAGCTCGGCGGCCACCTTGTCGAGCGCCGCGAGCCGCCGGGTGGTGCCGGGGTGGTCGTGGGCGTCGGGGATCGCCTTGGCGGGGTTGTCGTACGCGCCGCTGAGCAGGGGCGTGTACGCCCAGGTCTCGAGCCCCGCGACGGCGGCGAGGTCCAGGTGCTCGTCGGTCAGCATGCCGAAGCGGTGCCCCTGGCCGGCCGGAAGCTCGAACGGGCGCGGGTGCAGGTAGCTGTACGAGTGCTGCAGCGCCGACCACGGCGCGCGGCCCTGGCGGATCGCGTGCTGACGCGCTCGCTCCACCAGCCAGGCGGGGTGGTTCGACGCCCCGAGGCGATGGGCGAGGCCCTCCTCGACGAGCTCCGCCATGGCGTCCGCCGTCTCCTCGACGGGGACGGCGCGGTCCTCGACGTGCGCCCAGGCCAGGTCCACGTGGTCGGTCCCGAGCCGCCGCAGGCTGCCCTCGAGCTGGGTCCGGATCGCGTCCCGGCTCAGCCCGGTGCCCGACGACGGGTCAGCCGCGTCGACCGGCTCCGCCCCGAACTTCGTGGAGATGAGCACGCGGTCGCGCATGCCGGGCCGGGCGGCCAGCCACCGGCCGAGCACGGCCTCGCTCTGCCCGCCGTAGCCGGTGTCCGAGAGCCAGAAGCTGTAGCAGTCGGCGGTGTCGAGCCAGCGGCCTCCGGCGTCGACGAACTGGTCGAGGAGCGCGAACGACGTGGCCTCGTCGACCAGGGTGCCGAACACCATGGTGCCGAGCACGAGACGTTCTGTCGGAGCAGGGGTCGTGGACATGGTTCCTCCGCGGGGTCTGGGTGTGCTCCCACGCTAGGAGGGCATCGGTCTGGTAGCACGGTCCAATCGGGCGGGCCAGGACCAGACCGATTCAGTCCAGCAGGGGGCTCAGGTGGACCGAGCCCAGCGCCCGCACCGCCTGGCGCGCACCCGCCCGCAGACAGCCCGCCGTCCCCTCGCCCCGGAGGTGCGCCGCGAGGAACCCCGCGAAGAACGCGTCGCCGGCCCCGTTGGTGTCCACCACGTCGGCGGCGTCGGCGGGGCACTCGGACCAGCCGTCCTGCGTCAGCGCCACGGCTCCGCGGGCGCCCAGCGTGCACACCACCGTCGTCGCACCGCGTTCGAGGAGCGAGGTCATGAGCGCGCGGTGGTCCGGCGTGCCGTCGTCGTTCAGGAAGACGAACGAGGCCGCGTCGGCGAAGGGCCGGTGGAACTCGGCCGCGCCGTCGTAGTCGTGGAGGTCGGTCCAGAGCGTGGCGCCGCTCGCACGGGCCGCCGGGAGCGCGTCGAGCCCGGCCTGGCTCAGGTCCAGCACGACGTGCGCGGCGCCGTCGAGCGCGCCCGGCTGCAGCCCGCGCCCGCCGGCCGTCGTCGACAGGTAGACGGAGACGCGCTCGCCGGCGTCGGTCATCAGGTTGAGGTGCTGCTCGGACGGGCCGGGCACCTCCTCGGCGGAGACGGTGAGCCGCCCGGGCGCGGCGTCGCGTGCCCGCCGGAGCGCGTCGGTGATCAGGCTGGCCTCCGGATCCGTCCCGACGGTGGTCGCCAGGGTCGTCGCCACGCCGAGCCCGGCGAGGTGCAGCGCCTTCCCGGCGCTGGTGCCGCCCAGGGTCCGCACCGTCCCGCGGGCGAAGACGGTGTGCGGGCGCGGTTCCGGCAGGCGGTCCAGGCGGACGAGGGTGTTCCAGGACACGGGTCCGACGACGACGACGTCGGAGGTCTGAGAGGTCTCCACGGCGAGAACTCTTCCACCTGGCCGCCCGGGGCCGGCGACCAGGTAGCTGTTCCCCGAATCGCCTCGACCAGGCATGCGTTCCCCTTCTCCGCTGCAGGCGGGGAACAGCTACCTGCTCGCGGGGCCCGGCCGCTCAGCGGGTAGCGGCCGGGCCCGTCCTGGCGACGAGGCCGGCGACCAGAAGCCGCGCCGGGAGCTCGTCGAGCGTGACGACCGGGACGCCGGCTCGGGCGAGCGAGGCGACGTCGTGCGTGCCGTCGTCGTCCGTGGTGAAGCAGACCACCGCGGCACCCGTCGCGCGCAGGCAGGCGACGAGGAGCAGGACGTCGACGTCGGCCGCGGGCGGGAGCTCGACCGCGACGGCCTCGAGGGGGCCGGTCAGGTGCAGCAGCGACCCCACCGTCGTGGCGGTGCCCGCCACGTCGAGCCGCTGCTCGGTGCCCAGGACGGCGGCAGCCCGGGCGGCGGTGACCAGGTCGCGGGCGACGACCCCGACCGTCACGGTGCGCGAGCGTGCTCCGGTGTCGGTCTGCTGCACGGCGCCACCATCCCCTGATCGATACCACACCCGGCGATAGCGAGGTACCTCGCGCGCGTGGTTTCACCTATGGTGATGGCCAACGCTACGGTCGCTATGTCGCACGGCGGTCGCACGGACCGGTTGGTGCACGGTTCGCACGATCGGTCGTGGGGGGAGGACGGTTTGCCGGACGGGGCGCACAAGGCTGCGCGGTACCTCGAGGAGCTGCTCACGCAGCCCGGCCCGTACCGTCGCCTCTGGCAGTCGCGGGCCACCAGGCTGCGCGGCACGGAGATCAACCACCGGGCGGTGTGCCGCGTGCTGGCGCCGGTCGTGTGGGCCGAAGGCCTCGAGATCTCGGAGGACTCCCTCAAGGATCGCGTCTCCCGCGCCCTGCGGGGCGACGTCCTCAGCACGCAGACGCTGACGTGGTTCGTGGAGGCGTTCGGCTTCGCCCAGCACGAGACCGAGAAGCTGTGGGCGCTGCTCCTCGGTTCGTCGCCGCGTCGCCGGGTCGTGGCGGGGAGCGCGCGGGCGCCACGAGGGAACCCCGAGCTCAGCGGGATCGAGCGGTACCGGTCGGTGACCGTGCACGAGACGCACCGGGTCGGCGCCGACGGCATCCCCCTGGACCACCGCACGAGCCAGGTCATCGAGGCGCTCGTCGACGGCACGGACCGTTACCTCTTCCGGTTCGACACCACGGACGTGGAGATCCAGGTGCTGCGCGGTGGCACCGCGACCGACCTCTACCGGCTCGACGAGCACTTCCACGCCGTCGACATCCTGCTGCGCCGGCCGCTTGCGTCGGGGGAGACGGCCTCCCTGGAGTACGTCACGTCGTTCCGGTACCCCGAGCCGCCACCCCCGGTGTACCGGCGGGCCGTGTTCCGGCGGCTGGAGAGCCTGCGCATGCAGGTCGAGTTCCACCCCGACCGCGTGCCCGGCCGCGTGTGGTGGGCGGAGTGGGACGACCTGGACGGTGACCCGGTGAGCCGCGAGGAGATCGAGCTCGACGACGAGCTCACCGCGCACCGCTTCCTGTCCGTGACCGAGCGGGCGATCGTCGGGTTCACCTGGGCCTGGTGACACCGTTCGGCGCATCCGGGCGCTGGGCGTACCATGGACGGGTTGCCCGTACGCCTGTCGTACGCACCCACATCCGCGCCGCACCGGTGATCCCGGCCCACGCCGCTACTGCCACGAAGCGTGCGCACCACCGACCATTCTGGAGACCATCGAAGTGAAGAGCGCCGTCGAGACCCTGGACCCCACCAAGGTCAAGCTGACCGTCGAGGTGGAGTACGACGAGCTCAAGCCGAGCATCGACCACGCCTACAAGCACATCGCGGAGCAGGTGAACGTCCCCGGCTTCCGCAAGGGCAAGGTCCCGCCGCGCATCGTCGAGCAGCGTGTCGGCTGGGGCGCCATCATCGAGCACGCCGTGAACGACGGGCTGTCGGGCTTCTACCGCCAGGCCGCGTCCGAGGCGAGCCTGCGCCCGCTCGGCCAGCCCCAGGTCGAGGTCACGGAGATCCCGGCGAAGGCCGGCGAGGGCCAGCTGAAGTTCACGGCCGAGGTCGAGGTGCGCCCGGAGATCGAGATCCCCGAGCTCGCGGGTCTCGACGTGGCCGTGGACTCCACCGCCGTGACCGAGGACGACGTGAACGAGCGCCTCGAGGCGCTGCGTGAGCGCTTCGGCACGCTGGTCGGCGTCGACCGTCCGGCCGCCGAGGGCGACTACGTCGTCATCGACCTCAAGGCCGTCATCGGCGACGAGGAGGTCGACTCCGTGTCCGGCGTCTCCTACCAGATCGGCTCGGGCAACATGCTCGAGGGTCTGGACGAGGCGCTGACCGGCCTGTCGGCCGGCGAGACCACCACGTTCAGCGCGCCCCTGGCCGGGGGCGAGCACGAGGGCAAGGACGCGGACGTCACCGTCACGGCCACCTCGGTCAAGCAGCGTGACCTGCCCGAGGCGGACGACGACTTCGCCCAGCTCGCCTCGGAGTTCGACACGCTGGCCGAGCTGAAGGACGACCTGCGCGCGCAGGTGGCCTCCGCCAAGACGTCGAACCAGGCCGTCCTGGCCCGGGACGCGCTCCTGGAGAAGCTCCTCTCCTCCGTCGAGATCCCCGTCCCGTCGGGCGTGGTCGAGGCCGAGGTGCACCGTCACCTCGAGTCCGAGGGCCGCCTCGAGGACGACGAGCACCGCGCCGAGGTGACCGTCGACGCCACCAAGGCCGTGCAGAACCAGATCCTCCTGGACACCCTGGCCGAGAAGCTCGAGGTCAAGGTGGCCCAGGGCGAGCTCATCGAGTACCTGGTGAGCGCCTCCCGCCAGTACGGCATGGAGCCGGGCGAGTTCATCTCGACCCTGGACCAGAACGGCCAGATCCCGGCCATGGTCGGCGAGGTCGCGCGCTCCAAGGCCCTGGCCGTCGCGCTGCGCCAGGTCGACGTGAAGGACGCCGACGGCAACGTCGTCGACCTGAGCGAGTTCATCGGCTCGGACGAGGACGACAAGGCCGCGGAGGCCCTCGAGGCCGCCGTCGCCGAGGCCTCGGACGCCGCTGAGGCGGAGTCCGCCAAGGCCTGAGCGCCCTGTCTGACAGCCGGACGCCCGCCTTCTCCGGAGGGCGGGCGTCCGCTGTTTTTCGCGCAGGGCAGCGCCGATGCGCTGTCGGCGAAAAGCAGGTGCACCAGGGAGTTCCGGCAGGGCCCTGCACGTTAGGGTCGAGCGAAACACAAAGACTGAACGAGCCTGAACCGAGGAGATGGACGTGAACGATCTGCTGCGGATGGACGCCGGGCCGGTGGCGCGGGCCGATGGGCCTGCCTTCGGACTCAACGACTCCATCTACAACCGGCTCCTCAAGGAGCGCATCATCTGGCTCGGGTCGGAGGTGCGTGACGAGAACGCCAACGCCATCTGCGCGCAGATGATGCTCCTCGCGGCCGAGGACCCCGACAAGGACATCTACCTGTACATCAACTCGCCGGGTGGGTCCATCACGGCGGGCATGGCGATCTACGACACCATGCAGTACATCCAGCCCGACGTCGCGACCGTGGCGATGGGCATGGCGGCGTCGATGGGGCAGTTCCTGCTGTCGTCCGGCGCCAAGGGCAAGCGGTACGCCACGCCCCACGCCCGCGTCATGATGCACCAGCCCTCGGGCGGCATCGGCGGTACGGCGACCGACGTGCGCATCAACGCGCAGCTCATCATGCACATGAAGCAGGTGCTCGCCCAGCTGACGGCCGAGCAGACCGGGCAGCCGCTCGAGAAGATCCTCAAGGACAACGACCGGGACAGCTGGTTCACGGCGCCGGAGGCCCTCGAGTACGGGTTCATCGACCACGTCGTCACCAACGCCTCGTCGGTCGCGGGCGGCGGCGGCACGGGTTCCTGACCGGTACCGGATCGCAGACACACCCAGATCTTCCGAGGAGACACCGTGAGCCCTGAAGCCCAGTTCGTCGCCGCCGCGCAGCGCCTTGCCGGCAACTACGCCCGTCCCGGGAGCGGCTACGGCCTGCCGTTCTCCGGCGGGGCCGCCCCGTCCAGCCGTTACGTGCTGCCCCAGTTCGAGGAGCGCACGGCCTACGGCTTCAAGCGGCAGGACCCGTACACCAAGCTGTTCGAGGACCGCATCATCTTCCTGGGTGTCCAGGTCGACGACGCGTCCGCGGACGACGTGATGGCCCAGCTCCTGGTCCTGGAGAGCCAGGACCCGGACCGCGACATCATCCTGTACATCAACTCGCCCGGTGGTTCGTTCACGGCCATGACGGCGCTGTACGACACGATGATGTTCATCAAGCCGCAGGTGCAGACCGTGTGCCTCGGCCAGGCGGCCTCCGCCGCCGCGGTGCTGCTCGCGGCCGGCCAGCCGGGCAAGCGCCTGGCCCTGCCGAACGCGCGCGTGCTGATCCACCAGCCGGCGATGGAGGGTGGCGGCTACGCCCAGGCGTCCGACATCGAGATTCACGCCAACGAGCTGATCCGCATGCGCGAGTGGCTCGAGGACACGCTGGCGGCTCACTCCGGCCGAACGGTGGAGCAGGTCCGCGACGACATCGAGCGCGACAAGATCCTCACCGCCGCCCAGGCCAAGGACTACGGCCTGGTCGACCAGGTGCTGGAGAGCCGTAAGGCAGCGGTCGCGGTCGCTCCGCGCTGAGCGGGCCGACGGCCCCTCTCCCGGTCGCAGAACGCCGGAGCCCGCCCCCGACGAGGTGGTGTGCTCCGGCGTCCTGCATCCAGGGTGCGGAGATCGCGACAAAGTGCTGTGATGTGGGGGAAAACAGACGTGAGCGACCCACCGGGGCGTCCTACTGACAACGGGCCCGTCGTGGTGTGGAATGGATGGTGGGAACGTCCACCGGCGGCGCGAGCGCATCCGGTCGGGCACTGAGGCGAGGAGACGGGTAGTGGCGCGAATCGGTGACGGCGCGGACCTGCTGAAGTGCAACTTCTGCGGTAAGTCGCAGAAGCAGGTCAAGAAGCTCATCGCCGGCCCAGGCGTGTACATCTGTGACGAGTGCATCGAGCTGTGCAACGAGATCATCGAGGAGGAGCTCAGCGAAGCTGCGGAGCTCGGCCTCACCGACCTCCCCAAGCCGCGCGAGATCTTCGACTTCCTCGAGCAGTACATCATCGGCCAGGACTCGGCGAAGAAGGCCCTGTCCGTGGCCGTCTACAACCATTACAAGCGGATCCAGGCGGGTGAGCTCGCCCGGCCCTCGAGCCCGGGGTCCGACGACGGGGACCACGTCGAGATCGCCAAGTCGAACATCCTGCTCATCGGCCCCACGGGGACGGGCAAGACGTACCTGGCGCAGACCCTGGCGAAGATGCTCAACGTGCCGTTCGCCATTGCCGACGCCACCGCGCTGACCGAGGCGGGCTACGTGGGTGAGGACGTGGAGAACATCCTCCTCAAGCTCATCCAGGCGGCGGACTACGACGTCAAGAAGGCCGAGACGGGCATCATCTACATCGACGAGGTCGACAAGGTGGCTCGCAAGGCGGAGAACCCGTCGATCACCCGTGACGTCTCGGGTGAGGGCGTCCAGCAGGCGCTCCTCAAGATCATCGAGGGCACCACGGCCTCGGTGCCTCCCCAGGGCGGGCGCAAGCACCCGCACCAGGAGTTCATCCAGATCGACACCACGAACGTGCTGTTCATCGTGGCGGGGGCTTTTGCCGGGCTGGACGACATCGTGGCAGCCCGCTCGCGCAAGCGCGGGGTGGGGTTCAGCGCCCCGATGGAGACGGGGGGCACGGAGAACCTCTTCGCCGAGGTCCGGCCCGAGGACCTGCAGAAGTACGGCCTCATCCCCGAGTTCATCGGCCGTCTCCCCGTCATCGCGTCGGTCGCGCCGCTGGACCGTGGTGCGCTCGTGCAGATCCTGACGGAACCCCGCAACGCGCTGGTGAAGCAGTACCAGCGCATGTTCCAGATCGACGGCGTCGACCTGGAGTTCGACGAGGGCGCCGTCGAAGCGATCGCCGAGCAGGCCCTGCTCCGCGGCACCGGCGCGCGCGGTCTGCGCGCCATCATGGAAGAGGTGCTGCAACAGGTCATGTTCGACGTGCCGAGCCGCGACGACGTCGAGCGGGTGGTCATCAACCGCGAGGTCGTGCTGGAGAACGTCAATCCTACCCTCGTGCCGCGCACCAGCCCCGTCCGGGGCCGGCAGCCGCGCGAGAAGAGCGCCTGAGGCGCCGGGCGGAACCGCGAAGCACCAGCTGATCGAAGGAGGCCCCGGGCACCATCGCCCGGGGCCTCCTTCGTGGTCGCGCCTCGGTCTACTGCGAGCCGACGGCGGAGAACGGGCTGGTCGTCGAAGCTGCCGGTCCGCCGGCGTACAGGGCGTCGATGGTCGGGGCGAAGTCGGCGATCACCTTGGCGCGCTTCACCTTGATCGACGGCGTGAGGTAGCCGTTCGCCTCCGTGAAGTCACCCTCCAGCACGGCGATCTTGCGGATCGACTCCGCCTTGGAGACGGCCTGGTTGGCGTGGTTCACGGCCTGGTCGAGCGCCGCGAGGACGGTGGGGTGCATGCGGGCCTCTGCGACGGAGAGCGGCGGCAGCCCGTTGGTGGCGCACCAGCCGGGCAGCATCTCGGCGTCGAGCGTCACGAGCGCGCCGATGAACGGGCGCTGGTCGCCGACCACGACGACCTGGCTGACGATCGGGTGCGCCCGGAGCCGGTCCTCGAGCTGGGCGGGCGCCACGTTCTTGCCGCCTGCCGTGACGATGATCTCCTTCTTGCGGCCCGTGATCCGCAGGTTGCCCCGCTCGTCCAGGCTGCCGAGGTCACCGGTCCGGAACCAGCCGCCGTCGAGCACCTCGGCCGTGAGCTCCGGCTGGTTGAGGTACCCGTGGAAGATGTGCGGGCCTGCGAGCAGGATCTCCCCGTCGTCGGCGAGCCGGACGGCCGTGCCGAAGAACGCCGGGCCCACGGTGCCCATGGCGACCCGGCCGGGCAGGTTCACCGCGGTGGGCGCCGTCGTCTCGGTGAGCCCGTAGCCTTCGAGGATCGTCACGCCGACGCCGCGGAAGAAGTGGCCCAGGCGCTCGCCGAGCGGGGCGCCACCTGACACCGCCCACCTGAGGTCGCCGCCCAGGGCGGTCCGCAGGTTCGAGAACACCAGGCGGTCGGCGACGCCGTGCTGGGTGCGGAGCCACCAGCCGGGGCCCGAGGCGGAGTCGAGCGCCCGGGAGTAGTCGCCCGCCACGCGGGCGGCCCACGTGAAGATGCGGTTCTTCACGCCGGAGCCGGCCTTCTGCTCGGCGCTGTTGTAGACCTTCTCGAAGACGCGGGGGACGGCCAGCAGGAACGTCGGCCGGAACGACCCCAGGTCGGGCACCAGGTTCTTGACGTCGGGGGAGTGGCCCAGCACTGCGCTGCCGCCGATGACGGCAACCTCGACGAAGCGCGCGAACACGTGCGCGAGCGGTAGGAAGAGCAGCGTGCGCGCGCCCGGCGTGCCCAGCAGCTCGGGGATCCCGGAGGCGGCGTTCATCGTCAGGTGCGCGAAGTTGCCGTGCGACAGGACGGCGCCCTTGGGGCGGCCCGTGGAACCGGACGTGTAGATGATGGTGGCGATGTCGTCACGGCGGACGGCGTCGCGCCGTTCGGAGACGGCCATGGGCGACAGGTGGGTGCCGCGGTCTCGCAGGTTCGTCAGCGCGCCGTCGTCGATGAGCATGACGTCCTCGAGCATGGGCAGGCCGTGCCGCCACGCCTGGTTCACCACCTCGGCGTGCTGGGCGGTCTCGACGAACGCCAGGCGGACGCCCGCGTCGCCCAGGATCCAGTGCACCTGCTCGGCCGACGACGTCTCGTACACCGGCACGGGGATGCCGCCGACAGCCCAGATCGCGAAGTCGAGCAGCGTCCACTCGTAGCGGGTGCGGGACATGATCGCGATGCGGTCGCCCGGGTTCACGCCGCGGGCGACGAGCCCACGGGCGAGGCCGAACACCTCTTCCTCGAAGGCACGGGCCGTGACGGGGACCCACGGGCCGGTCGGGCTGTCCCGGCGCTCGATGAGGACCTGCTCACCAGACCTGGCGACACGTTCCCGCAGGATCGTGTTGATGCTGGTGCTCTCAGGCACCTCCACGAGGGCCGGCGAGGAGGCGAAGGTCATGTGGATGGTCTCCCGTGGTGTCGTACGTCCGTTGTACGGCGCCCTGCGGCGATGAGCCGGTCCCCTGCGCGCCAGTGAGGACTGTACCCCGGACGATGGTGTCCTCCTGGAATCCGGCGGCCGCCCAGGGTCGGCCGGGATAGCCTCGTGACATGACCAACCCCGGCACCGTGCCGCCCGCGATCCACCGTCTGCGTGCCAGCATCGACAACATCGACGCCGCGCTGATGCACCTCCTCGCCGAGCGTTTCAAGCTCACGCGCGAGGTCGGCGAGCTCAAGGCGGTCGGGGGTCTCCCGCCGGCCGACCCGGCCCGTGACCAGCAGCAGATCGACCGCCTGACGCGCATCGCGGCGGACGCGGGCCTCGACCCGGAGTTCGCCGTCCAGTTCCGCCAGTTCATCGTGAGCGAGGTCATCCGCCACCACGAGCGGATCGCGCGCGAGCACGCGGACGGAAACCTCCCACAGCTGGACACCTATGCATGAAGAGAATGAGTGCCTGGGTGCGCGTCGCGATGGCGGCTTTACCTGTGTGAGGCGAGTCACGGTCGTCGGGCAATGGATCTCCCACGAACCCTCACGCCCAGGGGTGGCGGCGTACCCCGATCCGACCGACCCTGGAGGGACACCCCGGGGCCGGTGGTCCCGGTGGAAGCAGACCGGAGGTGCGTATGAAGATCGACTGGCTGCACCCGCTCCTCGGCCATCCCGGCCCGTTCGCGACCCTCTTCCTGGACGCCACGCCGGCGGCCGAGGCGGGGGACCGCGACGTTGCCAACAGGTGGCGAGCGGTGCGCAAGTCCCTCGCCCAGCAGGGCGCACCCGAGGGCGTCCTCGACGCCATCGAGGAGGTGGTGCTGCGGCCGCTGTGGCCGCGGGGCCTCCACGGCAGGGTCGTCATCGCCGACGACACCGGCGTTCTCGTGGACCGGCCGGTGAAGAGCCCGCCGGCCGTCGCGTCGGGCAGCTGGGGGCCGGTACCGGCCCTCCTCCAGGCGGCTCTCGCCGCCGACGAGTCCGTCGAGCTGCTGTGCGTCGCCGTCGACCGGCAGGGCGCAGACTTCCTGCGGTCCGGCGTGGCGGGCAAGGAGCGCTGGTCGTACGAGGCGCCGCACGACGAGATCAACAAGACCAGCTCCACCGGCTCCAGCCGTTCGAACATCGAGGCGCGTGCCGAGGACTCCTGGGAACGCAACGCGGAGGCGATGGCGGCCGAGATCGGCCGTCAGGTCGCCGAGAGCAAGCCCGAGCTGGTGATCCTCACCGGTGACGTGCGCGCCGTACCGCTCGTCCGGGCGGAGCTGGCCCGGCCCGTGGCCGACCGCGTGGTCGAGGTCGCGGGCGGAGGCCGCAACGGCGGCGTGCGCGCCGCGTCCTTCGACGAGCACGTGGAGGACGCCCTCGACAGCTACCGGGAACGGCGGCGGGAGCAGGTGCTCGCCGAGCTGCGGCAGGGCCTCGGCCGTGAGACGGGCGCGGTCACCTCGGTGGACGACGTGGTCGCGGTCCTCGCCCGCGGCCAGGTCAAGGAGCTGGTGCTCGCCGAGGAGCTCGGCAGCGGCGAGCTCGGCGCCGACACCACCGGGAACGGGCGGCTCGACGGACGCACCCTGTGGATCGGGCCGGACCCCCTGCACATCGCGGGCACGCGTGGAGAGCTCGAGGACCTCGGGGTCACCGAGGGGCTCGAGGAGCTGCCGGCCGCGATCGCGCTCGTCCGGGCCGCGATCGGCGAGGATGCGGGGCTGACCTTCGCGCCCGAGGGCTCGGTGGACCTGATCGACGGGGTCGGGGCCACGTTGCGCTGGCACGACGACTCCACGCCGACCGAGGCGCTGCTGTCGATGTCGGGCGACGACCAGCGCCGCTGAGAGCCCTCACGCCGAGACAGTGCGTTCGTCCGACGACGTGACTGTCTCGGCAGCCGGGCCGGATGCACGACGACGCCCGGGTCACCTTCCGTGGGGAAGGCGCCCGGGCGTCGTCGTGCTCGTCGCTGTCAGCCCTTCTTGCGGGCTTCCGGCTCGCCGAGCTCGCTGCTCGTGACCACGATGCCGCCCTGGACGGCGGCGTCGCCCTGGCCCTCGGCCGCCTCGGTGAGTGCGAGCTCACCGGTGACGCGACCGGCAGCCTTGACGTCGTCGATCGCCGCGGTCACCCCGGCGAGCGCCGAGGCCGGCACGGCCAGCGCGGCGCCCAGGATCGGCGTGCGCATCGAGACCTTGGCCTCCGACTTCACCTTGCGCAGCGCCGCGAGTGCGTGGCCGGCGGCCGCGAGGTCACCTGCGTACGCGTCGCCGGCGACGGCGCGGAGGGGCAGCGGGTCCGGCCAGGGGGCGCGGTGGACCGACCCCTCGCGCCACCAGGACCAGACCTCTTCCGTGGCGAAGGGGATGAACGGCGCCAGGAGGCGCAGCATCACGTCGAGCGCGATCGCCAGGGCGGTGCGGGCCGACTCCGTCTCGGGGGAGACCTCGCTCGCCTCTGCCCCGGCGCCGTAGGCGCGGTCCTTGACGAGCTCGAGATAGTCGTCGCAGAACGTCCAGAAGAACGTCTCCGTGACCTCGAGGGCGCGGGTGTGGTCGTACGTCTCCAGCGCCTGCGTGGCCTGCTCCACGACCGCCGCGAGACCGGCGAGCATGGCGCGGTCGAGCGGCTGCGTCACCTTGGCGCCGTCGAGCTCGATGACCGAGCCCGCCCCGCCGCCGAAGGAGAGCGCGAACTTGGACGCGTTGAGCACCTTGATCGCGAGGCGGCGGCCGATCTTCATCTGGCCCACCTCGAAGGCGGCGTCCGTGCCGAGGCGCGCCGCTGCGGCCCAGTAGCGCACCGCGTCGGAACCGTGCTCCACGAGCAGGTCCATGGGCGTCACCACGTTGCCCTTGGACTTGGACATCTTCTTGCGGTCGGGGTCCAGGATCCAGCCGCTGATGGCGGCGTTCTTCCAGGGCAGCACGCCGTTCTCGAGGTGCGCGCGCACCACGGTGGCGAAGAGCCACGTGCGGATGATGTCCTGGCCCTGGGGGCGCAGGTCCATCGGGAAGACGCGTGCGAACAGGTCCTCGTCGCGCTCCCAGCCGCCGACGATCTGCGGCGTGAGCGACGACGTGGCCCACGTGTCCATCACGTCTGCGTCGCCGACGAAGCCGCCGGGCACGCCCCGCTGGTCGTCGGTGTAGCCGGCGGGAGCCTGCGACGTGGGGTCGACCGGGAGCTCAGCCTCCGACGGCACGATCGGGTTGTCGTGGTCCACCTCGCCCGATGGCAGCACCGGGTACCAGAGCGGGATCGCGACGCCGAAGAAGCGCTGGCGGCTGATCAGCCAGTCGCCGTTGAGGCCACCCACCCAGTTCTCGTAACGCACGCGCATGAAGTCGGGGTGGAAGTCGAGCTCCTTGCCGCGGGCCAGGAGCTCCTCGCGGAGGCCGCTGTCGCGGCCGCCGTTCCGGATGTACCACTGGCGCGAGGTCACGATCTCGAGGGGCTTGTCGCCCTTCTCGTAGAAGTTCGCCTTGCGCTGCGTGGCCACGGGCTCGCCGTCCAGGTCGCCCGACTCCCGCAGGGCGTCCACGATCGCGGTACGCGCGGAGAACGTGGTCTTCCCGGCCACCGACTCCTCGAACAGGGCACGGCCGGAGGAGTCGGCAAGCCACTCCGGTGTCTCGGTGGTGATGCGGCCGTCGCGCTGCACCACCGAGCGCGTGGGCAGCTGCAGCTCGCGCCACCACTGCACGTCGGTGAGGTCGCCGAAGGTGCAGCACATCGCGATGCCGGCGCCCTTGTCGGGCTCTGCCGCCGAGTGGGCGAGCACCGGGATCTCCACGCCGAACAGGGGCGACGTCACGGTGGTGCCGAAGAGGTGCTGGTATCGCTCGTCGTCCGGGTGCGCGATGAGGGCCGCCGCCGCCGGGATCAGCTCCGGGCGGGTGGTCTCGATGTAGACCTTCTCGCCGTCAGGACGGTGGAAGGCCACCTTGTGGAAGAAGCCCGGATAGTCGCGCGCCTCGAGCTCCGCCTGCGCCACCGCCGTCTGGAACGTCACGTCCCACAGGCCGGGCGCCTCGGCCTGGTACGCCTCGCCGCGCGAGAGGTTGCGCAGGAAGGCGCGCTGGGCGGTGGCGCGGGAGGTGGCGTCGATGGTCTGGTACGTCTGTGCCCAGTCGACCGACAGGCCGAGACGGCGCCACAGCTCCTCGAAGAGCCGCTCGTCGTCCGCCGTGAGGCGCTCGCACAGCTCGATGAAGTTGCGCCGGCTCACCGGCACCTGGTCGCCCGGCTTGACGTTCTTGCCGTCCGTGCCCTGGTGCGGCGGTTCGAAACCCTCCACGTAGGGGAGCGAGGGGTCGCAGCGCACGCCGAAGTAGTTCTGGACCCGGCGCTCGGTGGGCAGCCCGTTGTCGTCCCAGCCCATCGGGTAGAACACCTCGAGGCCGCGCATGCGCTTGTAGCGCGCCACCACGTCGGTGTGCGTGTAGCTGAAGACGTGGCCCACGTGGAGCGAGCCCGACACCGTGGGCGGCGGGGTGTCGATCGAGAACACCTGCTCGCGGCTCTTGGACCGGTCGAACGCGAAGGTCCTGTCCTGCGTCCAGCGCTCGTCGTAGCGCTCCTCGAGGCCGTCCAGGCTCACCTTCTCGGGTACCTCCCGGACCACCGCACGCACGACGTCGGCACCCGCTACAGAGGGCGCGGGAGGGTTCGTGGCGGAGGTGGTCGTCGGGGCGTCCGCGGGCCCCGGGGAGGTGGGAGTGCTCATGGGTCCAAGTGTCCCAGATCCGCGCAACCTCTCCGGCACCTTTTCCACAGCCTGGAACGGTCTGCCGGAGCATCCGTTGACCGGGCGGAGGAACCCGGATAGTTTGTGTCCAGGTTCGGGGAGGAGGGTGCCATGAAGATGAGCGAGGGCGTCGAGTGGGCGGCGCACGTGTGCATCCTGCTGCACTGGCTCCAGGCCGACGACGCCACCCCCGTGCCCGCCGCCCGCCTCGCGGAGGCCTACGACCTGCCCGCCCCCTACCTCGTCAAGCAGGTCCAGGCGCTCACCCGCGCCGGGATCACCGAGTCGGTCGCCGGGGTGCGGGGCGGGGTCCGGCTGGCGCGCCCCGCCCACGAGATCTCGCTGATGGACGTCGTCAGCGCCGTCGAGGGGCGGGCGGAGGCGTTCGTCTGCACAGAGATCCGGCAGCAGGGCATGAATGCGGACCGCCCCGCCGCCGACTTCCGCGCGCCGTGCGGGATCGCGTACGCCATGCGCCAGGCCGAGCTGGCCTGGCGGCGCCATCTCGCGTCCGTCACCATCGCCGACCTCGCGGACTCGACCCCGCCGAGCGTGCCGCACGACGCGCGGCGGCACTTCTCCCGGGCCTGACCTGCACGAGGCTGCGCACCAGGCGAAGTCCTGGCCGCAGCGCCGTCGAACCAAAACTGGACACCGGATATCCACTATCGAAGGAGTGACAGTGACCCGCACCTCCACCCGCAAGGCCTCCCCGCAGACGTACCGCGCCCTCCTCGCCCTGGACCAGCGCATGGCCGAGTCGCTCGGCGACGAGCTCTACGGGCTCGTCAAGCTCCGGGCCTCCCAGATCAACGGCTGCGCCTACTGCGTCGACCTGCACGCCACCCACCTCGAGCAGGGCGGCCTGCCGAGCCGGACCCTCCACGGGGTCGCCGCCTGGCAGGAGAGCCCGTTCTTCGACGAGGCGCAGCGCGTCGCCCTCGCGTTCACCGAGGCGCTCGCAGGCGGGATCGGGCCGGTCGACGACGACCTCTGGGACGAGGCCGGCCGTCTGCTCGGCGAGGAGCGCCGGGCCGACCTGGTCGTCGCGGTCGGCGTCATCACCACCTGGAACATGTCCGGCATCACGACCCGGCTCCGGCCGGCTGCCTGAGGAGAAGCGCATGACCACCCTCGACACCCTGCGTCCGCGGCTCGCCGGCGCGATCCACCTGCCTGGCGACGACGTCTTCGACGAGCGGCGGCGACCCTGGAACCTCGCCGTCGACCAGCCGGTCGTGGCGGTCGCAGAGCCCGAGAACGCCGACGACGTCGCCGCCCTCGTCCGGCACGCCCGCGCCTCCGGCCTCACCCTGTCCCTCCAGGCGAGCGGTCACGGCGCGTCCGGTGGCACCGACGGCACGGTCCTGGTCCGGACCCACCGCCTCGACGACGTCGAGGTGCGGCCCCGCGAACGCGTCGCGCGTGTCGGCGCAGGTGCGCGCTGGGGCGACGTCCAGGCCGCTGCGGCCCGCCACGGCCTGACCGGGCTGCCCGGCAGCTCGCCGGTCGTCACGGTGGCGGGCTACACGCTGGGCGGCGGCCTGAGCTGGTTCGGGCGGGCGCACGGCTGGGCCGCGGACGCCGTCGTCGCGCTCGACGTGGTGGGGGCCGACGGCGAGCCCCGCCGCGTCACGGCCGACTCCGACCCGGACCTGTTCTGGGCGCTCCGCGGAGGCGGAGGCGACTTTGCCGCTGTCACGAGCCTGGAGCTGCGCCTCCACCCGGCGCCGGAGGTGTTCGGCGGGCGCATGCTGTGGCCTGTCGAGCGGGCAGCCGACGTCCTGGCCGCCTTCCGGCAGGTGGCGACCTCGGCGCCGGACGCGCTGACCGTGTGGTTCGAGCTGCTGAGCTTCCCGGGCGCGGACCCGGTGGTGGCTGTCGACAGCGTGCACCTGGGTGAGGAGGGCGAGGCCCGAGACCTCCTGGCCCCGCTCGACGCCGTGGCCGGGCGGCTCTCCGACACGCGCCGCACCCTGGGCGCGGACGAGCTCGGGTCCATCACCGCCGAGCCCACGGAGCCCGCTGCCGGGCGTTCGCGTACGGAGCTGCTGACGGACCTCGACGACGTCGTGGAGCGGGTCCTGCTCGCCGGCCAGCATGCTCCCCTCCTCGCTGTGCAGGTGCGCCGCCTCGGTGGCGCGCTGGCCCGGCCGTCGGACAGCCCCCACGGTGCGCTGGCCGAGCCGTACGCGCTGTACCTCTTCGGCGTTCCGTTCACGCCGGAGGCCGGTGCTGCCGTCCGGTCCCGGCAGCAGGAGATCGTCACGGCGCTCGGCGACCGGGTGAGCGGCCGCAAGCCGTTCACGTTCCTCGCGCCGGGCGAGTCGGCCGCCGCTGCTTTCGGGCCGGAGGAGCTCGCGAGGCTGCGGGCGATCAAGGCCGAGCGCGACCCACGGGGGGTGTTCCGGAGCAGCTTCCCGGTCTGAGCCGGGGGCCGACATCGGCCCCCGGCGTGATCGGTAGTTCGGTGCGTGCTCGGCAGTTCGAACTGCCGAACACGCACCGAACTGCCGAACGCACGACTCGCCCTACCCGGCCTCGCCGTCCGGCTCCCAGCGGAGCAGGTCTCCCGGCTGGCAGTCGAGCACCTCGCACAGGGCGGCGAGGGTGGTGAAGCGGACCGCCTTGGCACGGCCGTTCTTCAGGACCGCCAGGTTGGCCGGAGTGATCCCGACGCGGTCCGCGAGCTCACCCACCGACAGCTTGCGCCGGGCGAGCATGACGTCGACGTCCACCACGATGGGCATCAGATGACCTCGTCGAGCTCGGCCTTGAGCTGGGACGCCTCCGCGTCCCGGTCGACGGCCTGCTTGAGCAGGGCGCGCAGCACCAGCACCACGAGCGCGACCCCGAGCACCGCGAGGGACGCGATGCAGATCAGGAGCACGATGCCCGGCGCGGCGGCCTCGCCGGGTGCGAGCACCACGGCGAACGCGAAGACCAGGGCGGCCGCCGCGACGACGGCGCCGATGATCACGTCCACGTACCGGAAGGCCGCGGGGGAGAAGACCGTGCCCCACTTCACCATGGTCGTCAGCCGCCACACGCAGGCCAGCACCACCTCCACGGCGACCATCCCCAGCACGATGATCGTCAGGACCGGTGCCTTCAGGTACGCGTAGTCGGGATTGAGGTCGTTCATGTCGGTGCCGATCAGCGGCACCATGACGACCTGGATGAATACGGCGCCCAGGAAGAGCGCCGCGAGGACGATCCGTAACGCGAGGACTGTCAGTTTTCCCATCGGGGCTCCTTCGATCGAGTCACGAGAGGAATCTATCGAAAAACGATAGGCGGGGCAAGCCTGGCGGCGGAAGGTCACCCCGCGAGGTGCGACCAGTCGCCCTGGAGCGCCGCCCACGGACCCACGGCGGCGACCCGTCCCGCCTCCACGACGACGACCCGGTCGGCGGCGGCGAGGGTCGCGGCGCGGGACGTCGAACCCAGCACCGTCGCCCCCGAGGCACGCAGCCCCGCCCAGACCTGGGCCTCCGTGGCGGCGTCGAGAGCCGAGGAGACGTCGTCGACCACGAGCAGGTCGGCCCCGGTCGCCAGAGCGCGCGCGAGGGCCAGGCGCTGGACCTGGCCGCCGGAGAGCCGCACCCCACGGTGCCCGACGAGGGTGCCGAGCCCGCCCGCCGCCTCGACGTCCGGCCCGAGCGCCGCGTCGCGGACCGGCCCGGCGACGGGTCGCTCGGCATGGTCCAGGCGGACGTTCTCCTCGAACGTGCCCGAGACCACCCGCGGCACCTGGGCGACGTAGGCCACGTGCGGCGGTCGCAGGAACACCTCGCGGTCGGCGTCACGCACGTCGTCGCCGTTCCACCGCACGGACCCGTGCAGGTCGACGAGACCCGCCAGCCCAGCCAGCAGCGACGACTTTCCCGACCCGACAGCTCCCGTGACCAGCACCAGCTCTCCGCGGTGGATCGTCAGGTCCACGCCCGCCACGCCGACGGTGCCGTCGTCGTGCACCGCGGACGCCCCGCGCAGGGAGAGCCGTTCCAGCCGGGAGGCACGCCGCACGGGCGGTTCCGGTGCGGCTGCTGTGCCCGCGTAGAGGTCGACGTCGTCCGGACGCCGCCCGAGCCGGTCCGTCCCGGCGACGCGCGACGCGACGTCGAGCCACCGCCGCGCGACGGGCGCCTGCGTCGCCATCCAGCCCAGGTCGTTGCCGATCCAGCCGAACCGGCCGATCGCCGTCGTCACGACGAGCGTGGTGAACAGCGACCACGAGCCCGCCACGTGCAGCGCCCACGCGACCACCGTAAGAACCTGGGTGACGACGCGGGGCGAGAGCGAGATCGCGAACGTGGTCAGGTCCTCGCGGAGCGCCGCGCGGACGCGCCGGGCGTCGACCTCCGCGACGCGGCGGAGGACCGCCGGGACCGCTGCGGCGAGCTTGATCGTGCGGACCGCGTCGAACGCCGAGCCCAGCAGCCGGCCCAGCTCGGCCCGCGCGTCGCCGGCCTCCCGCGCGGAGCGTGCGACGGCGCGCCGTCCTACCACCGCCGTGACAAAGGTGACGGCCACCGCCGCCGCCCCGAGCGCCGTCGCGGCCGCGCTGTCGGTCGTGGCCGCGAGGACCCCGACGGACAGCGGCAGCAGGACCAGCTCCGCCCAGTCCCAGGCGTGGGACAGGAGCCGCCCGTCCTCCTGGGCCCGCGCGGTGATCTCCCCAGGCGCGTCGCGCGGGTTCCGGACCTGGGCGGTCTGGCCTCGCAACAGGTCGAGACGCAGGCGCGCCCGGGACTCGGCCCACCACCGCACGTTGAGCCGGCGCATCGCGGCGGGCAGCAGCGAGTTGGTCAGGATGGCCGCGACGATGCCGGCGGCGAGCAGCCACGGGGCCCCGCCGTCGTCGAGCCCGGTGACCAACGACGCCCACAGCCAGCCCGTGACCAGGCCGCCGGTCGCCAGGTAGGTGACGGGCCCCCAGAGCATCAGCATCCCGAGCACCCACGGCCAGCGTGCCCGCAGCACCTCGCGGATCGCCCGGGTGAGGGACGGGCGAGGCCCCGCAGCCCGGTCAGCGTGGGGCCCGCGTCGTGCCCTGCCGCCCGACGGCGGCGGCCCGGCCGGAGGGCCGCCCTCCGGGAAGCCGTCGTCGAGGCCCGCTGCCGCGAGCAGGCGGGCGAAGTGCCCGTCGCCCGCTGCGAGCGTGTCCCACGGGCCGTGCTCGACGACCCGTCCGTCGTCGAGCACGACGACCAGGTCCGCGTGCCGCACCGTCGACAGCCGGTGCGCGACCACGATGGAGGTGCGGCCCGCGAGCAGGGTCCGCGTCGCCCGTGCCACCCGCTCGCCCGTGGCGGGGTCCATGCGCGCGGTCGCCTCGTCGAGGATCACGACGGACACGTCGCGGACGAGCACGCGCGCGCAGGCGACGAGCTGTTCCTCGCCCGCGGAGAGCGTGACGCCGCCCGGGCCCAGGCGAGTGTCCAGGCCCTCGGGCAGCTGCGCGGCCCAGGTGCGCAGGCCGAGCGCATCGAGCGCTTCCTCGACCCGCGCTCGCGGCACCGGCGCGTACAGGGTGACGTTCTCGAGGAGGGTCCCGGCAAGCAGCTCGGTCCGCTGCCCGACGACCCCCACGTGGCGCCGCAGGTCCTGCAGGTCGAGGTCGTGCACGTCCACGCCGCCGAGCAGCACGGTTCCCCGGGGCGGCTCCACGGCACGGGACAGCAGCCTCGCCAGCGTCGTCTTTCCCGAGCCGGTGCGACCCACCAGCGCACAGGTGGCCCCCGCGGGGAGGCGCAGGGACACCGGCCCGAGCGAGAACCCGCCGTCGTACGCGAAGGAGGCCTCCCGGAGCTCCACGTCGACACCGGCCCCCGCGGGCGCCGGGAACGGCCGCCCGCCCGCCGGCTCCTGCTCGGCCTCGCGCAGCGACCTGACCCGCTGCAGCGTGCCGAGCGCCTGCTCGATCGCGGGCATCATCCCGGCGAGCGAGTCGACGCGGCCGGTGAAGCCGGTGACCAGCACCCACACGGTGACCAGCTGGGCGACGTCGAGCCGCCCGCCCACGACGGCCCACGTGCCACCCACGACCACGGCACCCACGAGGGCGTCGAGGGGCAGCTCGATCCGCAGCCGCACGCCCCCGAACACCTCGGCCCAGCGGTCGCGCAGGGCCAGCCACCGGCCCGCCCGCTCGGCGTACCGGCGCAGCGCGAACGGCTGCCCGAGCGAGGTCCGCAGGTCGTCACGCGCCGCCACCGCCTCCTCGAGCTGCGACACGTGGTCGGACTGGGCCGCCTCGGAGTCGCGCTGGATCGCCTTCAACGGCCTGGAAGCGCGCCGCGCGAGCAGGATCACCGAGGCGGCGACCAGCGGGAACGCGACCCACGCCGGCCACCACGTGATCCCCGCGACCACCCAGGACACGACCGCGACGAGGACGGCCCGCCCGGCGTCGACCCCCAGCCACGCGATGCTCGACGTGAGCGTCGCCGGGTCGTCGTCCACCCGGTCCAGGAGCTCGCCCACCCCCTGGTCCTCGAGAGCCGCGAGCGGCTGCGAGAGCACGGCGGTCACCAGCTCGGACCGCAACGCAGTCTCGGCCCGCGCCGCCGCCCGCTGGACGAGCAGGGTGGTCACGGCGTCGGCGCCGATCGCCACGGCCGTCACCACGGCGAACGCGGTCAGCGCCGCACGCGTCGGCGCCGCGGCGAGCTGCCCCGTCAGCACCGCGAGGAACGACGACGCCCCGGCGCTCAGCAGCGCCGCCGGGAGCACCACGGCCACGGTGCGGACGACGAGCGGCCGCCAGCCGGCCCGGGACCAGCCGGCCCGGGACCCGCCGGCTCGCGAGCCGGGCCAGGGCGCGCCGGACCGCGGCGCGCCGGGCCGGCGCGCGCGTGACGCGGAGAAGCTGTGCGGCATGCCTCACACCTTCCCAGCCGCCACCCACACGGATGCACGGCGAGGACGCTTCGCGGCTTAAGGTCGCACTGTGGTGACCATCGGCTACGCCGCGATGCTCGAGCAGTTCCATCCCCGGGAGGCGGTGGAGCTGGCGGCGTTCGCCGAGGCGAACGGGTTCCGCGGCGTGATGGCCGCGGACCGCTTCCAGCCCTCGGTCCCTCAGCAGGGCCACGCAGGCTTCGTCTGGAACGTGCTCGGTGCCCTGGGCGAGCGCACCGGGGGAGACCTGGGCGTGGTCACCGCACCCACGTTCCGGTGGCACCCCGCCCTGGTGGCGCAGGCGTCGGCCACGCTGGCCGCGATGAACCCGGGGCGGCACTGGCTTGGCGTGAGCAGCGGTGACGCGCTCGACGAGCATGTCGTCGGCGGCTACTGGCCTGAGGCGCCCGAGCGGATCAACCGCATGTTCGAGGCGGTCGAGATCGTCCGCAAGCTCTTCACCGGATCCCTGGCCGGGCGCGACGTCAAGCACGCCGGGCAGTTCTACCGGCTTGAGTCCACGCGGCTGTGGACCATGCCGGACGCGCCGCCCGAGATCCTCGTCGCCACCGCCGGCCCGGTCACCGCCCGGCGAGCGGGCCGCCAGGCCGACGGCCTGATCACGATGGGCGCCCCGCCCGACCGCGTCGAGCTCCTCTTCGCGCGGCTGGCCGACGGTGCCCGCGAGGCCGGCCGTGACCCCTCCGCGCTCACCCGCGTGCTCCAGCTCCACCTGTCGTGGGCGCCGACGCACGAGCAGGCGCTCGCGAACGCCCTGACGGAGTGGCCGAACGGCGGCATGCGGTTCAACCGCTCGGACATCCGGTCACCGCACGACCTGGCGCAGCTCGCGCGGCACGTGCGGGCCGAGGACTTCGAGGGCCGGCTCCTGGTCAGCGCCGACCCGGACGAGCACCGGGCGGCGGTCCAGGGCTACCTCGACCTCGGGTTCGACAAGGTGTTCCTGCACAACGTGGGCCGCAACCAGCGGGAGTGGATCGAGACGTTCGGGCGCGAGGTCCTCCCGAAGCTGTCCCGCTGAGCCGTCCCTCGCGCGCGAGACCTTGTCAAGGCCGACGGTCCCCGGGACATGCGGGTCCGGCCGGTGCCTCTCACCGGGGCCCGCCGGGGGAGACTACGTGCGTGCGACTCACCGTCTGGGCCCCTGAGGGCCTGCCCGAGATCCAGCCCGGCGACGACCTGGGAATCCTCATCGGCGACCTCCTCGCGAAGGAGGGCCTCGAGGACGGCGACGTCGTGGTGGTCACGTCCAAGATCGTGTCCAAGGCGGAGGGACGCGTCGTCGCCGCCGACGACCGCGAGGACGCCATCACCGCCGAGACGGTCCGTGTCGTCGCGACGCGCGAGCGGCCCGGGCTGCCGCCGCTGCGCATCGTGGAGAACCGGCTGGGGCTCGTGATGGCGGCGGCCGGCGTCGACGCGTCGAACACCCCCGAGGGCACGGTGCTGCTCCTGCCCGAGGATCCGGACGCGACGGCCCGGGCGATCCGCGCCGCGCTGCACGAGCGGTTCGGGCTGCGCCGGCTGGGCGTGGTCGTCACCGACACCGCCGGACGGGCCTGGCGCGAAGCCCTCGTCGATATCGCCATCGGCGCCGCGGGCGTGCGCGTCGCCCACGACCTCCGCGGCGGGACGGACAGCTACGGCCGGCATCTCTCGGTCACGGTGACCAGCGTGGTCGACGAGATCGCGTCCGCGAGCGAGCTGGTGCGCGGCAAGGCCACCGGGCGTGCCGTGGCCGTCGTGCGCGGCCTGGCGCACCACGTCACGGCCGACGACGGACCCGGCGCGCGCGCCCTGGTGCGCCCCAGCGTCGACGACCTCTTCCGCGAGGGCTCGGCCGAGGCCTACGCCCGCGGCTACGCCGACGGCGCGGCGGCCAACCCGCCGAGACAGTGACGTCGTCGTCCGACGACGGCACTACCTCGCGGCGTCCCGTGTGACGTCGGCGTCCGCCGCGTCCCACGGCGGCAGCACCGCCTCGTCGTCGCCCGACGACGCGTCCGTGGCCGGGCCGGTGCCCGGCACCGCGGCCGCGGCCTCCACCGGCGCCAGCTCCACCACGTCGATCCGCGAGTCGCGGAAGTCCCGGCACGTCGCGAGCCCGACCCCGCCCACGTAGTCCTCCAGCGTCTGCAGCAGCTTGAGCGGCGTCGCGAGGATCATGTGGAAACCGAACGCGCGGAACACGTCCATGGCGGTGCGCGTGAACTCCGTGTCGGCCTTGTCGAACGCCTCGTCGAGGATCACGGACCCGAACGCCGGCACGTCGTCCTCACCTGGCGCGAGCTGGTAGCGCAGCGCCGCGGCCAGGCAGAACACGACGAGCTTCTGCCGCTGGCCGCCGGACAGGCCGGCGGAGGAGTCGTGCACGTCGAGGACCATGCCCTGGCCGTCGACCTCCACGCCGGTGAACCGGACGTGCCGTCGCGTGTCGAGGCACAGCGTCCGCCAGGCGCGGTCGGCGGGCTCGGCGGAGCCCAGCCGGCGCATCAGCCGCTCCAGCACGGCGAAGGAGCGCTCGGCGGCGTCCATGTCGTCGAGCGCCCAGGGCACCGACAGGGCGTCGAGCTCGGTGAGGAACCGGTCGACCACGGCGGGCCGCCGCTCCTTGACGCGGATCTGGAGGTAGCGCCCGGCGTCGAACGGCGACCGCAGCAGGGAGGCGTTGACGGGCGTGATGCGCTCGCGGATCTCGGCGCCCGCCCGGCGCACCTCGGCCGCGAGGCGTTCGAGGTCGCGCTGGGACTCGTTCGCGAGGAGCCCCAGGAACGTGGTCTCCAGGGACGGCAGGCGCTGGGTGCGGAGGGCCTCGAGCACCGCGAGGTAGCGGCTGCGGTCGTTCACCTGGTCGGTGAGGTCGCGGGCCACGGCCGGCCACCGGCGACGGAACTCGCCGAGGAGCGCGACGATCTCGCGCTCGGCCGCCCCCGCGCTCCGCAGCCCGGCCTCGCGCTCCGCGTCGATCCCTCGCGCGACGCGCAGGGAGACGTCGTCGATGGTCTCGTGCGTGACGTCGGGGGCCAGGTCGTGGTAGCGGCGCTCCAGCTCGGCACGGTGGGCGAGGGGGAGCGGCGGGAGCGTCGTGCCGCCGAGCTCGGTGACGACGCGCTCCACGGCCCGCCGGTGTGCGCGGGCCTCGGCGAGCAGGTCGGCCGCGCCGGAGGCAGCCTGGCGCGCCTCGTCGAGCCACCGCTCCGCGTCACCGACGTCCTTGGAGGCGGAGACGAGGTCCTGCGTGCCGTTGAGGAGCGCGTCGAGCTCGTGCTGGGCTTCGACGAGGAACCGCTCCGCCGTGTCGATGTCGACGTCGGCCCAGTCGCGCCGCTCCACCTGCCGCAGGGCGGTGCGGCGGCGCTGCTCGGTGCGCTCGGCCCGTTCGGCGGCTGCGAGGGCCTCCTCCGCAGCCTCGGCCTGGGCCTCGACCTCGGCGGCGACGGTGAGGAGGTGGTCGAGCTTGTCGTCGCCGTCCCAGCCGAGCACCCAGGTCGCCGGGTCGCCCACGGTGGTCGTGTCGTCCTTGACGAGCCGGTCCCCGCCGGCGACGAGGCCCTCGAGCGTGACGGCCGGGCCGTCCAGGTCGAACCCCGTCAGCGAGGCGACGCACCGGTAGTCGTACTGGTCGGACAGCCGCCGGTGCAGCCACCCGGCCATCGGCCCGTCCTTGACCTCGATCTTGTGGATCAGCGAGTCGGCGGCGGCAGGTCGCGGCGCGTCGACGCGCACGCCCACCACCTCCACCTCGAGCCGGGTCCCGAGGTCGGCCGCGTCGAGCGCCGCGGCAACCACGTCGCGGTGCGCGGCGGGGACCAGCAGCGTGGTCGCGAGGGGCCGCAGCACCCGCTCCAGGGCTCCCTGCCACTCGGCGTCGAACGAGCGGACGCGCATCAGCTCGCCCGCGAACGGGAGCGCGGCGGTGCTGAGCCCGGTGGCCTCGCACACCTGTGCCCGCGCGGCCAGCAGCGCGGCGCCCATGGCGGTCCCGCCGTCGCGCAGCGCGTCCAGCTCAGCCGTGAGGGCGTCCTTGCGCTGCCCGACGACGGCGCGCGCCTCGTGCGCCCGCCGCACCTCACGCCGGGCGTCCTCGAGCGTCGAGTCGCCACCGGACAGCACCCGGCGTGCGGTGGCGCGCAGGGCGGCGAAGTCCTCGAACGACGCCGGGAAGTCGAGGCCCGCGTCCGCGAGGTCCTCGGCGAGCTCGGCGCGCCGGTTGCGGACGAGCGCCGCCACCTCGCCGGCCCGGGCGAGCCGGTCACCCTGGGTGGCGAGCGCCTGGCCGCCGCGGGTCTGCAGCACGAGCAGAGCCTGCTGGTGCGCGTTGCTCGCCTGGAGCACCTCGGTGTCGGCCGCGTCGCGGGAGTGGGCGGCGAGGTCCTCGGCCTGCCGTGCGTCGGCCAGCGCCGTGCGGGCGAGCTCGAGCTTCCACGTCTCCTTGAAGGTCTCGAGCGACCCGCGCAGGCCGGCAGCCTGCACCGCGGCGGCGGCGCCCTCGTCGTAGGCCCGGGCGAGGGGGACCAGCCGGGCGAGGTGCTGCTCCTGGCGCCGGGCCTCGAGCAGCTGGGCGTGGGCCTGCGCCAGGTCGCCGAACTGCTCCACGGCGGCCTCGGCGAGGTCGAAGGTGCGCGGCTCGTCCAGCACGCCGCGGAAGAGGTCGTCGAGGCTGCCGAGGTTCTTGGCCGACTGCGTCCGGTGGAGCAGCACGAGGGCGTTCTCGCCCTCGATGCCGAGGGCCTCGGTGAAGGCAGCCGTGAACGACCGGTGCCGGTCGGTCACGCCGGCGGACGGCCAGCGCGACGCGATGCCCGCGGCGTCCAGCCCCGACCGGGCGAACGGCTCGAGGTCGAGGAGCCCGAGGTCGTCGGCGAGCAGCACGTGCAGCTGCTCGACCGCCGTCGCCGTCCGGCCGACGTGGAACAGGGTCACGAGCGTGACCACGCCCGAGCCGCCCTCACCCGCGGGCACGCCCTGCTCGTAGCGCAGCAGGACCCCGCTCCACGTGGTCCCGGGGCGGAGGTGGTCGGCCACGACCTCGCCGGTCGCCTCGTCGGTGCGGTGCCGCCACGCACCACGCACGTACCCGAGCACGTCGCGGTCGGCGGCACGAGGCTCGGCGCCGGCCGCGGCGGCGCCGGCCGCCGCCGCGTTGAAGCGCAGGCGGGCCGGGGGAGTCAGCACCGCCGCCACTGCGTCCACGAGCGACGACTTGCCCGATCCCGAGTGGCCCGTGACGAGGAAGCCCTCGCGGGCGACGTCGACCCGGTGGTGACCGGAGAACGTGCCCCAGTTGACGACCTCGATCCGCGCGAGTCGCCACTGCCCGGGGTGTGTCGTGGCGGTCATGCGCCCTCCTTGGCGAGTCGTGCGTACTCGGCCTGGACGGCCGCCACCTCGTCGGCGCCGAACAGGACCCGCAGCACGGGCGAGACCTCGTAGCGGTCGGCCCCGGTGGGTTCGAGGAGGCTGCGGTCGACGAGGCGCGCCCAGGACGCGTCGAGGAGCTGTACGAACTCCGTGGCGTCCACGCCCGCCCGTCGCCGCAGGCCGGCGAGCGCGTCGCCCACCCCGGCGCGCGACACGACCGTGCGCTCGCCCGCCGTGTCCAGCAGGCACCCGCGCAGATGGAGCAGCACGGCCGTGTCCAGGAACGTCAGCGGCTGCTCGCGCACCGCCGACGTGGTGGCGCCGTTCGCCGCCCGCACGAAGGCGACCTGGGTGTCCACGTCGAGCACCAGGTCGAGGTACAGGTCGGCCAGCCGCGACCGGACCTGCTCCTCGTCGGCCAGCAGTGCGCGCCAGGCGGCGGGGTCGCGGTCGGCGGAGAGGTACGGGCCGCGCACGAGCAGCGCGAGCGCGCTGCGGGTCGCGGCACGGAGCGTCCCGGTGTCCCCGGCCCAGAGGGCCGTCACCTCGTCGCTGCCCGACGGCGGTCGTGCGGCCCCTGCGCTCGTCCCGCCGGCCGTCGTGGGCACCCGGGCGCCCCCGGCCGGCGGCGGGCCGCTCGGGGAGGGCGAGCGGGCGCCGCCCTCGCCGTCGGGCACCGAGGGAAAGGTGCCCGTACGGACCGCGGTGAGGCGGCCGGTGGGCGGGCTGCCCGGGCGGGATGCGCTCAGTTCGGTCATGGGACGAGCTCCTCGAAGAGGTGGCGGGGCACGGTGGCGCGGCGGGGTCCGGCCTGCGTGGTCCAGGAGACGTCCTCGTCGCCGGGGGCGCGGCGGCCGTGCCGTTCGGCGAGGACGAGCAGGCCCACCACGCTGGCGAGCCCCTGGCTGGCCGGGTGCTGGGCGAGCACCTGCCCGACGGAGGCGGCGCCGGACCGGGCCACCGTGTCGTTGACCTGGGCGCGCAGCTCGGTCACGTCGATCTCGGACGCGCGCGCCAGCTGACGCAGCACGGTGGCGTCCACGCGGGTCGTGCGGCCGGAGTGGCTCACGACGGGCGGCGCCGGCTCGGCATCCTCCGGGTGGTGGAGCGTGAGCCCGGCGGGAGTGGCGGGGTCGGCGGCGCCCACGGCGAGCGTGAGCCGCGTGGGGCTCCCCAGCGGGATCGCCTCCGCCGTGCCGAGCGAGGCGTGCACGGCCTCCCGGAGCAGACCGTGCAGCGCCTGCTCTGCGGTGGGGGCCTGCGCCCGGAGGCGGCGGACCAGCCCTCGCCGGAGGGCGGCCAGCGTGGCCACCGCGTCGTCGGTGGCGGCCTCGAGCTCGGGGACGAGGCGGCGCAGCGCGGCCGACTCGGCAGGGGTGAGGCCGATCCGGGAGGGGTCGAGCAGAGGCGTGGGGTCGAGGTCGGCGGCGTGCTCGCGCAGGGCCCTCCTGACCGCGGCGACCGTCCTGCCGGGTGCCGACTCCGCGAGGTGGTCCACGCCGCGGAAGAGGTCGTCGAGCACGGCGTCACGGCGGACGGTGTCCGGGGCGGACCCCTGGGCCTCGGTGAGACGACGCCGGAGGCCGTCGTCGGCGCGTTCCAGCTCGGCGACGGCGCGGGCGAGCCCGGCGGGGACCGCGGCAGCGACCGACAGCAGCTCGCGGACCTGCTCGGCCGCGTCCTCGCGTGCGAGCACGGGGGCGTCGCCGTGGCGCACGCGGGCGATCTCGGCGTCGACGCGGTCGCGCTCCGCCTGGAGGGCGGCGAGCCGGGTGTCCCGGTCGGGCTCGGTGGCCGTGGCCACGCGCCGCAGGCCGTCGGCGACCAGGGCGAGCCGGGCCGGGGTGGCGCGCGGGGGAGGGGCGTGGAGCTCGGCGGCGAACCGCAGGGCGACCAGGGCGCCCTCCGACGGTTCGAGCACCTCTGCGGCGCTGCCGCGGGTGCCCCGCGTGACCGTGCGCCGGACCAGGATCCCGTCGGTCAGCCACTCGTGGACCAGCTCGGCGGCGCTCGGGAGGTCGGCATCCTGGTGCCGGAGCAGGTCGAGCTCGTCCTCCAGGAACGCGACGAGCTCGGGCTCGGGCAGGCGTCGTGCGCCCTCGTCGAGGCAGCGTGCCAGCAGCGTGACCGCCACCGGTGCGTGGCGCGACCGCAGGAGCACCCAGGCGGGGTGCTCCTGTGCCAGGCGTCGTGCGTCGCGCGCCGCGGTCAGCGTGCTCATGACCGCAGAGAGTATCGGCCCCGGATGGACATTCTTGACCGCGTCCTGGGCTTGGGCGGGTGAGAGCGCTGCGGCCGGTCGGCCGAGCGCGGGGCGCGACGAGGACGACACGCCGCGTGGCGCTGTGAGCAGGGCAGATGCCTGACTGTTCCGGTGGACGCGCGGAACTGCTCCTAGAGGAATAGAGTGCTAGCCATCACAGGGTCTGCCGGGACGATGCCCCTCCGGCGGGCCCTGTCGTGCGCTCAGGACCTCTTCGGACGGAGCCCCACGTGTCCAGGACCGCTACCTCCCGTCAGCCCGTCGGCCCGCCAGGAACCACTGGCGAGCTCATCACCCGCCTGCGCCTCTCGCGCGGGCTCAGCATGAGCACGCTCGCCCGCCGTGCGGGCGTGCCCACCTCCACCATCAGCCGCATCGAGACCGGACGTATGCAGCCCAGCCTCATGATGCTGCGCCGGATCGCCGCTGCGGCGGGCTTCCGGCTCGTGGTCCGCGTGACCGACTCGCCCGACGGCAACCACTGGGAGGTGTGTCTCTGAAGGCGGCACATGTCCTGCCGAGGGTGCCGCGTGCGCTAACTTGTCGAAGCATGCGCCACCCTCACGCGATCCTGGGCCGGGTGAATGTTCGCCCCGCCCCGGGATCCGGGCTCCCGGCGAGGTGTCACGTACGCCCCCTCGTGCTAGCCAGTGCTTTGAGCCGTATGGTCCCCATATGCCGACCGTCATGATCCCTGGCGACGTGCGGGCCGATGTCGAGGTGCTGTGGGACTACCACGACCTGAGGCACGAACCGCGGCCCGTCGACGTCTGCATAGGCCTCGGCGGCCACGACCTCGGCGTCGCGGAGCACGCGGCCGAGCTCTACCACCGGGGGTACTTCCCCCGCATCGTGTTCACCGGGGCGAACGCCCCCACCACGCTCGACGCCTTCCCGTCGGGGGAGGCCGTGGGGTACCGGGACCATGCCGTGGCTCACGGGGTGCCGGCGGATGCCGTCATCGTCGAGCCCCGGGCGCGGAACACCAGCGAGAACCTCGAGTACAGCCGGAAGAAGCTCGCCGAGGAGCAGATCGAGGTGCGTTCCGTCCTCCTCGTGACCCGGCCCTACCAGCAGCGCCGGGCCTACGCCACGTGCCGCATGGTCTGGCCCGAGGTGGAGGTCTACTGCGCCTCGCAGCGGCTCCCGCTGGACCAGTACGTGGACTACATCGGTGACGTCACGCGCGTCATCGACATGATCGTGGGCGACACCCAGCGGCTCACGCTCTACGCCGAGAAGGGCTTCATCGCGCAGCCCGAGGAGGATGTGCCGGACGACGTGCTGCTGGCGTTCGACCGCCTGGTCGCCGCCGGCTACACGAGCCGCCTGGTCCCCGAGGCCTGCGACACGGTCGCTGTCTGACCCGGCGTCCTGGCGGGTCGTGCGGCGATCGGATAGTTTCACGCCATGGCTCGGGACCCGGCGGCACGCGGCACGTTCCACCTGTCGTGGAAGCAGGTCGTCACGCTGGTCGGGTCGCTCGGCTACGTGGCGAGTCCCGTCGACCTGATCCCGGACGTCCTCGCGCCCTTCGGCCTGGGCGACGACGCAGTGGCGGTGGTGATCGCCGGCGTCACGCTGTTCACGGCCGTGCGGCGCTTCCGGGCGGGGCGGGCCAAGCCCGCGGCCGGCCCGGGGACCGCCGGACCGGGCCGGACGGCGACGGGCGGCGCGCCCGGCGTGGCGGGCACCGACGTGCCGCAGGTGACGGCGAAGCCGCGGCCCAAGCGGTAGCTGCGGCGCGTCCTGCCAGGTCACGGGCCCGGCAGAATTCACCCGGCCGACCTGCCGGTACCACGGCTGTGTTATCGCGTAATTCGCGAAAGCCTCATAACCTCGGAGCGTCCCTGCTGATCACTCCGGAGGTTCCCTGTGCCCGCATCCCCTGGCCCCCACTCGACCCATGACGGTGCGACGGACGAGGCGTCGACGGAGGGGCGCGGACAGGCCTCTCCGGGGCGGACCGCTCTGGTGGTCCAGGTCGTCGCGGTGGTGGTCTCGCTCGGGATCCTGACGGCGATCCTGCTGTACGTGTTCTGACCGTCTCCGCACTTCACCGTCACCGGTGGCGGGGAGCGGGATGCGCTGCGAATCTGCCCCTATGGGACAGAACGCGACAGACGAGCACGTCGAGACGTTGACCCTCCCGGCGGACGGGATACCCCCGCTCCGGCCCTTCTCCCGGACCGCACCGGCGGTACCGGCCGCTCCGGTGGCCGGTGCACCCGCCACACCTGTCGCCGGGCTCCCGGTCCCCCGGATCCCGGCCACGGTGCTGCCTGCGCCGCGACGGGGCCGGCACTTCGCGGACACGGCGCCCGAGCTGCCGAGGCGGGTCGTCGCCGGCCGGTCGCCGGGGCGGGTGGTGGCGCGGGTGGCGCTGCCCGACGACGGCCGGTGGGGCCGGCTCGGCCGCGCGCCGCTGACCGCGCGGGAGGCCGAGGAGGCCTGCCGGTACCGGGTCGCCGTCATGTACGGCACGGACGGGCGCTCGCTCGTGCTGCGCTCGGTCCGCACCGCCACCGGGCAGGCCACCGTCCACCTGGCCGAGCCCGACGGCACGGCCGACTACCACATGCTCGTGGGGCAGGTGCCCGGCGGCGTGCGCATCACACGCTGCAGCCAGGTCTTCGCCTGAGAGGGCAGGGCGCTAGAAGGCGCCCTTGAGATCGCCTCGCCGGCGCCAGGTGCGGACCACCAGCACGATGCACGCCACCAGGCCGAGCAGCAGCGGGATCACGAGGATGGGCAGCAGGACGGCGAGGAAGGACACGCCCACCGAGCCCACGTCCTCGGCGGTGCTGACGAACGGGGCGGCGGTGCCACCCGTCGCGGTGTTGGCGAGGACGCGCGCCCCCGACTTGGTGGCATGGACCCCGAGTGCCAGGACGATGCCCAGGACCACCGGCATCCACTGCCCGGACTGGAAGAACGACTGCGGGTCGGTGACGGTGACCGTCTCGGAGCCCGCGCCCGCCCCGAACGCGATGCCGCCTGCCGTGGGCCGGATCACCGTCTGGATCACGTCGTTGACGCTGTCGACGACGGGGATCTTGTCGGCGACGAACTCGACCACCAGCAGGACCCCCAGGATCCCCAGCACCCAGGGGTTCTCGAGCCAGACCCACGATCCGGGCAGCTCCAGCAGGTCGGTGAACCGCGAGAGCAGACCGAGCAGGATGAGCGGGATCCAGGCGTTGAGGCCGGCAGCCAGGGCGAGGCCGCTGCCGGTGGCAAGCTCGAGCATGGTCACAGTGTGGCACGCACCACCCACACTCCCGGCGCCGCTCTCACGGCCGTCGCCGAACCGTGACGTGACCTCGCCGACGGCCTACGACAGCGGTGTGTGCTCCGGGTCCACCTCCTCGCCGGACCGCACGGGGCCCGGTGGCGTGCCGTCGCCGAACGGGCTTCCGCCGAGCTCCTCGCGCCCGTGCGGCGTCACCCAGCCCGTGAGGTCCGGTCCCCCGGGCACGATCCGGCTGGGGTTGATGTCGGTGTGCACCACGTAGTAGTGCTGCTTGATCTGCCAGAAGTCCACCGTGTCGCCGAACCCGGGCGTCTGGAAGAGGTCCCGCGCGTAGCCCCACAGCGCGGGCATCTCGGTCAGGCGGTTCCGGTTGCACTTGAAGTGCCCGTGGTAGACCGGGTCGAACCGCACGAGCGTGGTGAAGAGGCGGACGTCCGCCTCCGTGATCGTGTCTCCGACGAGGTACCGCTGCCGCGACAGCCGGTCCTCCAACCAGTCGAGGGCGGCCCACAGCCGGTCGTACGCCTTCTGGTAGGCCGCCTGCGAGCCCGCGAAGCCGCAGCGGTAGACGCCGTTGTTCACCTCGGTGAAGATGCGGCGCATCACCGAGTCGAGCTCGTCGCGGTGAGCAGCCGGCAGCAGGTCCGGCGCGCCCTCGCGGTGGTACGGGCGCCACTCGGTCGACAGGTCCAGCGTGATCTGCGCGAAGTCGTTCGTCACCACGGCGCCGTCACGCGTGTCCACGATGGCCGGCACCGTGATGCCGCGCGGGTACTCGGGGTCCCGTGCGAAGTACGCCTCCTGGAGGCGCTCGATGCCCAGCACCGGGTCCCGGCCCCCGGGATCGAGGTCGAACGTCCACGACCGCGCGTCGTGCGTAGGACCCGGCAGGCCCAGGGAGATCGCCTCCTCCAGGCCCAGCAGCCGGCGCACGATGATCGACCGGTTCGCCCAGGGGCACGCACGTGCCGCCACGAGCCGGTACCGGCCGGGCTCCACGGCGTAGCCGTCCCGCCCGTCCGCCGTGATGCGGGTGGTGACGTAGTTCTGGTCGCGCGTGTACTCCTTGCCCGGGACCGTGTACGTGCCCCCGACGGAGTGCTCGGGATGCTCCGGGTTCGACGTCGGCTCGCTCATGGTCCGAGCCTAGGCCGACCAACTGACGACCGACCCGCTGACGGGGCGACCGGCGCGCCCGAGGCGCGCGACCGCCGTCGGACACCAGACTGGGGGCAGGAGGTGGCGAGATGTTCGATGTGCTGGCGGTCCTGTCCGCCGTGGTGCTCGGCCTGTCGGCCGGGGTGTTCTACGGGTTCTCCGCGTTCGTGGTCCGCGGGCTGCGCCGCGCCGAGGACGGCGAGGCGGGCGCCGTGATGAACGGCATCAACGCCGAGGCGGTGCGGCCGCCGTTCATGGTGGTCTTCGTGGGGGCGCTGCTCCTGCCGCTCGTCACGACCGTCTGGGCGTACGCGGCCGGCCTGCCGGGCGCCGGCTGGTTCCTCGCCGCGACGGCCGTCTACGCGGTCGGGACGTTCGGCGTGACGGTCGTCCTCAACGTGCCGCTCAACAACGGCCTGCTCGCCGCGCCCGACGTGGCCGAGGGCTGGCGCGACTACCACCAGCCGTGGACGCGGTGGAACCACGTGCGCGCGCTGGCGGGGGCGGCGGCGTCGGCGCTCGCGGTGGTGGGTCTGCTCTGAGCCGACCTGGCGTGGGAGGGCCGGCCTGCGCCGGCAGGTGAAGCAGCTGAGCGGGGCCCGGGTCTTCTCGGGCCCCGCTCGCTGCTGTTAGAGTCTCTTCGCACCATGTTAGCGCTCACATCCTCGCTGGAGCTCGCCGCCGCGCTCCGGGTCAGCCCCGCACGGCAGTGACGCCGCGGGCCACCCGAGGCGGGTGCCCGCTCCGGTGCCGCTTCCCTTCGGAGGTTCGCCGATGCACCAGCCGATGCACCAGCCGATGCACCAGATGTCCAGCACTCTCGTCCCCTCGACCGCCGTCGAGTCCCGCGCGCTGACCCGTCGGACCGTGCTCCGCGGGGCGGCCGTCGCCGGGACCGCGGCCGCCGTCGGCCCGGCCTTGCTGTCGGCTGCTCCCGCCGCCGCGGTGATTCCGCCGGCCCGCGGCGAGGTCGGCGCCGCGGCCTCGGAGTTCACGCTCGGTCAGGTCCGGCTCACGGCCAGCCGCTGGATGGACAACCAGAACCGCACGCTGTCCTACCTGCGGTTCATCGACGTGGACCGGCTCTTGTACAGCTTCCGCGCCAACCACGGGCTCTCGACGAACGGTGCCGCGGCGCTCGGCGGCTGGGAGGCGCCCAGCTTCTCGTTCCGCACCCACAGCCAGGGCCACTTCCTGTCGGCGTGGGCGCAGGCCTGGGCCGTGCTCGGGGACACCGTCTGCCGCGACAAGGCCACCTACATGGTCGCCGAGCTGGCCAGGTGCCAGGCGAACAACTCCGCGCGCGGTTTCGCGGCCGGCTACCTGTCCGGCTTCCCGGAGTCGGAGATCTCCGTCGCCGAGACCGGCAGCGGCAACGGCAACGTGCCGTACTACGCGCTCCACAAGACCCTCGCGGGCCTGCTCGACGTGTGGCGGTACCTGGAGAACACCCAGGCGCGCGACGTGCTGCTGCGGATGGCCGCCTGGGTCGACGCCCGCACCGCACGGCTGACGACCGCTCAGATGCAGACGACGCTGCGGGTCGAGTTCGGTGGCATGAACGCGGTGCTGGCGGACCTGCACTTCATGACGAACGACGCCCGGTGGCTCACCGTCGCCCAGCGGTTCGACCACGCCGCGGTGTTCGACCCGCTCGCGACCAACACGGACCAGCTCAACGGGCTGCACGCCAACACGCAGGTGCCCAAGTGGATCGGCGCGGCCCGGGAGTACAAGGCGACGGGCACCACGCGGTACCGGGACATCGCGCGGAACGCCTGGGCGCTCACGGTGGGCGCGCACACCTACGCGATCGGGGGCAACAGCCAGGCGGAGCACTTCCGGGCGCCGAACGCCATCTCCACCTACCTGCGGAACGACGCCTGCGAGCAGTGCAACACGTACAACATGCTGAAGCTCACTCGGGAGCTGTGGCTCCTCGACACTGCGAACGCCGGGTACTTCGACTTCTACGAGCGCGCCCTCCTCAACCACCTCATCGGCTCGCAGAACCCGGCCAGCGCGCACGGTCACGTCACCTACTTCACGCCGCTCCAGCCGGGCGGCCGGCGCGGCGTCGGGCCCGCCCTGGGCGGCGGCACCTGGAGCACCGACTACGACTCGTTCTGGTGCTGCCAGGGCACGGGCCTCGAGACCAACACCAAGCTCATGGACTCGATCTACTTCTTCTCCGGGACCACCCTCACGGTGAACCTGTTCATGCCCTCGGTCCTGACGTGGGCAGCGCGCGGGATCACGGTCACGCAGTCCACCTCGTACCCGGTGAGCGACACGACCACCCTCACGGTGACGGGATCGGCCTCCGGGTCGTGGACCATGCGGGTGCGTATCCCGGTGTGGGCCACCGGGGCCACGGTCGCGGTGAACGGCGCGACCCAGCCCATCGCCACGACCCCCGGCACGTACGCCACGCTGACCCGCTCCTGGGCCTCCGGTGACGTGGTCACGGTCCGGCTGCCCATGGCGGTGCGGGTCGAGCCGTCGAACGACAACCCGGGTGTCGCCGCCGTCTTCTACGGACCCGTCGTCCTGGCGGGCAACTACGGCAGCACCGCCCTGTCGAGCCTGCCTGCCCTGAACACCTCGTCGGTCACACGTACCAGCAGCAGCTCGCTCGCGTTCACGGCGACGGCGAACGGTTCCACCGTCAACCTGGTGCCGTTCTACGACGCGCACGGGTTCAACTACACCGTGTACTGGTCGACCAACGGGGCAGCCGGCGGGGGCGCGCCGTTCCGGCTGCTCAACGCCGCGAGCGGCCTGGTGCTCGGCATCGCGGAGGCGTCGACGGCCGACGGCGCCCTCGCCCTCCAGTGGGACGACAACGGCACCGCGGACCACGACTGGGTGCCCGTGGTCGCGGGGACCGCGGTCAAGCTCCGCTGCGTGAACAGCGGAAAGGTCCTCGGCGTGCAGGACATGTCCACCGCCGACGGGGCGCGCGTCCTGCAGTGGGGCGACACGGGCACCGCCGACCACCTGTGGACCATCCTCGACAACGGCGACGGCACGCACCGGGTGCGCAACAACCACACGGGCAAGCTGCTCGGTACGGCGGGCGGCTCGACGGCCCGGGGCGCGGCGGTGGTGATGGACCCGGACAACGGGTCGGCGGACAACCGCTGGCGGTTCGTCCCCTCGGGCGCCCGCCGGATCCAGAACGTCCACAGCGGCCAGGTGCTCGGCGTGACCGGCATGTCCACGGCCGACGGCGCGCTGGTGATCCAGTGGGGCGACACGGGCACCGCGGACCACCTGTGGACTGCCGTGGTGGGCAGCAACGGCTACCTCCGCCTGCGCAACCAGCACACGAGCAAGGTGCTCGCGGCCGAGTCCGGCGGGACGGCGAACGGGACGCGCGTCGTCCAGACGACCGACACCGGGGCGACGAGCCAGCAGTGGCGGCTCCGCCACACCTCCGGTGACACCTTCCGCATCCAGGCCGCGGGCGGGCGGGTCCTCGGCGTCCAGGACATGTCGACCGCACAGGGTGCCCAGGTGCTCCTCTGGGACGACAACGGCACGAACGACCACCTCTGGCGGTTCGTCTGAGCCGGTCCGCAGGCCGAGCGTGCTCTGACCCCGATCGCAAAGGAGCGAACATGCACACCTGTCACGTCCCAGGCAGTCCCTGCGCGGCGTCACCCGAGGCGGTGAGCTGATGGTGCGCTCACGCGTCGTCGCAGCCTTGGCCGCGCTCGCGACCGCGGCGTCCACCCTGGTGCTCGCCGCGGCTGTCCAGCCGGCTGCCCCGCCACCTACTCCGGGTACGTCATGGGGTACTTCACGGAGTCGCCGAACCAGTCCGGTGACTCGTACGCCCTCCACCTCGCCGTCAGCAAGGACGGCACCGAATGGATGCCGCTCAACCAGAACAACCCCGTCGTCGCGCCGACGGCGGGCACGCGGGGCCTGCGTGATCCCTACATCCTGCGTCAGCAGGACGGTACCTTCGTCGTTCTGGCGACCGACCTCACAGGCCGGGTGTTCACCGAGAACAACCAGTACATCCATGTGTGGGACTCGGCGAACCTCACGGGGTTCACCGGCTACCGCCGCGTGAAGCTCCACTCGATGGCGACCCACTCGTGGGCGCCGGAGGCCTTCTGGGTGCCGTCGCGGAACCAGTACGCGGTGATCTACTCCGCCTACAACGGCACGCGGGACGTGCTCATGGTGAACTACACGACCGACTTCGTGAACCTGGGTACGCCGCAGGTGTTCTTCGACCCGGGCTTCAACGTCCTGGACGGAGACGTCCTGGTCGACGGTTCCACGTTCTACCTCGCCTACAAGAACATGGACAACGGCAACCTGTATGTCGCGCGGTCCACGACCGGCGCACCGAACAGCTTCACCACGATCAGCCCCGGGCTCCGTCAGGGCGACGCGATCGAGGCGCCCATCCTGGTGAAGTCGAACACGAGCAGCACCCTGTCCCTGTGGGGTGACTCGTTCGTGCCGCTGAACCCGGTGTTCTACGGGTGGTCCTCGACGAACAACGGCACCACGTGGTCGGCACTGAACCAGCGGACGTTCACCGGGCCGATCAACGCCAAGCACATGACCATCCAGCCGATCACCCAGGCCGAGTACGACGCCCTGGTCGCCCGGTGGGGCTCGCCCCGCTGGAACCGGCTCAAGTCGTACAACTTTCCCGGGCGCTTCGTGCGGCACGCGTCGAACGTGGCCCGGATCGACGTCGCGCCGATGGACCCGACCGCCGACATGCAGTGGCGCGTGGTGCCGGGCCTGGCCAGCGCGTCAGGGGTCTCGTTCGAGTCCGTGAACTACCCGGGCCACTACCTGCGCCACGTCAACTACGAGGTGCGGCTGGAACGGAGCGACGGGACGGCGGCCTTCAGGGCCGACGCGACGTTCACGAAGGTCGCGGGACTCGCCGACGGCACGTGGACCTCGTTCCGCTCGTACAACTTCCCCGACCGCTACCTCCGGCACTCCGGCTACGTGCTGCGCATCGACCCCGTGACATCGAGCTCGTCGACCACGGACAAGCAGGACGCCACCTTCAAGATCACCTACTGAGGAGTTCGAAGACATGAATCAGCATCGCCAACGGCGGCGTGCTGTGCGGCTGCTCCTGGTCGCGCTCACCGCGCTCGTCCTGCTTCCCTTCACCGTGCCCGGCACGGTCGCCACCGCTGTTCCTGGCACGAGCTTTCAGAACCCGGTCGTCGGGACGCCCAACAGCGCGGACCCGTGGCTGGGGTACCACAACGGTTTCTACTACTACGCGGCCACGACCTGGACGGGCAGCATCTACCTCCGTAAGTCGTCGACGCTCGCGGGCCTGAGGACGGCGCCTGAGACGCGGGTGTTCCAGATGTCCCAGCCGAACGCGACGTCGAACATGTGGGCTCCGAGCCTGCACCTGCTGAACGGGCGCTGGTACCTCTACTACTCGGCCGGTCCGAGCGCCTGCTGTGGTGGGCAGCGTCAGCACGTGCTCGAGAGCGCGGGGTCGGACCCGATGGGCCCGTACACCTACAAGGCCAAGCTCAACCTCATGCCGAACGACGGGTGGGCGATCGACGGCAGCGTGATGGCGGTGGGCGGCGTGAACTACTTCGTGTTCTCGGCCTTCACCGACAACGGCAGCTTCGAGTCGGGAGCGACCCAGAACCTGTACATCTCCCGGATGACGAACCCGTGGACGGTCGCGGCCCACGGGACGCTGATCTCCCAGCCCACCTTGGCGTGGGAACGGCAGGGCAACCCGGTGAACGAAGGTCCGTACGTGCTGCAACGTAACGGGCGCACGTTCCTGACGTACTCGGCGAGCTTCTGCCAGACCCCGGACTACAAGATCGGCGCGCTGGAGCTGACCGGGTCGGACCCGATGGTCCGCAGCCACTGGACCAAGCTGGCCGACCCCCTCTTCCAGCGAAGCGACGCCAACGGGGTGTACGGGCCGGCCCACCACTCGTTCTTCACGTCGCCGGACGGGACCGAGGACTGGATCATCTACCACGCGAACTCCTCGGCCTCCCAGGGGTGCGGCACCACGCGGACCAGCCGGGCGCAGCGGATCTCGTGGAACCCGGACGGCACGCCCAACCTGGGGGTACCGGTCTCGACCTCGACGGTGCTGGCCGGCCCGTCCGGTGAGAACAACAACCCTGGCGCAGTCTCGGTGCGGCGGCTGCAGTCCTACAACTTCCAGGACCGCTACGTGCGCCACGCGGACTTCGCCGTCCGGATCGACCCGGACGTCAGCCCGGCCCTGGACGGCCAGTTCCGCGTCGTCGCAGGTCTGGCCAACAGCGGCACGGGGTACGTCTCGTTCGAGTCGGTGAACTACCCGGGCCATTACCTGCGCCACGACAACTACGTGCTCAGGCTCGCCCCGAACGACGGGTCGACCACCTTCAAGGCCGACGCGACCTTCCGCCAGGTCGCCGGGCTGGCCAGCTCCTCGTGGTCGTCGTACCAGTCCTACAACTTCCCCGACCGGTACCTCCGCCACACCGGCTACGTCCTACGGATCGACCCGATCAGCACCGACACCGCCCGCCAGGACGCGACCTTCCGCCTGGTCGGCTGAGAAGGCCCGGAGGCCGCCGCTGCTACCTCGGGAATCAACCCGTGGTCGTGGCGGCGGCCTTCTTCGCCTTCTTGAAGTCGCGGACCTTCTGCAGCGAGTCGGGACCGGTCACGTCGGCGACGGAGCGGTAACCCTCGAGGGCGTAGTCGCCGGCGGCCTTCTCCCAGCCGGCCGGCCGGACGCCGAGCTGCTTGGCCACGAGGGCGACGAAGATTCGTGCCTTCTGCTCGCCGAACCCGGGCAGCGCCTTCACCCGCTTCAGGAGGTCGGCGCCGGACGACGCCTCGGTCCAGATGCGTGAGGCGTCGCCGTCGTACTCGTCGACGACGACCCGCGCGAGCTCCTGCAGCCGGGCGGCCATGGCGCGGCCGTACCGGTGGATGGCCGGAGGCGTGGTGGCGAGGGCGACGAACTCCTCGGGGTCGGCGTCGGCGATCGCGGCGGGATCGAAGGTGCCGAGACGCTCGACGACCTTCCACGGCCCGCGGAACGCGTGGTCCATCGGGTACTGCTGGTCCAGCATCATGCCCGCGAGGACCGCGAACGGATGCTCGTCCAGCACGGCGTCGGCCTCCGGGAGGCCCGTGATCCGGAACGACATCCTCGAAGCATGGCAGGCGCGCGCTACCGCCGCGAGCGCCGCGGGAATTCACCCCCGACGGCGACCGGTGCCCATTGACGGCTCCGTGGGGCGGGAGGATCGTCGAAGGGGTACGAGGGAGTACATCATGCGTCGCATCATGCTGATCTGGGTGTCCATCCTGTCGCTGCTCGTCACCGGGACCGTGCTCACGGCTCCAGCGGCAACAGCCCATCCGTACTGCGGGCAGGTGTGGGGCTCGACCGCCCGGGGAGCGCCCGGGATGTCCCTCGGGCAGCTCACGGACGTGCGCGCCGGCCGCCACGCCTGCTTCGACCGCCTGGTGCTCGACGTCGATGCGCCGCTCACCGGCTGGTCGGTGCGGTACGTCAGCCAGGTCACCAGCGACGGCTCCGGGTTCGTCGTGCCGGTGCGCGGCGGGGCACGCCTGGAGGTCGTGGCGCGCGTGGGGGTCGTCCCGACGGACTCGTTCTTCACCGGTTCGGGCGACCTGGTCGACACCACCGGCTACAGCACCTTCCGGCACGTCGCCTGGGCGGGCAGCTACGAGGGTGTCACGAAGGTGGGGCTGGGCGTGCGGGCTCGGCTGCCGTTCCGGGCGTTCGTCCTGGCGGGGCCGGGCAGCGGGTCGCGGCTGGTGGTCGACGTGGGTCACCAGTGGTGCGCGACGGGTCACACCGACTGCTGACCGGGTGAGGGCGCCGGGTCAGACCACCGGCGCCCGGTGCAGCCGCCCGGCCAGGAACTGCCCGATCCCGAGCCCGGTGGCGAGGGCCCGGGGAGCCGGGGCGAGCAGCCGGGCCGCCTCGTCGGCGTCGAGCACCCGGACGCGGTCCACCTGGTAGTCGTGGCCGCCGCGGGTGAGCCGGAAAGAACCGGCCGCGCGCAGGTTGCGCATCCAGTCGGTGTCCTGGCCCCAGGGCAGCGGCGTGAGGACCAGCACCTCGCCGGCGGCGTCGTCGCGGGCGGCGAACGCCACGACGGGCGTGGCGTACTGCTTGCCGCTGCGCCGCCCGACGTGGTGCACGGTCGCGAAGGGCGGCGCCTTCGACGACGCCTTCAGGGCGACGGGGTTCAACGCCTTCGCGGCACGGGCGACGACCTGGGGAGCAGCCATGTCCCCATCATGCTCCGCGGGGCGCGGCTCGCCACCGCGGACCCCCTGCCGATCACACGGGGTCGCCGAACACCAGGACCGGCCGCCCGGTGCGCGGGTGGGTCAGCACGTCGCACCGCACGCCGTAGACCGGTTCGATCACCTCGGGGACGAGCACCTGGCCCACCGGCCCGGCGGCCGCGACCCTGCCGTCCGCGAGCAGCACCACGTGGTCGCACGTCGCGGCCGCGAGGTTGAGGTCGTGCAGCGCTGCGAGGACGGTCACGCCGTCGTCGGCGAGCCGGCGCAGCACGCGCATGGCATGCAGCTGGGCGGCGATATCGAGGTGGTTGGTCGGTTCGTCGAGGAGGAGGAGGCGCGGCTGCTGTGCCAGGGCGCGTGCCATGTGGACGCGCTGACGCTCTCCTCCTGACAGCGTGGCGACCTCGCGGTCGGCCAGCGCCTCGGCGCCCGCGGTGCGGAGCGCCGCCCAGGCGGCCGCCCGGTCGGCGTCGGAGTCGCCGGCGAGGAGTGATCGGTGCGGGATCCGCCCGAGCAGCACGGCGTCGAGCACGGAGACGGGCAGGTCGGTGGTCGCGTCCTGCTCCACGAGGGCGACCGTCCGTGCCCGACGACGGCGCGGCAGCGCCCCCAGGTCGTCGCCCCCGAACCGGATACCGCCCTCCCGGCCGGAGGTGGTGCCGACCGCCGCCGCCCCGGCCGGCTGCACCCCGGCGATCACGCGGAGGAGTGTCGACTTGCCCGACCCGTTCGGCCCGAGCAGTCCCGTGACCGCGCCGGGCGGTGCCGTGCAGTCGACGCCGTCGAGGAGCAGGCGGCCGTCCACGGCCCAGGACACTCGTGAGGCGTCGAGCCCGGCCAGCGGGGAGTCTCCGGCTGCGGCCCCCGGCGTGGGCGCCATCGAACGGTGCGACGTCGTGGTCATGCCTTCCCCCTTCCTCGCCACAGCAGCAGCGCGAACACGGGCGCCCCCACGGCGGCCGTGACGATGCCCACCGGCAGCTCCCTCGGCTCGAACACCGTGCGAGCCAGCGTGTCGGCCCAGACCAGGAACGACGCCCCGAGCAGGGCCGACAGCGGCAGGAGCAGCCGGTGCCGCGCGCCGGTGAGCAGCCGGACGGCGTGCGGCAGGATCAGCCCGACGAAGCCGATGGACCCGCTCTGCGAGACGAGCGTGCCGGTCAGCAGGGCGACGCCGATCAGCAGCACCCACCGCACCCGGTTCACCGGCAGTCCCAGGGCGGCGGCGGACGTGTCGCCGAACGTGAACGCGTCGAGCACCGACCCCGACAGGGACAGGGCTGTCCCGAGCACGACGACGGCCACCCCGGTGATCGCGACCGACGTCCACGTCGCCGACGCGACGGACCCCATGAGCCACGACAGCACCTCGCGGAACGCGTCCCCCGTGGCCGACCAGAAGATCACGAACGACACCGCCGCCGCGCACAGCTGGCTCACCGCGAGCCCCGCGAGCACCGTGCGGGTGGGGGTGATCGCGCCGAGGGACCCGGCGAGGCCCAGGGCTGCGACCAGGGCGAGCACCGCTCCGGCGAACGCCGCGACCGGCAGGAGCAGCGGGATGCCGACGAGCAGCACGAGCACCGCGCCCAGCGACGCGCCCGAGGAGAGCCCCAGGAGGTACGGGTCGGCCAGCGGGTTGCGCGTGAGGGACTGCATCACCACGCCGCACACCGCGAGCCCGCCGCCCACGGCCGCGGCGGTGAGGATGCGGGGGAGGCGGAGCTGCCACACCATGCCGTCGCGGATGCGGGACAACGGCTCGAGATCGAGCAGGCCCCCCAGGCCGAGGTGGGTGGCGATCGACCGCCACACCTCGGACACGGAGAGGTCGGCCGGGCCGATCGTCACCGACGCCAGAACCGTGACGACCAGCGCGACGGCCGTCGCGCACAACCATGCGACGCCGCGCACCCGTGTGCCGCCCGTCCCGCCCGGGCCCCCTGCGCCCTGGCGAACCGGCCGGGCAGCAGCCGCTGCGGCCTCGCGTCCCTGAGGTCCCGCGTCGAGCGCGGGCCCCGCCGTCGTCCCGTTCACAGGCCGAGCGCCTCCAGCTGGGCCGCGAGGTCCACGACGGCGTCGACGTTCCGGACGCCCGCCTCGGACGCCGGGAACGGGAGCACGAGGTAGCGGCCCTCGCGGACCGCCGTCAGCTCCGCGGTCGCGGGATTGCCCTCGAGCCGCTCGACCTTCGAGTCCGCCGTGTTCCACGCGGCGTCGACCAGCACGATGACGTCGGGGTCGGCCTCCACGGCCTTCTCCCACGAGTAGGACGTCCAGGTGTCGTGCACGTCGGCGGCCACGTTCTCCAGGCCGACGGCGTCGAGGATCATCTGCGGTGCGCCGATCCCCGCGCCCACGTACGGGGTGTCCGTGCCGGACGAGTACCACAGCGCCGTGAGCCCGCGGTCGTCCGGCGTGACGCTCTCGAGCGTGGCGCGCTGCTCGGCGACCAGGTCGTCCGCGGCGTCCGTCACGTCGAAGACGGCGCCCACCTGCTCGATCTCGGCGAACACGTCCTCGAAGGTCAGCGGGTCGGGCATGTACCCGGGCTCCTTGCACGCGGCCGGCGAGACGTACGTGGCCACCCCCAGCCCGGCGAGCGTCTCGCGGTCGCCGGCCGTCTCGGCCGTCAGGTTCGACTCCCAGCCGGCGTAGACCAGGTCGGGCTCCAGCTCGAGGACCGCCTCGGCGCCGGGCGCCTCGTCCGACAGGGGCTCGGCCACCGCGGGCACCTCGGCCGCCGCGTCGGCCAGCGACTCCGGCACGGGCCCGTCCAGGAACGCGGACGCCACGATCCGGTCGCCCAGCCCGAGCGCCAGCAGCATCTCGGTCGACGACGACTTGATCGTCACCACCCGCTCGGGGGCCTTCTCGAACGTGGTCTCGAAACCGCAGCTGTCCACGGTGAGGGGATACCCCGTGCCCGACGCCGGAGGGGTCACCTCCACGGTGGTCCCGCCGGCGTCGCCGGGCGAGCAGGCGGCGAGGCCGGCGACGAGCACACCGGCCCCGGCGGCACCGAGGAGCCGGGCGCGGGAACGTGCACGAGGGATGCGGGCGGGACGGTACTGAGGACGGGGCACGACAGGGCTCCTGGGAATCGGGGGCGTCCGCACGTCAGCACAGGGCGACGCGGGCGCGTTCAGGTGATGTGACGCGTCAGCTCGCGTCGCCCGGACCCGCGGCCCCAAGACAGAGGCCGCCCCCACGAGCCATCCAGGGGCTCGCGATCCGCCCAGAACAATACAACCCGCGCGCCGCGCAGGACACCTTCGCTGCCGGCGTCGTCACCACCCACCCCGCCGAGACAGTGCCTTCGTCCGACGAAGTCACCGAGTCGGCGACGGGGCGGATAGCCTGCGCGGAGCAGACGTCGCACGGCACGGAAGGCACCACCATGACCAACAGCACCGAGAACGCTCAGCCGACCGTCACCGCGGTCGAGGCCCGGCCCGCGAGGCGTGCCCTGGTGACCGGGGCGTCGTCGGGCATCGGGGCCGCGACCGTGCGACGGCTGCGCGCCGACGGCTGGGACGTCGTGGCCGCGGCCCGCCGCAAGGAACGCCTCGACGCGCTGGCCGAGGAGACCGGCGCCCAGGCGTTCCAGGTCGACGTGACCGACGACGGGCAGGTCGCCGCGCTCGCCGAGCACCTCGCGTCGACCGGCGGCCTCGACGCCGTCGTGAACAACGCGGGCGGTGCCTTCGGGCTCGACCCCGTGGAGTCGGCCGACCTCGGCGCGTGGCGCGGGATGTACGAGCTCAACGTGATCGGGACCCTCCGCGTGACCCAGGCGGTCCTGCCCCTGGTCCGCGCGGCCGAGGGCGACATCGTGTTCGTCACGTCCACGGCCGCGCACGGCGCGTACGAGGGCGGCGCCGGGTACACCGCCGCGAAGCACGCCGAGCGGATGCTGTCGACCACCCTGCGCTGGGAGATCGTCGGCGAGCCCGTGCGCGTCATCGAGCTGGCCCCGGGCGCCGTCGCGACCGAGGAGTTCTCGCTCGTACGGTTCGGCGGCGACGCCGAACGCGCTGCGAAGGTCTACGACGGCTACCAGCCGCTCGTCGCCGACGACATCGCCGAGACCATCGCCTGGACCCTCGCCCAGCCGCCGCACGTCAACGTCGACCTCGTCGTGGTGCGACCCCGCGCCCAGGCGCACAACACCAAGACCGCCCGCACCGGCGTCTGACGATCACCTGACGACGGCCGCCGCGGCGTAGGCGTCAGGGCCCCGGGGTGGGACCCTGACAGGGTGAAGCAGACTCCCTGGTGGGCGGTCGTCGCCGGCGTCGTGACCACCGGTACCGGACTTGCCGTCGCCGAGCTCGTCGCCGCCGTCGTCGCGCAGGGCTCCAGCCCCGTGTTCGCGGCCGGCGCCGCCGTGGTCGACGGGGTCCCCGCCTGGCTCAAGGACCTCGCGATCTCCTGGTTCGGCACCGCCGACAAGGCGGTGCTGCTCGGGACCATGGGCGTCGTCCTCGCGGCGGGCGCGGCGCTCGCGGGCGTCCTCGAGCTCCGTCGGCCTCCTCTGGGCGCGGGACTCGTGGGGGCGGTGGGCCTGGTCGCCGGTGTGGTCGCCGTGCTCCGGCCCGGGGCCACGGTCCTGTGGGCCGTCCCGAGCCTCCTCGGCGTGGCGGTCGCCGCGGCCCTGCTGCGCGCGGCGTCGGCGAGGCTGCGCGGCTGGGCGGGTGCGGCGCCGTCGGGCACGGGTGGTACGACGCCGGACGCCCCCGCGGCTGCACCGGCTCGCCCCGGCGCCATGCCGCAGGCGCCCCGCCCGGGTGCGGCGCTGGACCGGCGTCGGTTCCTCCTGGTGACGGGTCTGTCGGCCGCGGCGGCGGTCGTCGCGCTGGGTGCGTCGCGGGCGGTGTCGGTGGCGGCGCGCACCGTGGACGCCGTCCGCGGTGCGCTGCGGCTGCCCGCCGCGGCGAGCGTCGCGGCGCCGGTCCCGGCGACCGCCGACCTCGCGTCCGCGGCGGCGACCGGGACGGTGGACCTGGCGCCCGCGGCGCTCGACGGGCTCACCCCGTACGTGACGCCCAACGCCGAGTTCTACCGGATCGACACGGCGCTGCGCGTGCCGCAGGTGGACCCGGCGGAGTGGTCGCTGACCGTGACCGGCCTGGTCGACGAGCCGTTCACCCTGACCTGGGACGAGCTGCTCGCCCTCCCGCTCGAGGAGCACCACGTCACGCTCGCGTGCGTCTCCAACGAGGTGGGCGGCGACCTCATCGGCAACGCGCTGTGGCTCGGCTACCCCGTGCGCGAGCTCCTGGCCCGAGCCCGGCCCCGGGCAGGCGCCGACATGGTGATGTCGCGGTCCGTCGACGGCTTCACGGCCGGGACCCCGCTCGACGCGCTCACGGACCCGGACCGCGCGTCCCTGCTCGCGGTCGGCATGAACGGCGAGCCGCTCCCCGTGGACCACGGCTTCCCCGCGCGGCTCGTCGTGCCCGGTCTGTTCGGCTATGTGTCCGCCACGAAGTGGGTCACCGAGCTCCGGGTCACGCGCTTCGCCGACGACGAGGGCTACTGGACGCCCCGCGGCTGGTCGGCGCTGGGACCGGTCAAGCTGCAGTCGCGGATCGACGTGCCGCGACCGGGCGGCACGGTGCGCGACGGCGTCGTCGCCGGGGTGGCGTGGGCGCAGCACACCGGGATCTCCGGTGTGGAGGTCCGGGTCGACGACGGGCCGTGGCGCCCGGCCGAGCTCGCCGCCACGGTGGGTCCCGACACGTGGCGGCAGTGGTGGGCCGTGCTGGACGACGTCGACCCGGGCGAGCACAGGCTGCAGGTCCGGGCCACGGACGCCGACGGCCGCGTCCAGACCGCCGGCGAGGCGCCCCCGGCGCCCGACGGCGCGACCGGGCACCACACGGTGACGATCCGGGTCGGCTGAACGGGTTGACCTCGACCTCGGTCGAGGTTCTAGCGTCGTGGAGAGGCGCACGGCGGTGCACCGGCGATGAGTTCCGGGCCGCCGCGTCGTCGTATCCCGTACAGGACGCACCATCCGAACGGAGCCACCCCCATGTCAGAGCACGACCAGCCCGAGCCGCCTACCCTGGCGGACCGGTTCACGTCCACCACCGTGGTGCCGGAGGATGCTGCAGCGGGCGAAGGCGGGGATGCGGGGGGCGCGCCGGATGCGCCCCGCCTCCGGTTCGCCGACCCGGAGGTCCGCACCTTCGTGCAGCTCCTCGTCAACGTGCTGCTGGTGTCGGTGATCAACTACACCGTCTGGTTCGCCATCACGTTCTACGTGTACCTGCAGACCGGGTCGGTCTTCGCCACCGGCGTCATCTCGGGCATCTTCCTGCTCAGCACGGTCGCGACGGGCATCTGGTTCGGCAGCCTCGTGGACCACCACCGCAAGAAGACGGTGATGCAGGTGTCGGCGGTCGTGTCGCTGGCCGCGTACGTCGCGTCGTTCGCGCTCTACCTGACCACCCCGGCGAGCGAGTGGCAGGACCCGGCGAGCGTCCGCCTGTGGCTGTTCGTCGTGCTGCTGATGACCGGCGTCATCGCGGGCAACGTCCGCGGCATCGCGCTGCCCACGGTGGTGACCGCCCTGTTCGACGAGGCCCGGCGCGACCGCGCCAACGGCCTGGTCGGCACCGTCATGGGCATCTCGTTCCTGGTGACGTCCGTGATCAGCGGCCTGCTCGTGGGGTCGAGCGGGATGCTGTGGGTACTGATCCTGGCGGTCGGGATCCTCGCGGTCGCGATCGTCCACCTGCAGCTCGTCCGGGTGCCCGAGGCGCTGTCGCACGCCGCCGCCGAGGGCGAGAGCAACAAGGTGGACCTGCGCGGCACCATCCAGGTGGTGCGCGTCATCCCCGGCATGGTGGCGCTCATCTGCTTCGCCGCCGTGAACAACCTGCTGGGCGGCGTGTTCATGGCGCTCATGGACGCCTACGGCCTGTCGATGATGTCCGTCCAGGCGTGGGGGCTGGTCTGGGGCGGCCTGAGCGCGCTGATGATCGTGGGCGGGCTGATGATCGCCCGCACCGGCCTGGGGTCCAACCCTGTCCGCACCATCCTCCTGGTGAACATGGTGACGTGGGGCGTCACGATGATCTTCCCGCTGCGGGACTCCGTCATCTGGCTCGTTGCCGGGCTCGCGGTCTACATGGTGGCGATGCCGTACGTCGAGGCGTCGGAGCAGACGGTGCTGCAGAAGGTGGTGCCCTACGAGCGGCAGGGACGCGTGTTCGGCTTCGCGCAGAGCGTCGAGCAGGCGGCGTCACCGCTCACGGCGTTCCTCATCAGCCCGCTGACCCAGTTCTTCTTCATCCCGTTCATGTCCGACGGCGCCGGCGCGCGCTGGATCGGCAGCTGGTTCGGGACCGGGCAGGAGCGGGGGATCGCGCTCGTGTTCGTCCTCACCGCGGTGCTGGGCCTGCTGCTGACCGGGTACGCGCTGTCGAGCAAGTACTACCGGCTGCTGAGCAGGCGATACCAGGAGGGTTGACCGGATAGGTCGCCCGGCGATATATATCGCCTATGGCACCAGCGTTCCGCATGACCGAGCAGGCCTACCTCGTCCTGCTCGCCCTGACCCCCGGGCCGCTCCATGGGTACGCGGTGATCCAGTCCGTCCGCGAGATCTCCGGCGGGCGGACGGTCCTGGCCGCTGCCACTCTCTACGGAAACCTGGACCGGCTCGTCGCTGCCGGACTCGTCGAGCCGGCCGGCGAGGAGGCGGTCGACGGGCGGCTGCGCCGGTACTACCGCCTCACGCCGGACGGTCGCCGGGCGGCGCAGGAGGAGACGAACCGCCTCGCGGAGCTCGCCTCGCGTGGCTCGCGGGCGCTCGGTGCGCCGGGGGCGGCCCCGGGTCTCGCCGGGGGCCTCGCATGACCCGCTTCGAGCGGAGTGCCCGGTTCTGGCTCAGGGCCTACCCGCGCCGGTGGCGCAACCAGCACGGCGAGGAGTTCCTCGCGGTCCTCGCGGACCTCTACGGGCTGCCCGACGACGCCGTGGCCGCCTCACGTCTCCCGCTCGCCGAGGTGCTGGGCTTGCTCCGAGCGGGCTGGGGGCTGCGGTGGCGGGAGCGTCCGCCGTTCTGGCGCTGGCTGCTGTACCGGCTGCTCGACCGGAGGCTCCCCGAGCGGTACTGGTGGTGGGTGGTGGACGACATCCAGGGGCCGCTCTTCTTCCTGCGGTACCGGGGTCCCAACATCGGGGTCGTCCTGGTGCTCGTCCTCTGGCAGGCCAGCATGTTCGCCGCGAGCCCTGCCCGCCTGCCGTCCTGGTACTACGTGGTCGTGCTCTCGGGGCTCGTCCTGTCAATCTTCCTGACGCGTCGGATACTCGTCCGCCAGGCCTGGCGCAGGCACGTCCTCAAGGGCAACATCCCGCCGTCGATGCGTCCCGCAGCAGCGGCGTAGACCTACGCGCCCCACTCGCTCGGTGGGCCGAGCACCAGCAGCACGCCCACCACGACGGCGACGGCCACGACCATCGCGGCGCCGAGGAGTACCGGATGGGCGAGGAGGAAGCGCAGCGCGGCGCTGACCCACGTCGCGTCGCCGGGGTGGTCGGTCTTCTCCCGGCGCCAGCCGCCCTCCAGCAGGCCTCGGCGCTCGAGCCGGAGGTCGAACGGGATCGTCGCGAACGGCACGACGGCGGTCGCCACCGCGGCCGCCGTCTGTACGGCGCCCCACCGCTGGTTGACGCCCACGAGGGCCGCCGTGAAGGCGTACGCGACGAACACGGTGCCGTGGACCGGGCCGGCGACCTGGACGGGCCAGTCACCCACCTGGACGAGGTACTTCAGCACCATGCCGAGGATGAGGAGCGCCCACGTGACGGTCTCGGCGACGGCGAGCACGCGGTAGAGGCGGCGCGGGGTGAGGGAGGCTGCGGGTGCGGAGGTGAGGGACACGCCCCCATCCTCGCAAGCCGGGCGGGCTACAGCGAACTAGTAGCAACGATGGTATGACCCCTAGCATGACCCCTGGTTCGAAGAGTAGGATGCCAGGTATGAAGGTAAGTGTGAGCATCCCCGACCAAGACTTGCAGTTCTTGGACAACTTCGTCGCGGAGGAGAATCTGGGCTCCCGGTCCGCGGGCGTTCAGCGTGCCATTGGTGCGCTTCGGCAGATGGCGCTCACCTTGGAGTACGAGGAGGCCATCGCCGACTGGTATGACTCCGGCGAGGCCGAGGTATGGGACGTGACCGTGGGAGATGGGCTGGACTCAGATGCGTCGCGGTGAGGTCTGGTATGCCGATCTCGACCCGGTACGTGGGTCGGAGGCCAACAAGATCCGGCCGGTCGTGATCGTTTCCAATGACGCGTACAACCTGGCGGCGCGGCGGGTCGGCCGCGGAGTTCTGACGGTTGTCCCTCTCACGAGCAACGTCAAGCGGGTGCTGTCGTTCCAGGTTCTGGTGAAGAAGTCAGGGTCGGGTCTGAAGGTCGACTCGAAAGCTCAGGCGGAGCAGCTCCGGGCCGTCGACATGGCACGGCTCGTTGAGCGGGTCGGTCGGCTGTCGACGGAGCAGATGGCAGAGCTCGACGATGCGATGCTCCTGCACCTCGGGATCTCCTGACGCCGAAACCGGGTTGCGCGGCTCGGTACCATGGAGCCACAGGCATCGACCCGGCTATCACCGGTGAGCCTCCGGAAGAACAGGACCGAAGACCCGGGTGACGCGACCTCGCGAGGCGAGCGACCGGCGTCGGGCGGAGGTCCCTAGTAGAACCGGACGGGGAGGCCCGTCACAGCCGTCAACGAGAGGCGGGCGCGAGCCCGCAAGCGGGGTGGTACCGCGGCGCGCTCCGGCGTGTCGTCCTCGCAGCAGAGCACCACCGAGTCGTCCACCTGCTGCTTCAGGAGCCACCCGAACATGGCGCACTATCCGCTGCACCGCGACGCCGACGGCGTCCCCGCCTCGCCCGACCTGCCCGCGCTCGAGCGCGAGGTCCTCGACTTCTGGGACAAGGACGGCACGTTCCAGGCGTCGATCGACCAGCGCGACGCCGGCGCGGACGGCGCCAACGAGTTCGTCTTCTACGACGGCCCGCCCTTCGCCAACGGCCTGCCGCACTACGGCCACCTGCTGACCGGTTATGCCAAGGACGTGGTGCCGCGCTACCGCACCATGCGCGGCCAGCGCGTCGAGCGCCGCTTCGGCTGGGACACGCACGGCCTGCCCGCCGAGCTGGAGGCCATGAGCCAGCTCGGGATCAAGACCAAGGACGAGATCGTCTCCCTGGGCATCGAGAAGTTCAACGCGGCCTGCCGGTCGTCGGTGCTCAAGTACACGGACGAGTGGCGCACGTACGTGACGCGCCAGGCCCGCTGGGTCGACTTCGAGAACGACTACAAGACGCTCAACCCCTCCTACATGGAGTCGGTGATCTGGGCGTTCAAGTCGCTGTACGAGAAGGGGCTCGTCTACGAGGGCTTCCGCGTGCTGCCCTACTGCTGGAACGACCAGACGCCGCTCTCCAACCACGAGCTGCGCATGGACGACGACGTGTACCAGGTGCGTCAGGACCCGGCCGTCACGGTCGGCTTCGGCGTCACGGGCGCGCCCGAGGGCGGTCCGCTGGCCGACGGCGACCTGCTGCTCATCTGGACCACGACGCCGTGGACGCTGCCGTCCAACCTGCTCGTCATGGTGGGGCCGGACGTCGACTACGTCGTGGTGGAGTCGTCGTTCACGGGCGCCCCGCGGCGGTACGTCCTGGGCGAGGCGCGGGTGGACGCGTACGCGCGGGAGCTGACGGACGAGGGCGCCGACGCGCCGCGGGTCGTGGCGCGGCTCAAGGGGTCCGACCTGGTGGGCGTGCGCTACACCCCGCCGTTCTCGTACTTCGAGGGCCACGAGGGGGCGCACCGCGTCGTCGAGGCCGACTTCGTCACCACCACCGACGGTACCGGCCTGGTCCACAACGCCGGCGCGTTCGGCGAGGAGGACAAGCAGGTCAGCGACCGCGAGGGCGTCGAGCCCGTCATCCCCGTCGGGGCCGACGGCCGGTTCGTCTTCCCGGTGAGCGACTACGCCGGCGTCCAGGTGTTCGACGCGAACGCCCTGATCATCGACCACCTCAAGGCCCGCACGCGGGGCGCCGGTGACGGGGAGGCGGCGGCGACGACGTCGGGCACGGTGCTGCTCCGTCGTGAGCAGTACGCCCACTCGTACCCGCACTGCTGGCGCTGCCGGCAGCCGCTCATGTACATGGGCGTGTCGTCGTGGTTCGTCGAGGTCTCGACGTTCAAGGACCGCATGCTCGAGCTCAACGAGCAGATCACCTGGGTGCCTGACCACATCAAGCAGGGCTCGTTCGGAAAGTGGCTCGAGAACGCCCGCGACTGGTCCATCACACGGAACCGGTTCTGGGGTTCGCCCGTGCCGGTGTGGAAGAGCGACAACCCGAAGTTCCCGCGCGTCGACGTGTACGGGTCGTTCGAGGACATCGAGCGCGACTTCGGCCGGCTCCCGCGGGACGCGGACGGCAACCCGGACCTGCACCGGCCGTTCGTCGACGACCTGACGCGTCCCAACCCGGACGACCCGTCGGGCCGGTCGACGATGCGCCGGGTCGAGGACGTGCTCGACGTCTGGTTCGACTCCGGGTCCATGCCGTACGCCCAGGTGCACTACCCGTTCGAGAACCGCGAGTGGTTCGAGCACCACTACCCGGGCGACTTCATCGTGGAGTACATCGGCCAGACGCGCGGCTGGTTCTACACGCTGCACGTCCTCGCCACGGCGCTGTTCGACCGTCCCGCGTTCGACACCGCCGTCTCCCACGGCATCGTCCTCGGGTCCGACGGCCGCAAGATGTCCAAGTCGCTGCGGAACTACCCGGACGTCAACGAGGTCTTCGACCGCGACGGGTCCGACGCGATGCGCTGGTTCCTCATGGCCTCGCCGATCCTGCGCGGCGGCAACCTGGTGGTCACGGAGGAGGCCATCCGCGACGCGGTGCGGCAGGTGCTGCTCCCGCTGTGGAGCACGTACTACTTCTTCACGCTGTACGCCAACGCCGCCTCGGGGGCCGACGGCGGCGCGCGGCTCGGGCAGGGGGTCACGCCCGAGCGCGTGAGCGGCCTGCCCGTCATGGACCGGTACCTTCTGGCCCGGACGCGCGGGCTGGTCGCCACGGTGACGGAGCAGCTCGACGGGTACGACATCGCCGGGGCGTGCGAGTCGGTGCGCCAGTACCTCGACGCGCTGACCAACTGGTACGTGCGTACGCAGCGCGACCGGTTCTGGGCCGAGGACGCCGACGCGTTCGACACCCTGCACACGGCGCTCGAGGTGCTCACGCGGGTCATGGCGCCGCTGGCCCCGCTGCTCACCGAAGAGGTGTGGCGCGGGCTCACGGGCGGCCGTTCGGTGCACCTCACCGACTGGCCGTCGCTCGTGGACGGCCCGGGCTTCGTGGGCGACATGCTGCTCGCCGACGACGCGCTCGTGGACGCCGTCGAGTCGGCCCGTGCCGTCGTGTCGCAGACGCTCGCGCTGCGCAAGACGAACAAGCTGCGCGTGCGCCAGCCGCTGCGGGGGCTCACGGTGGCGGTGCACGACCCTGAGGGCGTCGCGCCGTTCGCCGGCCTGCTCGCCTCGGAGCTGAACGTCAAGGACGTGCAGCTCGTGAAGTTCTCGCCCGACGTCGCCGCCGAGTTCGGCGTGACCGAGCGGCTGGCCGTGAACGCCCGCGCGGCGGGGCCGCGCCTCGGACGGGGCGTGCAGTCGGTCATCAAGGCTGCGAAGGCGGGCGCGTGGACCAAGGCGGCCACGGGGGCCGTCGTCGTGCAGACCGACGACGGCGACGTGCCGCTCGAGGAGAGCGAGTACGAGCTGGCCACCGTGGTGGCCTCCGGTGACTCCGCCGAGGTGGCCGCGGCGGTGCTGACCGTGGGCGGGTTCGTGGTGCTGGACCTGGCGCTCGACGACGCGCTGCGCGCCGAGGGCTACGCCCGCGACACCGTCCGCGACGTGCAGGACGCGCGCAAGGCGGCAGGCCTGCAGGTGTCCGACCGGATCGCGCTGGCGCTGACCGTACCGGCCGAGTTCGTGGGTGCCGTCGAGGCGCACCGCGACCTGGTGATGCGGGAGACGCTGGCGGTGTCGCTCGAGGTGACGCCGGGGGCGGAGCGGGCGGTGACGGTGGCGAAGGTCTGACGTGCCTTCGCGTCGCGGAGTTGTCAGAGGCTCTCCGGCCTATATGCCGGAGAGCCTCTGACAACGTGGGCGGGTGTCAGTGGTCACCCCGCGACTCGGCCAGCAACTCCTCGGTCGAGAGTCGCGACCGACTGGGCCGGGTGACGAGGTCGCGCCAGCCGGAAGGCTGTGCGGCTGGACGCTCGGCGAGCCCTTGGATAACGAGGTGCTCCAGGGGCTCCGAGGCCGGGTCGGCCGGCCCAGCCGGGTCGGGTTGAGTCATGGGCTCGTCGTGCATGCTCATCACCGTACGCCCAGCCTTCTCCGGTGACGGGTGATTTCGCCTGCCCGGCGGGTCCGGGCCGACACGCCGGTCGTACCGTCGACAGGTAGGGACGGGCCGGGTTCGACAGGCCTACCCGGACGTCCTTCCCACGAGTAGGTGGGCAGATGAGGCGCGTGATCATGACGTGCGCCGTCGCCGCAGGACTGACGCTGGGTGGCGGGATGTCGGCACAGGCGGGCGAGACCAACGGGAACGGTGACCCGATCCCGGGTGCGCACATGGCCAGGTCGGCCTGCGCGTTCTCGGGGCAGGACCTGCCGGACTCGATGGAGCCCCAGCCGCCGGAGTTCAACGACGACTTCGTCACCGACGGACACGTCCAGAGCTACGGTCGGTGGGTCAGCCACGGGTTCAAGGCGTCCGTTCCGAGCCCCGGCGAGGCGTGCCGCGGCAACCTCGAGTTCGAGGAGTAGCAGGCTGCCCGACGGCGGGCCGGGCCGCCGCTGCGCGGGTACTTGCGTGGGGCGGGCCGGGCCGCCGTCAGGTCGCCTAACGGCGTCGGAGCTGCTCCGCGTAGTTGTCGAGGACTGCGAGAATCCCCCCGTGCTGCCACACCCGGTTGCGCTGCAGTCCGGTCCTTTCCTCGAGGACGCCGGCTTCGGCGAGCTGGGTGAGGGCCCGCTGGGCCGTCATCTCGCTCAAGCCCACGTGCTGCGAGAGGAACCGTGCGTTGACGACAGGGTGGGCCACGAGGTGCGGTAGTACCTTCCACCCCGCAGCCTGCGGGCGCAGCCCGGCGAGCTTGGAGCGGGAGTCGTCAACCTGAGCGGCCAGGCTGTCCACGAGACGTGCGCCCGACGTCGCCGCGAAGCGGCTTGCGGCGGTGAACCGCTCGACGATGGGCCGGGCGTCCCCTGCGCGATAAGTGCCCAGAGCGTCGAAGTAGGCCTCGGTCTCCTTCAGCAGCCCGGCCGAGACCGGCGCCGTGGTGCTGGTCAGCACTCCCTTTGCCTTGAGCAGGGCATGCACGAGTGCCCGCCCTGTGCGTCCGTTGCCGTCAGCGAATGGGTGGATGGTCTCGAACTGGGCGTGGGCAACGGCCACCTGAACGAGGACGGGGAGGTCGTCTCGGCGGAGGAACTGGATCAAGTCGTCCATCGCGGCGCGGACCAGCTGCGGCTGAGGACCCACGTGGGTCGCCCCCCGAGGGCTGATGCTGCTGCTGCCGACCCAGACAAGTCCGTCGCGATAACGGCCGGCGTGCTCTTCCCAGCCGCGCTGGCGGGAGAGGAGCTCGGCCTGCATCGCGAGGATCGCGTCGTCGTCGAGGCGGTCGGCGAGCGTGAGTGCAGCCTCCATCGCGCGGACATTGGCCACGACGACCTTGGCGTTCTCGCTCGTGGACTGATCGATCTCGGCGAGAGCGAGCTGCCGGGCGCCTACCGTTAGGTTTTCGATCTGCGAAGAAGATGTCGACTCGGTGCGAAGAAGGATGGAGCCCATGGGGCCGAGCGTCGGGCTCGTTGCACCGAGGAGGCCGCGCGCGTACGAGTCGAACCGGGCGAGCGCGGCTGCGGCTTCCTCAACGTCTGCGGCGAGGTCCGCCGGAAGGGTGGGCTGGTAGCGCTCGATCCGAGGCGGGACGGTCGATCGATAGGGTCCGGAGGCGGCGCTGAGCTGGGCGCGAGTAACCATGCCGTTGGTCTCGGCGACCCAGTGGTGGTCTTCGTGTCCGACCGGTTCGATCGGGAGGGGTGCGAAGGGGCTCCGATCTGTTGTCACGGGGCTACCTTACTAACAGTTTCATCCAAAGTGTTAGTAAGCGGGTTGGTGATTCGGCGGTTGCGTCCGGCACAGGCCCGCTAGGTCGCAGGTGTCGCAAGCGCTGGACCACACCGGCAGACGGGCGAGTTCGTTCCTTCGCAGCGCCTCACCAGCGTCACGGATACGGCCCCGGACGTCCTCCAGCAGAGTGTCCTGGACCTGCTCGCGCACGTTCTTGCCGTCGGGGTCGAGGTTGAGTACCTCGACGAGGTCCGCGTCGGTCCCGGTGAGCTCCGCATAGCCGACCGCGTAGACATGTAGCTGGTCCCGCGTGACGTCTTCAGCCTGTGCGCGTTCCGACGACTTGAAGTCCACGATCGACACCTCGTCGGTCTCGATCCGCTTCACCAGGTCGATGCGTCCGTCGACGGTGATGCCGGGTGCGATGTGCACCTGGATCTGCTTCTCCGAGTGGATCGTCCGCTCGAGGTCGCCGCCGTGCTTGTCGAGGTAGCGACGCAGCGACTTCTTGGCCGCGTCCTGGAGCTGCTCACGCAGGGCCGGGTAGGCGTACGGCGTGTGCAGGTGCCGGTTCACGAGCTGGTCCACGTCGTCGGCGGTGGCGATGTCGCCGGCGAGGGCGCGCTTGTGCATCTCGGCGAGGGCGTCGTGCAGTCCCTTGCTGTACCCGAGTGCCTCGTGGATCGGCGGGTTGAACCCGTACAGGAAGCGGAGCTTGAACTGGTACGGGCACTCGAAGAGGAACTTCAGCTCGGAGAAAGAGAGCGTGACCTGCGGCGTCTCGAACTTGGCCTGCGGAGTCAGACGGGGTACGTCGGTGGGCAGACCGGCATCGGCCGTCGACACGTGCGCCACGGCCGTGACGTCCTTCAGGAACTCCGACGGCTTCTGGTACATCGTGCTCTCGCCCGGCGAGTACGAGAGGTACAGGTACTTCTGCGCGCGGGTCACGGCAACGTAGAAGAGCCGCCGCTCGTCCTCGTTCGTGCCCTTGTACCGGTCGGGGTCGTGCACGGCGGTGTCGGGGATGACGTGGAACACGCCCAGCCCGCCCTGGCGCTTGCTCGGGAAGCGGTTCTTCCGGAGGCACGGGACGAACACGGCGGGCCACTGCATGCCTTTGGCCCGGTGCACGGTCGAGATCGTCACGGCGTCGGGCGTCGCGTAGCCCGCGTCGGCGTCCGCGTCGTCGTAGTAGCCCGGCGCCTGATGCTCCAGCCAGTCCACGAAGCCCCGGTACTTTTGCTCGGGCGACGATGCGAAGTGGATGGTCTCGAAGTCGGAGATGACCTGGCTGAACTTCCCGAGCTGGTAGAAGACGAGCTCCCCGCGGACCGGGTCCCCCGGGATGGTGTCCTCGCGGACACCGACTGCCTCCAGCGCAGCCAGGTAGACACGCTGGATGTTGTAGTTGCTCCACCGCTCGCCCTGGTCGAACCGCCCGCCCTCGTTGAGGACCGCCAGCAGCGGTGCGAGCGAGTATCCGGGCGGCGTGAGACGACCCAGCGACCAGACGTGCTCGAACTCGGCGCGGCCCAGGTCACCGACGAGGTAGCGGAACATCGCCGCAACGGCCTTGACCTCAGGGGCGTCGAAGAGCCGGGTGAGCCCCTTGACCATGTACGGGATGCCCCGGCGCTCCAGCTCCGCGACCACGGGTCCGGCGTCGCGGGCGACCGAGCGCAGGAGGATCGCCATGTCCGACCAGGACATGCCGCGCGGCGCAGAGTCCGGGTTGTCCTGGAACGCGACGCCGCGCAGGGCCTGGATGCGGTCACAGATCCAGCGCGCCTCGTCGTCGGCTCTCGCGTGCTCGAGTGCCAGGATGTCGCCCCGTCTCCACGACTGGTGGGACGCGTACTGCATCGACTTGGCGAGCCGGTGCGCGGGGGAGATGCTCTCGGCGATCGCCTTGCCGACGGCCACGACGCCGTCCGTGGAGCGGAAGTTGTCGGCCAGGGTGACCTGGCGGACGCCGTCGTACCGGTCGGCGAACGAGATGATGTTGGCGACCTCGCTGCCGCGCCACTGGTAGATCGTCTGGTCGTCGTCGCCTACCACGCAGAGGTTGGCGCCGTACCGGACCAGGGCGCGCACGAGGCGCTCCTGGAGCGGGTTCACGTCCTGGTACTCGTCGACGACGACGTAGCGGACGTCCTGCTGGACGTGCTTGAGGAGGGTGTCGGCGTGGGCGTCGCCCTCGTCGGACTCGAGGAGCTGGACGGCGAGCTCCAGCATCGTCGTGTAGTCGAAGAAGGCGCCGCTGCGCAGGAGCGTCTTGTAGGCGTACTGCGACTGGATCACGCCGGCGGGGATCAGGGCGGGGTCCACCTCGTCCTCCGCGAGGACGGACAGCAGCTGCATGTACAGCCGGGAGTGGATGTAGCGCCGGAGCTTCGGGGTGCCCGACGACGTGGTGGGGCAGTCGGTCAGCCCCGACCGCTTGCTGTTGCGGTCGATGAACAGCCGCTGCGTGATCTCGGAGAGCACGGAGTACTTGAACGTCTCCGGCACGTACGTCTGGAGCAGGTTCAGGCAGTAGGCGTGCATGGTGCCCACGAACATCTCGGCGAGCCCCGTGGTGCTGCCCTGCTGCTCGGCGACGAGGCCCAGGACGCGGTCCTTGAGCTCCGCCGCCGCCTTCTCCGTGAAGGTGAAGGCCACAATGTTCGCCGGCGTCACGCCGGGCAGTGCGAGGAGGTCGGCGATCCGCTGGGAGATCACCTGCGTCTTGCCGGAGCCCGCGCAGGCGATGATCTGCAGGGGCTCGTCGAGGCACTCGATCGCCTCGCGCTGTGCCGGGGTGTAGGTCGTCATGTCACTCCACCGTGAAGACCTTCATGACCTCGTCGCCGTAGTCGTTGATGACCTTGACGGCGATCTTGCCGGTGGCGGGCTTGTCGAACGGGCGCGACGTCGTGTCGTAGAGGGTGGCCCACGCGTCGGCGTCGATCTCCGCCTTGAGCGCGGTCTTGAGCCGCTTGAACGGGTCGTTGCCGCCGGTGAAGTAGCCGTGCCGGACGAAGAACGACTCCTCGTTGTAGTTCGTGTCGATCATCCAGAGGGCGATCTTGCCGGTGTCGTCGCTGCGGACCTCACCGGTGGTGGGGTCGTAGACGTCGACGCCGCGCAGCTCGACCGTGAGGGTGCCGTCGCCGTTGTCCGTGAGGTCGATGTCGGGCTCGCCGAAGACCGTGAACAGGTTGCCCGCGCCGGTCTTCTTGAGCGCCTCGCCCATGAGCAGGTCCACGTTCATGCGGACCAGCAGCGCCTTGACCCGGCCGAGCGACCGCTCGCCCGCGATGTCGAAGCCGTCCCGCGACGCCTCGACGGTGACGTTGTCGTCCTCGGTCACGCCGGTCGCCTGTGGGTCGAACGCGAAGCCGAGCACGCACAGCAGGTCCGCCTCGCCGCGGATCGCCTCCCGCGCGGCGTCCTTGATGAACTGCGTGCTCACGGTCCCGTACTGCGGCCCGACGGCGATCGCGACCCGCCCGGGCGCGCCCGTCACCTCGGTCTGCCCATCCGTTCCGCTGTCCGACGGCGGTCGCGGCGTCCCGACCGCCTGGACGTACAGGCCGGGGAAGCGGTCGACGGACGCGAACTCGATGCGCTCCGCGCGCCGACCGTTCTGGATACCGGCCTTGGCGAGGTTGTCGAGCACGGTCTGCTCGAACGTCGGGGCGTCGGCGTCCTCGGCGGCCGCACGCTCCGACGCCGGCTCCTGGGCCTCGCCGCCCGCAAAGGCGAGCGAGCGGTGCGGGCTGAGCGACTCGACGGTGAACGGGCCCGACACCCGGGCGACGTTCTTGTCGAGGTACGGCTTGTCGTAGAGCAGCTCGTACTCGGCATGCCGCTTGATCGCCGCGTCGATCTCGGCGCGGGACATCCCCTCCTTGATGTCGGGGTTGTTGGCGATCGACTTGAGCGTGATGTGCTGGACGCGCTCGTAGACGAAGCCGTGCCGCAGGTCGTTGGTCGTGGCGGCAGGGGGCATCGGCTTGCCCGACGCGCGCATCTCCGCCTCGCGACCCTTCTCGCTGTCCGCGAGCAGGTAGTACGGGTAGGTCGCGCCCATGAGCCGCTGGCGGGCGAGGGTCAGCGCGACGCGGGAGGTGTCGATCGTGATCCAGCGGCGGCCCCACTGCTCAGCGACGTACGCGGTGGTGCCGGAGCCGCAGGTGGGGTCGAGCACGAGGTCGCCTGGGTCGGTGCACATGAGCATGCAGCGTTCGATGATTCTGTTGCCTGTCTGAACAACGTAGATCTTTTCACCACCGCTGCCCTGCTGAACGTCTTCCCAAAGGTTTGTCACAGCGACAGCGGGAAAATCATCGTAATATCGGATGTAGCGCAGGTTGCTGCCTGACCGACCGACCCTTCCGGCACGGATGAGCCGCTTCATTCCGATTTCGTTGGTCTTCCAACGAGCTTGCATCGACGGTCTAAAGACGGCGCCTTCAAACTCCACAGGGAACCAAGAGGCTGCACCCTCGCCCTTTTCGCGACCTGCGCTCTGGCTGGTGAGGATTGTCAATTGTACGAGAGGGCCGGGCGCCGTTCCTGTCCTGACCGTCTGCTCGCGCTCCTCGGCCGTTATCCTGCGGAGTTTCTCTGAGGCGTCAAACATTAGGTCGTATCCCATGGTGCCGTCAGAAAGCCGCTTCAGACGGTAGGGCTGGCGAAACTTTGCATACTCTCGGCGACGCGCAAACCAGAGTACAAAGTCTGTTGTGCCACCCAGAAACTCCGTCGTTGCCCCAGAAGCCTTCTTCAGAGTTACTTGGCTGACGAAGTTCTCGCTTCCGAACACCTCGTCCATCAGCGACCGCACCAGGTGCACGTTCTCGTCGCCGATCTGGACGAAGCACGAGCCGCTCTCCGTCAGGAGGTCTCGCGCCACGATCAGCCGGTCCCGCAGGTACGCCAGGTAGGAGTGGATCCCCAGCTCCCACGTGTCGCGGAATGCCTTGATCTGCTCGGCCTCGCGGGCGGCGTCCTCGACCTTGCCGTCTTTGACGTCGCGCTTTCGCGCCGACGCCTGCCAGTTCGACCCGAACTTGATGCCGTACGGCGGGTCGAGGTAGACCATCTGCACCTTGCCGCGCAGGTCCTCGCGCTCCGACAGGGACGCCATGACCTGCAGCGAGTCGCCCAGGATCATGCGGTTCGACCAGTTGGCCTGGTGCCGGTAGAAGTCGATCGCGTCGAGTTCGTCCAGCCCGTCGAACGCGTCGAAGAGCGTCAGCTCCGGCTCGTCGGCCCCCGAAGCGGCGGTGGCACGCAGGTTCTCGACCAGCACCCGCGGGTCGATCTTCTCCTGGATGTAGATCGGCGGGGCGTCCGCGACGAGCTCGGTCACGTCCTCGTCGTACTTGCCGCGCCACACGAGCTGCGGGTCGAGCGAGGGATCGCGCTCCAGGACCACCTGCGGGACGGCCGACTCCGTCGGCACGAAGTCGTGCGCGTCCGCCGTGGGGATGTTGACCCGGGTGTCGCCGTGGTGGAACGAGTCCACCGGCTTGGGTCCCGTCGGCTTGCTGCTACGCGCCACGGCGCGCCTCCCGTTCCACGATGTCGAGCAGGTCTGGGTCGCCGACGATCGGCCGGTCGGCGTAGTGCAGGTCGATGGCCTCGCGCACGCGGTCGAAGAACAGGGCCTTGTCCAGGCCCACCTCGAGGTAGCCCCAACGACCGAAGCCGCCGTGGTTGTTCACCGCGGCGCACCACGAGTCGCGAGCGGTCGAGGCCTTGACCTGCGTGGGCCCCGGCGCCTTCTGCCCGCCGGAGACCTCGACGATGAGGTACCGCTGGACGTCGTCGTCCCGCTGCCGGAGCCTGAGGACGAAGTCCGGCAGGTAGTCGTGCGAACGGCCCTTGTGGACGTATGGGATGGTGAGCCCGAGGTGGTCGTTCTTGACGTACGCCTCGACGTCGGCGATCGACTCGCAGACGTTCGCGAGCTCGTCCTCCCACGTGTTGCCGTCCTTGCCGTCGAGCACCACGTGGGAGACCTCGGACTTGACCGTTTCGCGGGTCTTCTTGCGGGTGTCGAACGACACCTCGCCCGTGTGTCCCACGGGGTCGAACGTGCGCAGGACCGGCCGGATCACCGGGCGCCGGTTCTCCGTCTGGCTCGTCAGCGACGCGTTGATGTGGTCGGCGAGCTCGGCCTGGGCCTCGACGAGCCGCAGCGCGTTGAACGAGTAGCCGGTCTCGACGCGGACGTTCCGCTCGATCCACTCCCGGCACAGGCCGGCGAGGCGAGGGAACAGCCACGGCCGCCGGTCGCCGTCGTCGCCCTCCTGGGTCCGCAGGTGCGTGTCGATGAGACGCTTCGCGACCAGGTAGGCGAGCTCTTGCGCCCGGAGGTCCGTTCTGTCGCCGTCCTCCAGCTCCGCCGTGCCGACGATGCCCGCGCTCTCCGTCCAGCGCGGCACGGTCGACGCGCCGACGACGAACGGCCGGGCCGCGGCGTCGTCGAGCCACACGTCCTCGTCCGGGATCTCCAGCCGGTACCCGTCCAGCTTGGGGAACTGGATCCGCAGGTCCTCGCGGCCCTCCACGGAGTGCACCCACACGGCCGGCGGCTTGGGTGCGACGTCGGGCGTCTCGCCCGTCGTGGGGATGAACGAGAACGGGATGCCGTAGATGCTCGCGTACTCCGGCTCGAACCGACCCTCGTCGTTGAGCGCGTACGAGCGGCGCCGCAGGCCGCGACCCACCACCTGCTCGCACAGGAGCTGTGACCCGAACGCGCGCACGCCGAGGATGTGGGTCACGGTGTTGGCGTCCCAGCCCTCGGTCAGCATCGACACCGACACGACGCATCGCACGTGCTCGCCGAGCATCCCCTTCTTGCCGACGGTGTTCATGACCTCGCGGAGGAGATCTGCGTCCGTGATCGACTCGACGTCGCCACCGGGATTGCGGCGCCGGAACTCCGCCTTGAACGCCTCGATCTCGGCAGCCGCGTCGGCCTTGAAGTCGCCCGACAGCGTCTCGCCGGACTCGAGCTGCGCGGAGTCGACGATGATGGCGGGCGGCCGGGGCGCGGGTGCGCCGTCGACCACGTTGCTGAACAGGGGCAGGTTGCCGGTCCGGTGGACCACCGAGCCGTCGCCGTGCAGCGCCGGGCTGCCGTCCGGGCCGAGGACGGGTCCGCCGGCGACCCAGTCGTAGATCAGCTTGGAGACGATCGTGTTGTTCGCGACCACGATGTACACGGGTGGCGGCTCGCCCAGGTCGCGCAGGTGCGTCACCCACTGCTCGTAGGCCCGTTCATAGCTGCGATACAGGCTGCGCAGCGCGCCCTCGAGCTCCTTGGGCGGAACCCAACCGGACGAGTCCAGCGCGGCGGCGGTCTTGCGCCTGGGCAGGAGCCGGCCGACGTGGTCCCAGAGGTGCAGGTAGGTGACGCGCTCGTCGGCCGCGTCGTCGTCCACCGGGGTGCGTGGCACCTTGACGAGGCCGGACTCGATGGCGTCCATGAGCGAGAAGTCGCTCACCACCCAGGGGAAGATGTAGCCCTCGGGGTAGCCGGACGCCTTGAGGTAGAAGGGCGTAGCCGAGAGGTCGTAGACCGCCTTGATCCCGACCCGCTTCGCCACCCACTGCAGGCCCGTGAACCAGACGCCCGCCTCCCGGTTGGCCTCCCGCTCCTCCTTGGTGAGGTCCTCCGCCAGGTCGGGGTTGTACCGGTAGCAGTGGTGCGCCTCGTCGTTGAGCACCACGATCTCGCTCGTCGCCGAAGTGCCTCGGCCCGTCGGCAGCGTGAATCCGCGCAGCACGCGAGAGACGACGGCGTCGGGCGACTCCCGGAACGGGTCGTCCGGCGAGTTCGCCGCGTCCCCGAGGAGGATCTGCCTCGTCGTCCTGCTGACGCCCTGGATCTCCTTGGCATCCCGCGGCAGGAACGAGTGGTAGTTCGTGATGACGACCTGCGCCTCGCGGAGGGCGGCCTGGTGCTGCGGCGGGATGAGGTCGCGCACCTCGTAGTAGTTGCCGGGCTCACCCGGGATAAGGACACGCAGACGGTCGCGGATCGTGATGCCGGGGGTCACGACGAGGAACCGCTTGGAGAACCGGGAGTCGCGCGGGCTCTGGACCTTGTTGATGGTCTGCCAGGCGATGAGCATCGCCATGACGACGGTCTTTCCCGAGCCGGTCGCCATCTTGAGCGCGACGCGCGGCAGGCCCGCGTTGTGCACGTCGTTCTCGGCACCGAGCCGGCGGCGCCAGTCCGTGTTGCCGGCGCGGCCAGCCGCCTCGGCGAGGTAGATCGCCGTCTCCACGGCCTCGCGCTGGCCGAAGAGGACGCGGTTCTCGCGCGCGGGATCGGCCCAGTGCTCGAGGAGCGTGCGGGTCAGCGGGGTGACATGTGAGTAGCCGCGTACCCGCCAGAGCTCGACCTCGCGTCTTAGGTCGTTGATGAGGGAGTTCTTCTCGCGGCGCTCGCCCGTGACGTCGAAGTCGAGCTCGTCCTGGACGGTGGCAACCCTCGCGGCGGCCTGGCGCGACTTCCTCGCCTGGGCGATGGGGATCAGGGACTCGCTCGGGCGCCGGCCTTCAACGATGCGGCCCGTGGGGCCGCCGGGTCCCATCTCGAAGTGCCGCGCGGGCGCGTCGTACGGGCCGTTGAGGATCGGGTTGGCCAGAGCTGCTACAGCGTCGTCGCCCACTGCCACCTGTCTTCTGCCCCCGGGATGATCCGTGCTTCGTGGGCCTGGTGTTGCAGCCATGCAAACAAGGCCATGTATACATGGCAGACACTAGCTGACCTCGGCGGCGACGGTTGCCTGGTGTCCCGTGAACGCCCGCTCGAGAAGCACCTCGCGCTGGCGCTCGCCATGCGGCTGAGGGACCGTCGGGAGGCTGTCGGCCTCACCCAGGAGCGAGTCGCCGAGCTCGCGGGCATGAGCCGGAACCACTACCAGCTGCTGGAGTCAGGGCTGTCGGACCGGGCGAAGAAGACGCCGGCGAACCCGCGCCTCTCGACCCTTGCGGACCTGTCGAAGGCGCTCGACTGCCCGGTGCCGGAACTCGTCGACATCTTTCACCCTCGGCCCGGCGATCCGGGGTTCGAGTACGACGGCCACGCGCCGTCGTCGGCCGACGACGCCTAGCGTCGCGTGGAGACCGCATACGTCGGCGTGACCGACAACGGCTGGGCCTCGTTCCTCGCCGACCGTCCGCACCTCGACGAAGTCAACTTCTGGCTGCCGTCGCCGTCGGCCACGTTCAAGCGGATCGGGCGCGGAGAGCCCTTCCTGTTCAAGACGCACGCACCGCACAACCGGCTCGTGGGCGGCGGCTTCCTCACCGAGTACCGCGTGCTCACGGTCGGTGAGGCGTGGCGGTTCTTCGGCGAGGGCAATGGCGTCGCGTCCGAGGCGGCACTGCGCGAGGCGATCGTGCGCTTCCGGTCGCGTTCGGAACGCCCGGTCCTGCCGGGGGAGGACCCGTACATCGGCTGCATCCTGCTCGACGGTGTCTTCTTCGTCTCCGAGGAACTCACGCTCGCGGCGCCCCCAGACTTCGCCGGCAACATCGTGCGCGGCAAGGGCTACCCGCTCAAGGCCGGCTCCTACGTGGAGCAGGCGCTGTGGAGCCTCCTTGAGCGCAGCAGCGGTGTGCGGCTGCCCGACGCCGGCACCGGTCTCCCGACCGTGATCCCTGGCCCGCTGTTCCGCGACCAGCGTCAGCTGGTGCTCGCGCGTGCAGGGCAGCGAGCGTTCCGTGCAGCGGTGACTGCCGCTTACGACCGTCGGTGCGCGATCACCGGCTCACGCCTGGTACCCACCCTGGAGGCCGCCCACATCCGCCCGGTCGCGTCGGACGGTGAGAACCGCGTCGACAACGGGCTCCTGCTCAAGTCGGACGCTCACAAGCTGTACGACCTGGGATACCTCAGCGTCGGCACGGACTTCCGCCTGCACGTGAGCCCGGCGCTCCGGCGGGACACCGGGAACGGGGACGAGTTCTACCGCCGCGCGGGGGAGTCGCTCCTCGTGCTGCCGGAGCGGAAGGCCGACCTGCCGAATCGCGACGCGCTGGAGTGGCACATGGACTCGGTCTTCCGGGCGGCGTGAGCTTCACGCCCGGACTAGAGTTGTTCGAGCGAGGGGCAATAGCTCTGAGAAGCGAACCGCAGACCCGTCCGGACGGTCGTGGCGCTGGGGTTTCGCGCTGTCTACAAGGACAGCATGGTCTTGCCTCGCGGGCGACTGCCGTCTCGGTGTAGCCTCGTGTATGCGAGGGGCAATAGCCCCGAGAAGTGAGCCCGGGAGCCCGCCCTTTTGACGGGTAACCCGGGCTTCGCGCTTTCATCGACAGTCGATCTCGATGAGGCGCAATACCAACGGTTGGATCTTCTCGCGCCACGTGCCCGCCGCGTTGCCAGCACCACGCCACCGCATCGGGTGTCCAGATGAGGGGTTCGCTGTGTCGATCGACGTGGTCATACCTGATGTCGGTCTTTAAGAGCTCCTCGTAGAGCCAGCGGCGGTCCTGGACCTCAAGGCTCTCGTCGCGGTCTAAGACGAGCATCTGGGCGTCCGTCTCGACGGCGAGCTGTGCAGCGGCTCGGATGCATGCTTGTCGCGGGTTGTTGCCCTTGGACGTCGGCGCCCAGATGACGGCCGCGACTACTCCGTGCGTGAACAGGGCGCGGATCACGACGTCGCGCTGCGCATCCGTGGTGCCATGAAAGTGGATGCTTCACCGCCCGGGACCACGGATTTCACGGAGTGCATGGCGCAGCCTGTGCACCTGGTGCGAGGGCACAAAGGCCAGAGCTACGACGTAGCCTCGCGCCTTCGACTCGTCGAGATACATGTGCGCGTTCCTCGTAGGGCGGCGGGGTTCTCGGACGCTGGCGTGATGCTCACCTTCTCGGTTGGGTTGGGCAGACCGGCCGCGCAATGCACGAAGGCGAGTCCCCGCTCCAGGGGCCTCGCCTTCCGCCCCAACTCTAGGTGAGGCCGCGGTCGATGTCGCTGGTGGGTCTCGCGTCCCACCAACGTGGCTGACCGTCCGTGCGACCAGGTCCGCGGCAGACTGGACCTGTGACGACTCCCACGATCACCCTGAACAACGGCGTCCAGATCCCTCAGCTCGGCTTCGGCACGTACAAGCTGCCGCCCGAGTCCACCCGTGACGCTGTGCTGTGGGCGTTCGAGGTGGGCTACCGGCACGTCGACACAGCGCAGATGTACCGGAACGAGGCGGCGGTCGGCAGGGCGGTGCGCGAGTCGGGCCTGGCGCGCGACGAGCTGTTCGTCACCAGCAAGCTGAACAACGCGTTCCACCCGCGCTACGAGGCGCTCGCGGCGTTCGACCGCACCCTCGACGACCTCGGCACGGACTACGTCGACCTGTTCCTCATCCACTGGCCGCTGCCCGCTCTCGGCCGGTTCGTCGAGGCGTGGGGCGCGCTCGAGGAGATCCTCGCGTCGGGCCGGGCGCGGGCGATCGGCGTCTCCAACTTCCAGCCGCACCATCTCGAACGCATCCTGGCCGAGGGCAGCGTGGTGCCGTCGGTCAACCAGGTCGAGATCCACCCGTGGTTCGTGCAGGACGAGGTCCGGGCCTACGACGCCGCGCACGGGATCGCCACGGAGGCGTGGTCACCGCTGGGCCGCGGACGGGTGCTCGAGGACCCGGTGGTCGCCCGGATCGCTGCTGACCTGGGGCGCACTCCGGCCCAGGTGGTGCTGCGGTGGCACCTCCAGCGCGGCGACATCGTGATCCCGAAGTCCGCGACGCCGGAGCGGATCGTCGAGAACTTCGGCGTCTTTGACTTCGAGCTGGACGCCGACGCCATGGACGCGATCACCGCTCTGGACCGCGGCGAGCGGACGGGTTCCCACCCGGACGAGGAGAACCGTACCGACCGGTAGGACGGTCTTTGCGACCAGGTACGTGTTCCCCCTCTGAGCGTCAGAGGGGGAACAGGCGCCTGGTCGAGGAGTCCGGCGGCCGGCGCTCGAACCCGACGGCCCTCACCGCACCATCCGCACGGCCGCGATCCCGCCGAACGACTCCCCGGAATCCGCTGCACCGTCGGTGCGGAAGCCGTTCCGCTCGTAGAACGCCCGCGAGCGCGGGTTGTGCTCCGCGGCCCACAGCTGGGCGGGCATGCCGGGTGGCAGCACGGCGTCGAGCAGCGACTGCCCGATCCCAGTCCCGTGGTACGCCTCCAGCACGTACAGCGTGTAGAGCTCGAGGTCCCGCACGGGCGCGAAGCCGTAGTTCTCGCGGCCCGGTCGCGCGAACGCGAGCCCCACGATCGCGCCGTCCACCTCGGCGACGGTAGCGTCGAGCCCGCCGTCGAGCCACTGCCGCCAGTTCTCGGCGCTGCGCTCCGCCGACGCCCGCTCCCAGAACGCGTCGTCAGCCATGCCGGTGTACGTCTCGACCCAGGACTGGAAGTGCACACGCCCGCACTCGTCGGCGTCGGCCGGGACGGCCTTCCGGAGGGTGAAGTCCACGCCGGGAGCCTATCCGCCCGGCCTGGCGTGCCGCCCTGGCGCGCCCCGCCGGGCCCGCGTACGGTCCGCACCATGGCGGTCGCCGCAGACTCCCCAGGCCCTCGCCGCCCGACGGCGGAGCTCACCTCGCGCTCCCTGCCCGCCTTCGCGTGGGTGCCGGTCCTGAGCGCGGTGGTCGTGGTGGGTGTGGTGCTCACCGCGCTCAGCGGTCAGTACGGGTACCACCGGGACGAGCTGTACTTCCGCATGCTGTCCCCGGCGTGGGGCTACATCGACCAGCCGCCGCTCACGCCGCTGCTGGCGCGCGCGCCTACGGCCCTCTTCGGGGAGAGCGTCGCCGCGCTGCGAGTGCCGGCCACGCTGAGCCTGATGGCGGCGATCGTGGTGGTCGCGCTCCTGGCACGAGAGCTCGGCGGCGGCCGCGGCGCCCAGACCCTCGCCGCCTGGGGCTTCGGCACGGCGGCGTCTCCGCTGATCTTCGGGCACACGCTGCTCACGGCGAGCCTCGACATGGTGGTGTGGCCTGCCGTCGTGCTGCTGGTGGTGCGCGCGCTGCTGCGCGGCGAGCCGCGGTGGTGGATCGCCGCCGGGCTGGTGACTGGCCTCTCCCTGTACAACAAGCTGCTGATCGTCGTGCTGCTCGGGGCGATCGTCGTGGGGCTGCTCGCCGTCGGCCCGCGGCGGCCGCTCGCGACCCGATGGCCGTGGCTGGGCGCGGCCACGGCCGTGCTCGTCGGCCTGCCCAACCTGGTCTACCAGGCGACGAACGGCTGGCCGCAGCTCGCCATGGGCGGCGCGCTGTCCGAGAACAACGCCGCCGACGTGCGCGCCGACATGTGGCTCTACCAGCTCCTCACCCTGGGCCCGCCGCTCGCCGTCGTCTGGATCGTCGGACTGGTCGCGCTGTGGCGCCGGCCGGCCTGGCGAGTGCTGCGGTTCCTCGTGGTGGCCTATCCCGTGATCCTGGCGTTCGTGTTCGCCGGCGGAGCGCAGATGTACTACGCGTTCGGCCTGGTGACCGTGCTGTTCGCGGCGGGCTGCGTCGTGGTGGCGGACTGGGCCGCGCCGCCGCCGGGCGGCCGGGCGCGCGTCGGCCGGCGGGTCGCGGTGGTCGCCCTCGTCGTGCTCAACGCGGTGCCCTCCGCGTTCATCGGCCTGCCCCTGGTGCCCGTGTCCGAGCTCGGGGAGACCCCGATCGGGGAGATCAACCAGACCGCGCGGGACGCCGTCGGCTGGGAGACCTACGCGCGGCAGGTCGCCGACGTCTACGACGCGCTCCCGGCCGAGGATCGGGCCGCCGCGGTGATCCTCGCGCAGAACTACGGCGAAGCGGGCGCCATCGCGCTGCTCGGGCGCGAGCACGGGCTGCCCCGGCCCTACTCGGGGCACAACGCCCTGCACAGCGACGGCCCGCCGCCCGACGACGCGCGCGTCGCCGTCGTGGTCGGCGGTACCGCGGCGGGCTGGTCGCGCTTCTTCGCGTCGTGCACGACGGAGGGCGTGCTCGACAACGGCGTGGGCGTGGACAACGAGGAGCAGGGCCAGGAGATCGTGGTGTGCCGTGAGCCCGCGGGCGGCTGGGCGTCGGTGTGGCCGGAGCTGGCGCACCTGGACTGAGCCCGACGGCCCGCGTTCGGTGACGTCCTAGCCGGCGCCTCCGTAGGCGCGGTCGGTAGGCACATTGAGTTGTTCGAGCATCTCGCCGACGAATGCCTGCGTGCCGATCGCGAGGCACCCTCCGCGATCAAGTGTTTCGGGGAGCACCTCGTCGACCGTGGGCAGCGGGCCGAAGAGGCGCTCCGACACGTCGAACCGAAGGTATTCGCTCGCTCGCGCGGGGACGATCGTCCTGAAGGACCGGAGTTCGTCGAAGCATGCCTCGACGTCCTTGGTGTCGGGGAAGCACGCGATCACAGTGTCTGGCGAACCTCGCCAGGAGACGTACTCGTCTACGGCTGCGCGCACACCTGCTGGTGAGATCGCGCCGTCCAACATCACGTCCGCCATGCTGGCGGTTGCCGTGAGGGTGTGTCGGCTGCATCGACCTGGAGTCGACACCGTGGCAAGGGTCCTCTCCAACACGGTGTCCGAAATTGTCCAGCCCAGCTGTTCCGCGAGCGCCCGGCCAGCCACCGTCCCCGCGCGTGCGTTCTGCTGCCCAAGAAGTGGGAGGTCCGCGCGCACCGGGTCGGTGGAGTCGTCGTCGACAAGGATCACGGAAGCACCGTGATTCGCGGCGACCTCCTCGATCACCTCCATGACTTCGCCGGACTGGGGCAGCGTCACCATCACCCTCGTCGAGTCCCTGACGACGCCGATCAGGTCGCGCGCGATTTCGCTGACGGTCTCACCCAGAAGGCCCGCATGCTCAAGGAACACTTCCGTGATGAGCACGACGGTCGGGTCGAAAAGGCTCACCTCGTCCGATGCGCCGCCCAGTCCCTCCTCGAGGACGAGGGCATCTGCGCCTCTTCGAGCGACCCAGATAGCGCCGGAAATCGTGAAGGCTCCAGTGGGGGAGAGATATGTGTCCGGACCGGCCGGTGTCGCTCTTCGGGCGGTCCGCAGTTCGTCCGCCAACACCTCGTAGTCGAGTTCCGAGATGGCTTGCCCATCGATTCGGATCCGTTCCCTGTTGGTCCGCAAACCAGGGGAGGTGACGAGGCCGATCAACGGACTACGTCCGTCGGACGTTCGCGCGGCCGAGAGCGCAGCAGACGCATGTATTGCTGCGGTGCCCTTGCCCTTGGAACCCACGACCGTGAGGACCGGTGGTCGATAGGGCCAGAGCCCGAGGTGCCCGCCCACCGTCCGGGCACGATCGAGCGACCTGTGTGCTTTCGGCGATCGATGCGCCCATTCGTCGAAGAAGGCGGCGTCCCCGGGCAGGTGGCGTGCGGTCATGCCGACACCTTTGTGGAGGTCTCGTCACGGCCAGCGAGGGTCTCCTGCCACTCCCGGTCAACCCGCACCTCGGTCCGCGGCCGAGGGATCCTCAACTTGGCCAGCGCGAAGACGGACATCGCGAGTGTGCCAGCGTTGATCAGCCACCAGTTCGGATCTTCGAGCGCAGCGCCGGCAAGGACGAGGCTCGCCAGTGGGATGACAAGCGTGTAGAGGTTCCCGACCAAGATCGGTCGCATCCGTCGGCGAACGGAGACGACTGTCGCCACCGGTGCATCGAGTGAGAGCCTCAAGGACGACGAAAGCCGCGCGACGACATGCGGGGCCACGCCGTCGGGCAGATTGGGAGTGAGTCGGTTCACCCGCTGGATCTTGCGCGATCCTTCAGGCGGAGCGCCGACCGACGGGGGATCGTGGTCCTCAACTGCAATCGCCACGACCTCGTTGGGTCCCCACCTCACCAGCACCTGCTGGCCTGGCTCCACGCCGATGCGGTCGAACACGGCAGGGTGCAGGGCGACGATCGCTTGACCGTCGTCACCAGGATGCGCCTGGATCACCCGGACAGCCGCCGTGGGCGCACGGAACAGGAATCGCAGGACGACTTCGGCCGCCTGGTCGAGACTGAGACGCACAGTCCGCCAAGCCGCCCGTGTTCGACCCCAGGCGGAGAGCGCACGACGTGACGCCGAGCGGACCGATCCAGCCGCGACGAGCGTGAAGTCGCCAGCCTCGTCCGTACCCTCTGTCTCGGTGAGGAGGCGCAGCTGGTACCCGGCCCGGACAGTCCCCGGACGTACATGCGTGCGAGGTACCGCAGTGACCCAGGCGGTCACGCCGCCGCGCACGAGGAGAAACCGGCGCGGGGGACCGGGAAACTCGTCCTGGTTCACCTGGACTTCGTCGCCGGCGGGAAGGTCGTCGACAAGAGCAGCAAGCGGTTTGAGGTGGATCGACCCAGGAAAGGTCACGGTGACGGGTCGCGCGGTGATCGAGCCGTGGGCCGTGGACTCCAGGGACGCAGTCAGCCGACGTGTCAGTCCGAAGTGATCAGGCGGGAGATCCTGGACGGCGTCGGGCATCCCCGGTGTGGACGAGGCCCACGCCCACGCGTGCACCGGCGCATCATCGATCGTCACGGACACCGGGATCGGACCTGTCGTGCCAGGCATCAGAGCTGGAGGAACCACAACCGACGCCACGCCCGAGGGGATACGAACGGCCGTGGCCGGGCGAGAGACGAGGGCGGGCACCAATCCCGAGGCCCGCGGAGTAACAGCTTCGGAGGACCTGATGGCTTCGGCGAAGAGGAGTGCGAGCCTGCCGAGGTCGGCCGGTTCGCCCACCGGTGGACGTAGATGGGCGCCGATCTCCGCCTGCACAGCACGGATCCCTAGTTCCTGCGAGTACGCAGTCACGGTCGTCGGCCGCATCGCATCAAACACTTCGTTCACCGTCACGAGGAACTGGTCAGTACCACGCAAGGTGCTGACGAACGCCTCCGGCACGGCCCCGTCGCCGGCTCCAAGATCGACGTCCGACCCGGGGCGACGTCGCATGCCGTGTAGGTCGATGACCAGGGCGGGCCGCAGCTCCGCCAGTCGCTCCTTCAAGGGATGCGCGCGGTCGAAGTTGGCATCGCCCGGGGTGTGAAGTGCGATGAGAGCGGTCGCGCCGGTGAGCTCCGCGAGGAGCAGGGCCAGACCGCCGGTCCCGCGGTCGGCCACCTTGGTCGCCCCAGCACGTTCATGGTTCGTGGCATGCGGGGCCGTGATGACCACGTGCGGGCGCGCCGCGGTCACGGTCTCGAGCAGTCCCGACGTGGCCTCGACCACACGGTCCCCGATGTCAACCGGCCAAGGCGGGCACGCGCCGTCGTACCGTTCTTGGCTGAATATCTGCTCCAGGGCCAGCCACCGCGCTGCGACGTCAACAGCAGAAGGTGCACTGGCCTCATGCGCTGCCACCTGATAAGCCCCCGTGGAATCGGCGCCGACGATGGCGAAACCCTATCCTCGACTCGTGGATGCAGCCTTCGACCTGGTTCGCCAGGAAATCATGACCCGTGCGGCCGAGTACGACATCGACCCCACCCTCTCCCGCGTCCAGCGCGTCCTCGAGATGCTCGGCGACCCGCAGAAGGCCTACCGCACCATCCACATCACGGGGACCAACGGCAAGTCCTCCACGGCCCGGATGATCGAGCGCCTGGTCCGCGAGCACGGCCTCCGCACCGGCCGGTTCACGTCCCCGCACCTGACCAGCGTGACCGAGCGCATCGCCGTCGACGGCGAGCCGCTCAGCCCCGAGCGCTTCGTCGAGGTGTGGGAGGACGTTGCCCCGTACGTGGGCGTCGCCGACCGCGAGTCGGAGGAGGCGGGCGGCCCCCGCCTCAGCTTCTTCGAGGTGCTCACCGTCATGGCGTTCGCGGCGTTCGCCGACGCCCCCGTCGACGTCGCGATCGTCGAGGTGGGCCTGGGCGGCACGTGGGACTCGACGAACGTCGTCGACGGCGACGTCGCCGTCATCACCCCCGTGGCGGTGGACCACGAGCGCTGGCTCGGCTCCACCATCACGGAGATCGCCACCGAGAAGTCCGGCATCATCAAGGACGGGGCCACGGCCGTCGTCGCCGCCCAGCGCGAGGACGCCGAGGTGGTGATCGTCGAGCGCGCCGCGCGGGTGGGGGCCCGCCTGATCCGCGAGGGCTACGAGCTCGAGGTCGCGGACCGGCGCGTCGCCGTCGGCGGGCAGCTGATCGACCTGCGCACGCCCGCGGGCCTCTACACCGAGATCTACCTGCCCCTGCACGGGGAGCACCAGGCGCACAACGCGCTGCTGGCGCTCGCGGCCACCGAGGCGCTGGTGAGCGGCGGTGGCGCGCTGAGCGGCGAGGTCGTCGAGGCGGCGTTCGGGGACGTGACGTCGCCCGGCCGCCTGGAGGTGGTGCGGTCCAGCCCCACGGTGCTGGTCGACGCCGCGCACAACCCGCACGGCGCGGAGGCGCTGGTCGCGGGGCTGGAGGAGGCGTTCGACTTCCACCGGCTCGTGGGTGTCGTCGCGATCATGGGCGACAAGGACGTCGAGGGCTTGCTCGCGACCCTGGAGCCGGTGCTCGCGGAGATCGTCGTGACGCGGAACTCGTCCGAGCGCAGCGCGGACCCGGAGGACGTCGCGGAGGTGGCGCGGGAGGTCTTCGGCGAGGACCGGGTGCACACCACGGAACGGCTCGACGAGGCGCTCCAGCTCGCGGCGGACCTCGCCGAGTCGGGCGACACGGTGGGCGTGGGGACGGGTACGGGGGTGCTCGTGACGGGTTCGGTGATCACCGTCGCGGACGCGCGGATCCTCCTGGGCCGCCCCACGCGGTAGGTGCGGCAAGGGTTCTGCGAACCGCTCTCGTGGTGTTGTATGGAGTCTCATGAGGCCGGTGCACGCGTCCAGCAACGGGGCTGACCGCCGACGCCTGCCGCTGAGGAGATGTCTGCCGTGAAGAAGCTGCTGAACAACCCTGCGGACGCCGTCGCCGACTCCCTGGCGGGCTTCGCCCTCGCGCACGCCGACCTGGTCGACGTCCACCGTGACCCGGTGTTCGTCTCCCGCAAGGACGGGGCGGTCAACGGCAAGGTGGGCCTCGTGAGCGGAGGCGGTTCAGGCCACGAGCCGTTGCACGCGGGTTTCGTGGGCGACGGGATGCTCGACGCCGCTGTCCCCGGCGCTGTGTTCACGTCGCCCACCCCGGACCAGATCCTGCCGGCGCTCCAGGCCGCGGACGGCGGTGCGGGCGTCCTCGCGATCGTCAAGAACTACACGGGCGACGTCCTCAACTTCGAGACGGCCGTGGAGCTGGCCGAGGCCGAGGACCTCCGGGTGGAGAGCGTCCTGGTGAACGACGACGTCGCGGTCGAGGACTCCCTGTACACGGCGGGCCGCCGCGGTGTCGCGGGGACGCTCGCCGTCGAGAAGATCGCGGGCGCGGCCGCGGCGAGGGGTGCCGACCTCGCGGCGGTCGCCGACGTGGCGCGCAAGGTCGTGGCGAACGTGCGCTCCATGGGCGTCGCCCTGGCGGCCTGCACGGTGCCGCACTCGGGCCGCCCCAGCTTCGACCTCGCTGACGACGAGATCGAGATCGGCATCGGGATCCACGGCGAGCCGGGACGTCACCGCGTGCCCATGGCCTCGGCCGACGAGATCACGCAGGCGCTCCTCGACCCCGTCGCCGACGACCTGACGCTCGTCCCGGGCGATCGAGTGTTGCTGTTCGTCAACGGTATGGGCGGAACGCCGTTGTCCGAGCTCTATGTGGTCTATGGTCGGGCGCGTCGTCTCCTCGAGGGGCGTGGTGTGACGGTGTCGCGCTCGCTCGTCGGGAGCTATGTGACGTCGCTCGAGATGCAGGGCGCGTCCGTCACCGTCCTGCGGCTGGACGACGAGCTCGAGGCGTTGTGGGACGCGCCCGTGCACACGGCCGCCCTGCGGTGGTGACAGCGGCACCGCGCCGCGCCGGAGGTACTGAGCAAGGAAGGTTCCGGGACATGACGTTGGACGCCGACTGGGCTGAGCGCTGGGTGCGCCGGACTGCCGAGGCCGTCGCGGCCGCGAAGGACGAGCTGACCGAGCTCGACCGGCAGATCGGCGACGGCGACCACGGGGAGAACCTCCACCGTGGGTTCCAGGCGGTCGTGGCCCGGCTCGACGCGGCAGCGGTCGAGGTCAGCGGCCTCGACACCTCGGACCGTCAGGTCGGCGACGTGCTGAAGATCGTCGCGACCACCCTCATGTCGACGGTGGGCGGCGCCTCCGGCCCGCTGTACGGGACGGCGTTCCTGCGCGCGTCGAAGGTGTCCGGCCGTCCGCAGCTCGACCCGTCGTCGGTCGTGGCGCTCCTCGAGGCCGCTCTCGAGGGGGTCGCGTCGCGCGGCAAGGCGCAGGTGGGGGAGAAGACGATGGTCGACGCCTGGCAGCCTGCCGTCGACGCCGCGGAGCGCGCCGCTCAGGAAGGCGGCGACGAGCTCGCCGTCCTGCGGGCCGCCGCCGAGGCCGCCGACAAGGCCGCCCACGACACCATTCCCCTCGTCGCGACCAAGGGCCGCGCCTCCTACCTGGGCGAGCGCAGCGCGGGCCACGAGGACCCGGGCGCGCGGTCCACGGCTCTGCTCCTCGGTGCGGCCATGGCCGCGGCCCTCGCCGGCCCGGACGGCGGCGTGGACGGGGCTGCCGCATGAGCGCGCCGGTCGCGCTCGTCCTCGTCTCCCACTCCACCGACCTCGCCCGCGGCGTTGCGGAGCTCGCCGGTCAGATGGCCCCCGACGTGGTGATCCGTACGGCGGCCGGCGGGCCCGACGGCGGCCTCGGCACGTCCGTGGAGGTGGTCCAGGAGGCGATCGGGGCGGCGCTGGACGCGTCGGGTGGCACGGTCGTGGTACTCGCCGACCTGGGTTCGTCGATCCTCACCGTCGAGACGGTGCTCGAGCTGGACGAGCGGCTCGCCGACGTGGTCCGGCTCGCCAATGCCCCGTTCGTCGAGGGCGCCGTGGCCGCGGCCGTCACCGCGCACGGCGGCGCGACGCTGGAGTCGGTCCTGGGCTCGGCCGAGGACGCGGCCCGCTCGTTCACGGGCTCGGCGCCCGCCGCCCCGGCGACCACGGGGGCCGGGACGATCCAGGACGGGGCGGCCGCTCCGTCGTCGGACACCGCGAGCGGCCGGGTCACCGTCCGCAACCCGCTGGGCCTGCACGCGCGGCCTGCCGCGCTCGTGTCGCGCAAGGTGGCCGAGCTGGGCGCGCGCGTGCGCGTCGACGGCGTGGACGCGTCGAGCGTGCTGCAGCTCATGGCGCTGGGTGCCACGGAGGGGCGGGAGCTCCTCGTGGAGGCCGAGGGCCCGGGCGCGGACGAGGCGGTCCGGGCCGTGGTGGAGATGATCGAGGGCGGCTTCGGCGAGGTGTGAGACAGGCGTCACAGAAAATTGCACTTGATGGAAAAATTCATCGAGTGCAAGATTGACGCATGACCCTGCCCGCCCCCGCTGATGCTCTCGAGGCCGACGACGTCGGGCTGCGGGAGCGCAAGAAGCGCGCCCGGCGGGCCACCCTGGTCGACGTGGCGCAGCGCCTCGTCGCCGAGCACGGCCTCGACGCCGTCACGGTCGAGATGATCAGCGCGGACGCGGGCGTGTCCACGCGCACCTTCTTCAACTACTTCGAGACCAAGGACGACGCCGTGCTCGGCGTCGAGGACTCGGGCGTCGACCCCACGGCCGCGCGGGCCTTCGCCGACGGCGGCCCCAGCGGGCTGCTCCTCACCGACCTGCAGGCGCTCGTCGCGGCCCTGCTCCGGCAGTTCGCGGGCAACCACGAGCGCGCGGTCCGCGCCCTCCGGCTCATGAAGTCCGAGCCTCGGCTGCTGCAGCGGCACCTCGTCTGGGTGGACCGGCACAAGGCCGAGCTCCGCGAGCTCTTCGACGCGCGGCGGTCCGTCGCGCCCTTCAGCGCCGACAACGAGCTGCTCACCATGCTCGTCCTCACCCTCATCCGGACCGCCATCACGGCGTGGGAGCGGTCCGGCTACCACGGCGACCTCGACGCGCACCTGTCCGAGGCCGTCGCCCAGCTCATCCACGTCGTCGCCTCCGACGTCATCCCCGCAGAAAGGTCCCACCCATGAGCCACGCCGACCCCACGGCGCCCGACAAGCCGTTGGTCGTGCTGACGCAGCGCACCATCTGGCTGATCTTCGGCGCGCTGATGGCCAGCATGTTCCTGTCGTCGCTCGACCAGACGATCGTCGGAACCGCCATGCCGACCATCGTGGGCGAGCTGCACGGCGTGGAGCACCAGGGCTGGGTCATCACCGCCTACATCCTCGCCATCGCCGTCGCCATGCCGCTCTACGGCAAGTTCGGTGACCTCTGGGGCCGCCGCTGGCCGTTCCTCGTGGCGGTCACGCTGTTCACCGTCGCGTCGGCGGGCGCCGGGTTCGCGCAGTCCTTCGAGGCGCTCGTCGCCTGGCGCGCGGTCCAGGGCCTGGGCGGCGGCGGGCTGATGATCCTGTCGCAGGCGATCATCGCCGACATCGTGCCCGCCAAGGAGCGCGGCAAGTACATGGGTCCCATGGGCGCGCTGTTCGGTCTCTCGGCCGTGATCGGGCCGCTCATGGGCGGCTGGCTCACCGAGGGCCCGGGCTGGCGCTGGACCTTCTGGGTCAACGTGCCGGTGGGCATCGCGGCGATCCTCGTCGCCTGGTTCGCCCTGCGCCTGCCGACCCACCGCTCCAACCGCCCCGTGGACTGGTTCGGCATCCTCTTCATGATGCTCGGCACGTCGGGCATCGTGCTGCTCACCTCGTGGGAGTCGCTCGGCAACGAGGGCTACGACTGGTCCGACCCGAGCCTGCTCGGCCTCGCCGCGGGCACGGCGGCCGCGGTCGCCGCGTTCGTCGTGACGGAGAACCTCGTGGCGGAGCCGCTGATCCCGCTGCGCCTGTTCAAGAACCGCACGTTCACCATCACGACGCTCATCGGCCTGGTGCTCGGCATGGGCATGTTCTCGGCGATGGCGATGCTCCCGACCTTCCTGCAGATGTCGACGGGCGCGGGCGTCACCGAGTCCGGCTACCTGATGCTGCCGATGATGGCCGGCGTGATGCTGACCTCCATCGCGTCGGGAATCGCGATCACGAAGAACGGCCGCTACAAGATCTACCCGATCGCCGGCCTCGCGGTCACCGCGCTGGGCATGATGTGGCTGACCACCATCACCGGCGGCATGTCGATGTGGCTCTTCGGCGCCATGATCTTCGTCCTCGGCGCGGGCATGGGCCTCGTCATGCAGACGATCGTGCTCGCCGTGCAGAACTCCGTGGACCCGCACGAGCTGGGCACCGCGACGTCGTCGAACAACTTCTTCCGAGAGATCGGCGCGGCAGTCGGCACGGCGCTCTTCACGACCATCTTCACGTCCCGGCTCACCGACAACTTCACCGAGCTGGCCGCCTCCACCGGCGCCCAGGGTGGCGGCACCCCGGCGTTCGACGGCGCCAGCCTCACCCCGGACGCCGTCCAGGCCCTGCCCGAGCCGTTCCGGACCGGCGTGATCGACGCCTTCACGGACGCCCTCGCGCCCGCGTTCTGGTACCTGATCCCGCTCGTCCTGATCGGCTTCGTGCTCGCCCTGTTCCTCCGGGAGATCAAGCTCTCGGGCGAGGCGGGCATGGTGGCGCGCGGCGAGGCGGTGGCGGCTCCGTCCGGCGACGACGCCCTCGTGGTGCCCGATGACGCGTCGGACCTCACCGACTCGACCGGCGAACCGGATATCGTGAAGCGGTGAGCAAGGACCAGCCCCAGCCCGGCGACAGCATCAAGCCCCGCAAGCCCGCCCTCGTGCAGTTCACCTCGACGGTGCTGGCGTGCGAGTCGCTCCTCGTCGTGTTCGCCACGCTGGTGGCGTACGGGCTGCGGGGGTCGCCCTACGGGCGCGGGCCGCTCCAGTTCGACTCGGCGGCCGCGATCTGGGTGGCCGGTGGCACGCTCGCCCTGGTGCTGCTCGTCCTCTCGCGGATGACGGGCGGCCCGGGCGGGTACCTCGCGGGCTCGCTGGCACAGCTGCCCGTCCTGGGGCTCGGGCTCGTGGTGCCCATGATGTTCCTGGTGGGCGGCGTGTTCGTGGCGCTGTGGATCGCCGCCCTGCGGCTCGGCAGCAGGATCGACCGGGAGCGTGCGGAGTACGACGCCGCGCACCCGGAGACGGCCCCGAACGCCGGGAGCTAGTGCCTGTTCGGCCGCCGTCGGCGACCCGGTTAGGCTTGCGACCATGACCGACGTCGCAGAGAAGACCCTGCCCGCCGACCCCTCGACCCTTCCCGTGGCCGAGCGCACGCTCGTCCTGGTGAAGCCGGACGGCGTGCGCCGTGGCCTGTCCGGCGAGATCCTGCGCCGCGTCGAGGCCAAGGGCTACACGCTGCGGGCCGTCCGGCTGATGGATGCCACGCCGGAGCTGCTCGCGGCGCACTACGCCGAGCACGAGGGCAAGCCGTTCTTCCAGCCCCTCGTGGACTTCATGCTCTCGGGCCCGGTCCTGGCGGTCGTGGCCGAGGGGCAGAACGTGATCGCGGGCTTCCGCTCGCTCGCCGGCGCCACCGACCCCACGGCGGCGGCTCCCGGCACCATCCGCGGCGACCTCGGTCGTGACTGGGGCACCAAGGTGGTGCAGAACCTGGTGCACGGCTCGGACTCGACCGAGTCGGCCGCCCGCGAGATCGGGCTCTGGTTCCCCGAGCTCGGCTGATCTCGCCGGGCCTGCCGGTCCGCTTCGAGAACGCCATCAGGTGTCGTTACCCCATCGGTAGCGGCACCTGATGGCGTTCTCGAGCCGGACACGCCCGCCCGGGCGGGCCCCAGGACGGCCGGGCGCGGCCCGGGAGCGCCCTGGCGTCCCGCGAGAACGGCGTGTCGGCGGTTAGGCTCTCCCGGTGCACCTCAAGACGCTCACGCTCCGGGGCTTCAAGTCCTTCGCGTCGGCGACCACCCTGAACTTCGAGCCGGGCATCACCTGCGTGGTGGGCCCCAACGGCTCGGGCAAGTCGAACGTGGTCGACGCGCTCTCCTGGGTCATGGGCGAGCAGGGCGCCAAGTCGCTGCGCGGCGGCAAGATGGACGACGTCATCTTCGCCGGCACCTCGGGCCGTGCGCCGCTGGGGCGCGCCGAGGTCTCGCTGACCATCGACAACACCGACGGCGCGCTGCCGATCGACTACACCGAGGTGACGATCAGCCGCACGCTGTTCCGCAGCGGCGGCTCCGAGTACGCGATCAACGGCAACAACTGCCGCCTGCTCGACATCCAGGAGCTCCTCTCGGACTCCGGCATCGGCCGCGAGATGCACGTCGTCGTCGGCCAGGGGCAGCTCGATGCGGTGCTGCGGGCCACGCCCGAGGAGCGCCGGGGCTTCATCGAGGAGGCCGCGGGCGTCCTCAAGCACCGCAAGCGCAAGGAGAAGGCGCTCCGCAAGCTCGACGCGATGCAGGGCAACCTCGCCCGGCTCGCCGACCTCACCGCGGAGCTGCGCCGCCAGCTCGGCCCCTTGGGCCGGCAGGCCGAGGCGGCCCGCAAGGCCCAGACCGTCCAGCGCGACCTGCGTGATGCCAAGGCGCGCCTCCTCGCCGACGACCTCGCCCAGCTCCAGGCGCAGATGGAGCAGGAGCGGGCCGACGAGGCCGGGCTGCGCCGCCGCCAGGCGGAGGCTGAGGCCGCCCTGACCGAGGCGCGGTCGGCGCTGGCCCGGCTCGAGGCCGAGGCCACCGCGGCGTCGAGCCAGCTCTCCCGCGCGGGCGACACGTGGTTCGCCCTGTCGCAGACGCGCGAGCGCCTGCGCAGCCTGCAGTCCCTGGCCGACGAGCGTGCGCGACTTCTCGGCACCGCCGAGCCGCAGCACCGTGGCCAGGACCCGGACGACCTCGAGGCCCAGGCAGCCCGCGCCCGCGCGAGCGAGGAGGAGCTCGCCTCCGAGGTGGAGATCGCCCGCGAGCTGGTCGAGACGGCTGTCGAGCTGCGCTCCGAGGCGGAGGCCGCCGCGCAGGCCGCCGAGCGTTCGCACGCGTCCCTGCTCCGGGCCGCCGCCGACCGCCGGGAGGGCCTCGCCCGGCTGGCCGGGCAGGTCGCCGCCCGCCGCAGCCGGGTCGAGGCAGCCGAGGCCGAGCTGGACCGGCTCCGTGAGGCGGTGCTCGACGCGGAGCACCGCGCCGAGGAGGCGTCGCGAGAGTTCGTGGCGCTCGAGACGCAGGTCGTGGGCGTCCGCGAGGGGGAGCAGGGTCTTGACGCGGCGCACGAGGCCGCCGCCGAGGAGCTGCAGCTGGCCCGTCTCGCCGTGCAGGCGCTCGACGAGCGCCAGGCTCTGGCGGAGCGCGACCGCTCGGCGGCGGTCGCGCGGGTGGAGACGCTCCAGCTCAGCCTGGACCGCAAGGACGGCGCCGGGACGCTCCTGGCCGCGAACCAGCAGGGCGTGCTCGGTTCGGTGGCGGCGCTGCTGGGCATCGAGCCGGGCTTCGAGGACGCGGTGGCCGCGGCCCTCGGCCCGCTGGCGGACGCGGTCGCGGTCGCCGGCCTCGACGAGGCCGTCGACGCGCTGCGCCTCCTCCGCGACGAGGACGCGGGCCGCGCGAGCCTGGTGGTGGGCAGCCCGGTGGACGGCAGCCCGGTGGCCGACGACGTGGCGCGTCCGGCGGGTGCACCGGACCGGCTCCCCGCCGGGGCCCGGTGGGCGACGGACGTGCTCACGGTGTCGGGCCCGGCTGCGGGCCCGCTGCGCTCGATCCTCAGTGACGTCGTGGTGGTCGACGACCTGGCCCACGCCCGCGCCCTGGTGCGCGACCACCCGGGCATCGTCGCCGCGACGCGCGCGGGCGACCTCCTGGGCGGACGGCGGGCCTGGGGCGGCTCGGCGGCCGCGCCGAGCGTGCTCCACCTGCAGGCCGCGCTCGACGAGGCGCGGGCCGCGCTCGAGGACGCCGACGGCCGCCTCGTGCAGACCGCCGCCGAGCTCGTGACGGCCCGCGAGCAGCTCGAGCGGGCGCAGGCGCGTCACGACGAGACGCTCGAGCAGCTCAACGCGAACGACGCGGCGCTGTCGGCGGTGGCCGAGCAGCTCGGGTCCCTGGGGGCGTCCGCCCGGGCCGCCCGGGCCGAGGCCGACCGGCACCGCGCCGCCCTGGAGCAGGCGGAGTCGCGCCGCGAGGAGGACGAGCTCGAGCTCGCCGCCCTGGTGGAGCGGCTCGACGTCGCCGAGGAGGAGCCGGAGCAGGCCCAGGACGCGCTCGACCAGGTCCAGGCCCAGCGGGACGAGGCGATGGCCGCTGCGAGCGCGGCGCGAGGCCGCGAGACCGAGGCACGGCTCGCGCTCCGCACGGCCGAGGAGCGCGCGCGAGCCGTGTCGGGTCGTGCGCAGTCCCTCGCGCGGGCCGCCGCCCAGGAGCGCGAGGCGCGCGCCCAGGCGGCGGCCCGCGAGGAGTCCCGCCGGCGTGACGCCGAGCGCGCGGTGCTGGTGCGCCAGGGTGCCGCGATGGCTCTGCAGGCCATCGCCCGCTCGCTGGACCGGGCGGCCGCGGAGAAGGCCGAGTGGGAAGAGACGCGTGCCGCCGGGAACGAGCAGCTCACCGCTGTGCGCGCCTCTGTGGAGACCCTCGCCCAGGAGCTGCGGGACCTGACCGACGTGGCCCACCGGGACGAGGTGGCGCGAGCCCAGCAGCAGCTGCGCCTCGAGCAGCTCCAGGCCCGGGCGGTCGAGGAGCTGCGGATCGACCCGGAGGTCCTGGTCGAGGAGTACGGCCCCCACCAGCCGGTGCCGGTCTACGACGCCGAGGCGCCCGCCCCGGTCAAGCCCCTGCGCAAGGTCCTCAAGCGTGACGACGAGGGCAACCCGGTCGAGTGGGAGCCGGACCCGGAGGCGCCGGAGGGCGAGGAGGGCCAGGAGCCCGCCCCGGGTGCCCGCGTCGGCCAGTGGCAGGACGCTCCGGCGACGACGGTGCCGTACGTCCGCGACGAGCAGGAGAAGCGGCTTCGGCAGGCCGAGCGCGCGCTGTCCCGCCTGGGTGCTGTGAACCCGCTCGCGCTCGAGGAGTTCGCGGCCCTGGAGGAGCGGCACACGTTCCTGGTGGAGCAGCTCGCCGACCTGAAGAAGTCACGCCAGGACCTCCTCGGCATCGTCAAGGACATCGACGACCGCGTGGAGCAGGTCTTCGCCGAGGCGTTCCGCGACACCGCCGACAAGTTCCTCGAGGTCTTCCCGCGGCTCTTCCCGGGCGGCGAGGGCAAGCTGGTGCTCACGGACCCGTCGGACCTGCTGACCACGGGTATCGAGGTCGAGGCGCGCCCGGCGGGCAAGAAGGTCAAGCGCCTGTCGCTGCTGTCGGGCGGGGAGCGGTCGCTCACCGCGGTCGCGTTCCTCGTGTCGATCTTCAAGGCGCGGCCCAGCCCGTTCTACGTCATGGACGAGGTCGAGGCGGCCCTCGACGACGTGAACCTGGGCCGGCTGATCGAGATCTTCAAGGAACTGCAGCGGGACTCGCAGCTCATCGTGATCACGCACCAGAAGCGCACCATGGAGGTCGCGGACGCCCTGTACGGCGTCACGATGCGGGGCGACGGCGTGACGACGGTGATCAGCCAGCGGCTCGGAGAGCGCGACGCCGTGGAGGTATAGCGGGTGATCTTGCGCACAGTGCAACGGCCTATGTCCTGATATAGGGTCTTATGCACCGCGCGTCGCGCGACAGGCCACGGCGTGTCGCTGTGGATATCCCAGGCGTTCAGGGGGTTGCCACGCGACAATCGCAGCATGCTCTGGTCTGTCGTCATCCTCGTGGTCTGCCTCTTGCTCGCCGCCTCCGTCTTCCTGGTCGCCGGTGTCATGGACAACCCCGGCGGCGCGACCACCACGGCGTCCCTGTGGGAACGGTTCCGGACCGGTCTGCGCCACCTGCGTGCACAACGCGAGGTGCGGATCCCCGGTCGGTCCCGTGCCACCGCCGTGGCACACCACGCCGTCGGCACGCCCACCGTCTGGGTGGGCCGCCAGACGGTCCCGGCCGGCGCCAACGCGCGCCCGGCCAGTCCTGGTCGCCCCTCCCGTCCGGCCGAGCGGCCCGTGGACATGGACATGGAGGCGTTCTTCGCCGCGACCATCGAGTCCAAGCCCGCGTACGTGGACCCTGCCGAGCTGACCGACGCGCTCCAGCGGGCACGTGCTCAGGCATCACGCACGCTCCACGTGCCGCTCGGCACCATCTCGCGCCCCCGCTGACCTCTCGCTCGTCCCGAGGGTTTCCTGAGCGTCTGGGAGAATCCTCCTCGTGAACGACATCCCCTGGATCGAGATCATCACCGGCCTCGTGGTCGTCGCGGGCGGCGGCGGCGCCGTCGCGTACCTCCGCGCCCGACGCCGGTCGGGCACCTCCGGCGAGGGCGGCACCGACACGCGGCCCGCTACGGGCGGCGGCACCGGCACCATCGAGGCCGAGCGCCCGGAGGCGCCTGAGGAGGCCGAGGCCGGGCCGGCGGCGCCGGGAGAGGTGACCGCGCCGCCGTCGGGCACCGTGGCTCCCGAGGTGGAGCGGCCGGAACTGGCCGCCGGACGGATGGTCCGCCTGCGCGACCGCCTGGCGCGGTCCGGCTCTCCGCTGGGTGCTCGGCTGCTGTCGGTCCTGTCGCGCGACACGCTGACCGAGGACGACTGGGACGAGATCGAGGAGGTCCTCCTCCTCGCCGACGTGGGCCCCGGGCCCACCACCGAGCTGCTCGAGGCGCTGCGCACGCGGGTGCGCGTGCTGGGCGTACGGGAGCCCGGCGCGGTGCGCGACCTGCTGCGCGAGGAGCTCGTGCGGCTCGTGGACCCCACCCTGGACCGCACGCTCCACGTGGGGCCCCGGACGGGGGAGGACGGCTCGCCCCTGCCCGCCGTGGTGCTGGTCGTGGGCGTGAACGGCACCGGCAAGACCACGACGGTCGGCAAGCTGGCGCGCGTCCTGGTGGCCGAGGGGCGCACGGTCGTGCTCGGCGCCGCCGACACGTTCCGCGCGGCGGCCGCCGACCAGCTCCAGACCTGGGGCGCGCGCGTGGGCGTACCGACGGTGCGGTCCGACCGGGACGGGGCCGACCCGGCGTCGGTCGCGTTCGAGGCGGTCTCGCGGGGCCGCGACGAGGGGGTGGACGTGGTCCTCGTGGACACGGCCGGCCGCCTGCAGAACAAGGCCGGGCTGATGGACGAGCTCGGCAAGATCGTGCGCGTCTCGAGCAAGGTGGCCGCGCCCAGCGAGGTGCTGCTGGTGCTCGACGCGACGACGGGCCAGAACGGGCTCACGCAGGCGCGGGTCTTCGGCGAGGTGGCCGGTGTGACGGGCATCGTCCTGACCAAGCTCGACGGCACGGCCAAGGGCGGCATCGTGGTGCAGGTCCAGCGCCAGCTGGGGGTGCCGGTGAAGCTCGTGGGCCTGGGCGAGGGCCCGGACGACCTGGCGCCGTTCGACCCGGAGCAGTTCGTCGACGGGATCCTCGGCTGAGCCGGAGGTGCAGCGCAGGGTGGGGGCCGAGGGACGAGGCACGCGCCCGGAGCGGAACCGCAGGCTCGGCCGAGCAAGGACATCGGCTGAGCTGTCTGGGCCGAGCCGGAGATGTCCGTGATGGAGGCTTCGTGACCGCGGAGCGAAAAGCATGTGAAGTTACACCTGGATCGCGGAGCGGCAACGATCGGGTCACGATGCGAGATGACATTTCACCCAACGGTGACATGAAACCCAAGGTTTACATGCTTCCGCCCTACGTCACACGTCCGTAACATCAGGGCATGCCCAGCGTAACGGCGCGCCGCGAACGTTGACCCGGGCCAGCCGCAGTGGCAGGTCCGGGGAGAGAGGCAATCAGGATGGAATTCACTCTGGACAGTGGGAACACTGCCTGGATGCTCACCGCCTCCTCGCTCGTGCTGCTGATGACGCCGGGCCTGGCGTTCTTCTACGGCGGCATGGTGCGCGGCAAGAGCGTCCTCAACATGATGATGATGAGCTTCAGCGCGATGGGTGTCGCGGGCCTGATCTGGGTGCTCTACGGCTACTCGCTGGCGTTCGGCACCGACCTCGGTGGCGGCTTCGTCGGCAACCCGCTCGACCACTTCGGCCTCACGATGGACAGCGGCGACTCGCTCGCCGGCGCCGTCGGTGTCCCGGCCATCGTCTTCGCAGGCTTCCAGGGCACGTTCGCCGTCATCACGGTCGCCCTCATCTCCGGCGCCATCGCCGACCGCGTGAAGTTCGGCACCTGGATCGCGTTCACCGCCATCTGGGTCACCCTGGTCTACGCGCCCATGGCGCACTGGGTCTGGGGCGGCGGCCTGCTGGGCTCCGGCCCCATCGTCGACGCGCTCTCGCTGCCGATCGACTTCGCCGGTGGCACCGTGGTGCACATCAACGCCGGCGCCGCCGGCCTCGCGCTGGCCCTCGTGATCGGCAAGCGCAAGGGCTTCGGCAAGGAGCCCATGCGTCCCCACAACCTGCCCTTCGTGATGCTCGGCGCCGCGCTCCTGTGGTTCGGCTGGTTCGGGTTCAACGCCGGCTCCGAGCTGGCGGCCGACGGCACGGCGGGTCGCGCCTGGGTCAACACCTTCGCCGCCGCCGGTGTCGCGATGCTCGCCTGGCTCGTCACGGAGAAGTTCCGCGACGGCTCGGCCACCTCTCTCGGTGCGGCGTCCGGCGTCGTGGCCGGTCTCGTGGCCATCACCCCGGCCGCGGGCACCGTCGACACCTACGGCGCGATCGTCATCGGCCTGGTCGCCGGCGTGCTCTGCTCGCTCGCCGTGGGCCTCAAGTTCAAGTTCGGCTACGACGACTCGCTCGACGTGGTGGGCGTCCACCTGGTCGGTGGCCTCGTCGGTACGGTCCTCATCGGCCTCTTCGCCACGAACGGCCGCTACGAGTCCTTCTACTTCGAGGGCTCCCTCAACGGCCTCTTCTACGGTGGCGGCGTCACGCAGCTCATCACGCAGATCGTGGCCGCGCTGATCGCCGTCGTCTTCTCCTTCGTCGTCACCTACCTCATCGCCCTGCTGCTCAAGGCGACCATGGGCTGGCGCGTCACGGAGGAGCAGGAGGTCGGCGGCATCGACCTGGCCGTGCACGGCGAGTCCGCGTACGAGGGCCTCGGCTCCACCGGTTCCACCATCACCGAGGTGCGCTGACCCTCGTGGTGGCGCCCGACTGTAAGGAGGTACGCGCATGAAGCTCGTCACAGGGGTCATCCAGCCCCACCGTCTGGACGACGTGAAGTCGGCCCTGGAGGCCGCCGGCGTCCGCGGCATGACGGTCAGCGAGGCCAGCGGCTACGGCCGGCAGAAGGGTCACACCGAGGTGTACCGCGGTGCGGAGTACACGGTCGACCTGGTCCCGAAGGTCCGCATCGAGGTGCTCGTCGCCGACGCCGACGCCGCGACGGTGACGGAGGCCATCATCGGCGCCGCCCAGACCGGCAAGATCGGTGACGGCAAGGTGTGGGTCGTGCCGGTCGAGGACGTGGCACGCGTCCGCACCGGCGAGCACGGCGACGCCGCGCTGTAGCCCGAGGGCATGACCGACCATCCGCTGCCTGACGGCGCGGGGGACGGCTCGGAGGCCCCGCACCCCACCCCTGGGGTGCGGGGCCTTCGTGACGACCTCCTCGCGGCCGCGGCAGGACTCACCGGCCCCGGGCGCTCCGGCGTGGCCCGGCGCTCGGCGCTGGCGTCCCTGGCGACCGAGCGTCTCGGCGCGCTGTACGCCGACGCGACCGACAGCGTGGACCCGCAGGGCATCGCGCTCGCCGCCGTGGGCAGCCTCGGCCGCGGCGAGCTCGGGCCGCTCAGCGACCTCGACCTCGTCCTGGTGCACGACGGGCGCACCCACCGCCCGGAGGAGCTGCAGGCCGTCGCCGAACGGCTCTGGTACCCCATCTGGGACGCGGGCCTCGACCTGGACCACGCCGTGCGCTCCCTGAGCCAGGCGCGACAGGTCGCCACGAAGGACCTTCCCGCGGCGATCGGCTGGCTGGCGGTCCGCCCGGTGGCGGGGGACGCCGTCGTCGTGCACCGTGCCGCCTCGGCGGTGCTCACGGACTGGCGGGCCGCAGCCCGCCGTCGGCTGCCCGAGCTGCTCTCCTCCACGCGCGAGCGCGCCGCCCGCTCGGGCGAGCTCGCGTACCTGATCGAGCCCGACCTGAAGGAGGCCCGCGGCGGCATCCGCGACGCCGTGGTGCTGTCCGCGCTGGCGGCGACCTGGCTCACGGACCGCCCGCACGGGAGCGTCGACCAGGCGTACAGCCACCTGCTCGACGTCCGCGACACCCTGCAGGTGGTGACCCGCCGCCGGTCGACCCGGCTGCTGCTCGCCGACCTCGACGAGGTGGCCGCACAGTGCGGCCACGACGACCCGGACGAGCTCCTCGCGACGCTCGCGGAGTCCGGCCGCGAGATCTCCTACGCCCTGGACGTGACGGTGCGCCGGGCCCGGCAGGCCCTGCAGCGGCCGCGCACGGCCGGCCGGCCGATGCTGGTCCGGGGCCGGCGCACGCCGCCGCGCCTGCGTTCCGTGGGGGAGGGCCTCGTGGAGCACGACGGCGAGCTTGTGCTCAGCGTGGGCGCGCGCCCCGCCGACGACCCGCTGCTCTCGCTCCGGGCTGCCGCGACCGCCGCCCGGACGGGTCTGGCGCTGTCGCCCGTGACGATCGGGAGCCTGGCGGAGTGCCCGCCCCTTCCGGAGCCCTGGCCGCCCGCAGCCCGTGCGCACCTGCTCGCCCTCCTGGGCTCGGGCGCCGCGCAGGTGCCGGTCTGGGAGGCGCTCGACCTCGCGGGGGTGGTGACCACCTGGATCCCCGAGTGGGCGGCGGTGCGCAACCGGCCGCAGCGGGCGGCGATCCACCGCCACACCGTGGACCGGCACCTCGTGGAGACGGCGTCGCGCGCGTCGCGCCTGCGCCGCGTCGCCGCCCGGGAGAGCCCGGTGGGCGCCGACCTGCTGCTGCTCGCCTCGATCCTGCACGACATCGGCAAGGTCCGCGGGGCCACCGACCACTCGGCCGAGGGCGCGCGCATCGCGCCGGTCGTGCTGCGGCGCATGGGCTTCGACCGCTCGGTGGTCGACGACGTCACGCGCCTGGTGCGCCACCACCTCACCCTGGCGGAGCTCGCGGTGGGCAAGGATCCGGCCGACCCGGCCACGGTCGAGGCCCTCCTGGACGCGGTGGACCGGCGGCGCGACCTGCTGGAGGTGCTGCGCGTCCTGACCGAGGCGGACTCGAGCTCCCTGGGCCCCAACGGCTGGACCGCGTGGCGGGCGCGGCTCGTGGACGACCTCACAGGACGGGCGCGGGCAGCCCTCTCGTAGCCTCGACTACGCTTGACCCGTGTTCAACTCCCTGTCGGACCGGCTCACCTCGACGTTCAAGAACCTGCGCAGCAGGGGACGGCTCTCCGAGGCGGACATCGACGCCACCGTGCGCGAGATCCGCCGCGCGCTGCTCGACGCCGACGTCGCGGTCCCCGTCGTGCGCGAGTTCACCGCCGCGGTGCGCGAGCGCGCGCTGTCGGCGGAGGTCTCCGCCGCCCTGAACCCTGCCCAGCAGGTCGTCAAGATCGTCAACGACGAGCTGGTCGAGATCCTGGGCGGTCAGACGCGCGCGCTCGCGCTGGCCAAGGTGCCGCCCACGGTCATCATGCTCGCCGGCCTCCAGGGTGCCGGAAAGACGACGCTCGCCGGCAAGCTCGCCCTCGCCCTGCGGGAGCAGGGGCACACGCCGCTCCTCGTCGCCGCCGACCTGCAGCGCCCCAACGCCGTCAACCAGCTGTCGGTCGTGGCCGACCGCGCGGGCGTGCCGGTGTTCGCGCCGCACCCCGGCAACACGAGCGAGGCCGACGACCCGGCCGCCGACGCCGTCCTGATCGGCGACCCCGTCGCGGTCGCGCGGGACGGCGTGGCTGCCGCGAAGGCGCGCCAGCACGACGTCGTCATCGTCGACACCGCCGGCCGCCTCGGCATCGACGAGGTGCTCATGCGCCAGGCGGGCGACATCCGGGCGGCCATCCAGCCGGACGAGGTCCTGTTCGTCATCGACGCGATGATCGGCCAGGACGCCGTGAACACGGCCAAGGCGTTCGCCGACGGCGTCGACTTCACCGGCGTGGTGCTCTCCAAGCTGGACGGCGACGCCCGTGGTGGCGCGGCGCTCTCGGTCGCGAAGGTCACCGGCCGGCCCATCATGTTCGCGTCCACGGGCGAGAAGCTGACCGACTTCGAGGTCTTCCACCCCGACCGCATGGCCTCGCGCATCCTCGACATGGGTGACGTGCTCACCCTGATCGAGCAGGCGGAGCGCGCCTTCGACGCCGACGAGGCGGCGAGGATGGCCGAGAAGGTCGCGTCGGGGCAGGACTTCACGCTCGCCGACTTCCTGGTGCAGATGCAGCAGCTGAAGAACATGGGCTCGATGAAGAAGATGCTCGGCATGCTGCCGGGCATGGGGCAGATGCGGGAGGCGCTCGACCAGTTCGACGAGCGCGAGGTGGACCGCATCGAGGCCGTCATCAAGTCCATGACGCCCGCCGAGCGCGACAACCCGAAGATCATCAACGGCTCCCGCCGGGCCCGCATCGCCAAGGGCTCGGGCACCACGACCGCCGCGGTGAACCAGCTCCTCGAGCGGTTCGACAACGCGCAGAAGATGATGCGCCAGATGTCGCGCGGCGGTGGCCCTGGCGGCATGCCGGGGATGCCGGGCATGCCTGGCATGGGCGTCGGCAAGAAGTCGCGCGGCAAGCAGGCACCCGTCAAGAAGGTCAAGGGCAAGTCCGGCAACCCGGCGAAGCGCGCGGCGCAGGAGCGCGAGGCGCTCCAGAAGGCGCTGGGCGGCCCGGCGGAGGGTCCGGCGTCGGCCCCCGGCTCGGCCTTCGGCGGCCTCGGTGCCTCCGCGAAGCCCGACCAGGCGCCCGACCTGAGCAACCTCGAGCTGCCGCCCGGCCTCGAGAAGTTCCTGGGCCGGTAGGCCCGGCGGCCGGCAGCAGGTATCTTCCTGGCAACCAGGAAGACGAAGGAGAGGCATTGTCCGCGCTCGAAGGTCCGTCCGTGCACGTCCGCGGCCACATCCTGCTGGGCGACGACCGTGAGGTGGGTGAGCTCTGGGTCCGTGAGGGCCGGGTGAGCCTCACCCGGCCGTCCGCCCAGGGCACGTACATGCGCGTGCTCGAGGGCTGGGTGCTGCCCGGGCTCGTGGACGTCCACTGCCACATCGGCCTCGACGCCGGCGGCGCCGTCGAGCCCGAGGTCGCGGAGAAGCAGGCCGAGGCGGACCGCGACTCCGGGGTGCTCCTGGTCCGGGACGCGGGGTCGCCCGCAGACACGGGCTGGGTCCAGCAGCGCGGCGACCTGCCGCACCTCCTGCGGGCCGGGATGCACCTGGCCCTGCCCAAGCGGTACCTGCGGAACTACGGCCTCGAGCTCGAGGACCCGTCGCAGCTACCCGCGGCGGTGCGCGAGCAGGCGCGCCGCGGCGACGGCTGGGTCAAGCTCGTGGGCGACTGGATCGACCGGTCCCTCGGGGCCGACGGCGACCTCCGGCCGCTGTGGCCGGACGACGTGCTGGCCGAGGCGGTCGCCGTGGCGCACGCCGAGGCCGCCCGGGTCACCGTCCACGCGTTCGCCGAGGAGACGATCCCCGCTCTGCTCGCTGCGGGCGTCGACTGCATCGAGCACGGCACCGGCATGACCCCCGAGCACATGGCCCAGGCCGCCGCGGCGGGCGTCCCGGTGACCCCCACCCTGCTCCAGGTGGACCAGTTCGAGGCGATCGCCGCGCAGGCGGACGGCAAGTACCCCCTCTACGCGGCGCGGATGCGACGCACGCACGCGCGGCGGTACGAGCACGTGCGGAACCTGTTCGACGCCGGGGTGCCGCTGCTGGTCGGCACGGACGCAGGCGGCACCATCGCGCACGGCCGCATCGCCGACGAGTGCGCCGAGCTCGTCGCGGCCGGGATCCCCGCCGCCGACGTCGTCGCGATGGCGTCGTGGCGGGCGCGGGACTATCTCGGGTTCGGGGCGGTGGTCGAGGGCTCGTCGGCCGACTTCGTGGTCTACCCGGCCGACCCGCGCGAGGACATCGCCGTGCTGCGCCACCCGAGCGCGGTCGTGCTGCGCGGCGAGGTCTACGACCTGAAGTAGTCCGGAGCCCGGTACGAGAGGCCCGGCGGCTCCGGAGAGCGCGGTTGGTGGGGCGTCGGGGCGTCTGGCACAATAGCCGGGTACTCGGCGTGCCCAGGCCCCTCTCTCCTGCGTCCGCCGTGTCCTGACCCCATCCACCGGTCCAACCCCACGGGCGCGGTGTGCGGGTCGCCAAACCAAGAACCAGGAGAGACCACCCAAGTGGCCACCAAGATTCGTCTCAAGCGCCTCGGCAAGATCCGTGCGCCGTACTACCGCATCGTCGTCGCCGACTCGCGCACCAAGCGCGACGGTCGCGTGATCGAGGAGATCGGCAAGTACCACCCCACCGAGGAGCCGTCGTTCATCGAGATCACCTCGGAGCGCGCGCAGTACTGGCTCGGGGTCGGCGCGCAGCCGACCGAGCAGGTGCTGAACCTCCTCAAGATCACCGGTGACTGGCAGAAGTTCAAGGGCCTGCCGGGCGCCGAGGGCACCCTGCGCGTCAAGGGCGAGAAGGCCGACACGGCGTCCGCCGTCGAGGCCGTCGCGCTCGAGGCCGAGAAGGCCAAGGCCAAGGCTGCTGAGAAGGCTGCCGCTGCTCCCGCCGAGGAGCCGGCCGCCGAGGGCGACGAGGCCTGATGCTCGCGGACGCCCTCGAGCACCTGGTGCGCGGCATCGTCGACAACCCGGACGACGTCCGGGTGTCCGGCAAGACGCTGCGCCGGGGCGATCTGCTCGAGGTCCGCGTGCACCCCGACGACCTGGGCCGAGTCATCGGCCGCGGGGGTCGGACGGCGCGTGCCCTGCGCACCGTAGTCGGTGCGCTGGCGACGGACGGCCCGGTGCGGATCGACGTCGTGGACGTCGACCGGCGCTGAGCCGGGGCGAGACACACACTGAGGCGAGGCCCGGTCCGCGACGGACCGGGCCTCGCTCGCTGACCGAGGAGTGACATGCAGCTCACCGTGGCCCGCGTGGGCCGCCCGCACGGCCTCAAGGGCGAGGTCGGCCTGGACCTGCGCACCGACGACCCTGAGACCCGTCTGGCGGTGGGGGAGGTCCTGGCGACCGAGCCGGCGAGCGCCGGGCCGCTCACGGTCACCCGGACGCGCGTGCACCAGGGCCGCTGGCTCGTCACCTTCGCCGAGGTCTCGGGCCGCGACGCCGCCGAGGCGTTGCGGGGCGTGGAGCTCGTCGTCGAGGCGGACGCTTCCGACGAGGAGGACGCCTGGTACCCGCACGAGCTCGCGGGGCTGCGCGCCGAGCTGACCGACGGGACGGTGGTGGGCACCGTCGTCGCGCTCGAGCACCTGCCTGCGCACGACGCGCTGCTCGTCAAGGAGACCGGGGGCGAGCGCACGCTCGTCCCGTTCGTCCGTTCGATCGTGCCGGTGGTCGACGTCGCCGGTGGTCGCGTCGTGCTCGACCCTCCGGGCGGCCTGCTGGCCCGGGACGCGGAGAACGCGATCATCGACCGTCCGGAACCGGACCCCTCGCCGCGGCCGGCGCCGTCGGACGGCGGGCCGCCGGCGACCGGCGGGCCGGGGCGCGCCGCCGACGGCGAGCCGGACGAGGCCTGACGTGCGCGTCGACGTCGTCTCCATCTTTCCCGGTTATCTCGCGGCGCTCGACCTGTCCCTGGTGGGCAAGGCCCGCCAGTCCGGGCTGCTGGACCTGCGGGTGCACGACCTGCGCGACTGGACCGCGGACCGCCACCGGACCGTCGACGACACGCCCTTCGGAGGCGGCGCCGGCATGGTGATGCGTCCCGACGTCTGGGGCACGGCGCTGGACAGCATCCTGCCCGCGGTGCCCGACGACGCCTCGGCTGCCCCGGGCGGCGGGCGCGGGGCGCACCTGATCATCCCGACGCCGTCGGGCGAGGTGTTCACGCAGCGGCACGCCGAGGCGTTGGCCACGGAGGAGCACCTGGTCGTGGCGTGCGGGCGGTACGAGGGCATCGACGCCCGGGTCCCGGAGCACTACCGGGCGGCTGGCATCGCCGTGAGCGAGCTGTCGATCGGCGACTACGTGCTGAACGGCGGCGAGGTCGCGGCGCTCGTGATGATCGAGGCGGTGGCCCGGCTGATCCCTGGGATGGTGGGGAACCCGGCGTCGCTGGTCGAGGAGTCGCACGGCGCGGCCGGGCTGCTGGAGTATCCCGTCTACACCAAGCCGCCGGCGTGGGCGGGCCTCGAGATCCCCGAGGTGCTGCTGTCCGGGCACCATGCCCGGATCGAGCGCTGGCGGCGGGACCGCGCGCTGGAGCGCACGGCGGCGCGGCGTCCCGACATGATCGCGGCGCTCGACGTCGCGACGCTCGACAAGCACGACGTGGCGCAGCTGCGGGAGCTGGGCTGGGTCGTGGAGGACGGGCGGCTGGTGCGGCACTGAGGTGCTCACCGCCGGTCCGGCGGCATCACGGCGGCGGCCGCGCGCGTCCGGGTGCACGTCACAAGGCGCCCGCGCAGGCCTGGCGCCTGCGCTGTGGCAGAATGGTGCGTCGGTGCGTCGCCGGTCAGGTCTCTGCCACAGGGGACGACCGGGCGGCACCTGCAGGTCAGGACCGCCCCGATCGCGCACACGCCGCACCGCACCTCATCTGACAGCACCGGGACCGCTCCCCGTGAGACGGCCCACGAGACTCGTGCCTGACCTGTGGCAGGCCCGGAGAGAACCCATGCAGACGCTCGACATCGTCGACGCAGCCTCGCTGCGCAGCGACATCCCGCAGTTCCGTGCGGGCGACACCCTGAAGGTCAACGTCAAGGTCGTCGAGGGCAACCGCTCCCGCATCCAGGCGTTCCAGGGCGTCGTCATCCGCATCCACGGCGGCGGCATCGGCGAGACCTTCACGGTCCGCAAGGTCAGCTTCGGCGTCGGCGTGGAGCGCACCTTCCCGGTGCACGCCCCCACGATCGACTCGATCGAGGTCGTCACCCGCGGTGACGTCCGTCGCGCCAAGCTGTACTACCTGCGCGCGCTGCGCGGCAAGAAGGCGAAGATCAAGGAGAAGCGCGACGTGCGCTGACCTCCGGTCGCACACAGCGGTACCTGACGACGCCCGGTCGTCCCTTCGGGGGGCGGCCGGGCGTCGTCGTCCCTGCTCCCTTTTCCGGACCCTCACCCGTTCCACCCCGAGACCCTCGTGCTCCGGACCGCGCCGGGGTGGAAGAGTGTCCGCGTGACGCATACCGACCGCCGCCCTGAGCGGCAGCGACGCACCGGGCCGCTGGCGACGCTGCGGGAGGTGGCGGTCATCGTCGTGAGCGCGCTGGTGCTGTCGTGGCTGATCAAGTCGTTCCTGGTGCAGCCCTTCTTCATCCCGAGCCCGTCGATGGAGCAGACCCTGGTCGAGGGGGACCGGGTCATGGTGTCGAAGCTGACCCCCGGCGCGTTCGAGCTGCGGCACGGCGACATCGTGGTGTTCACCGACCCCGGTGGCTGGTTGCCGCCGCCCCTCCCGGCCGACCACGGGCCGGTGGGCGACGCGGTCGTCACAGGCCTGACCTTCGTGGGCCTGCTCCCGCAGGACTCCGGCGACCACCTGATCAAGCGCGTCGTCGGCCTGCCGGGTGACCACGTGGTCTGCTGCGACGCCGCGGGGCGCCTGAGCATCAACGGGGTGCCGGTCGAGGAGGCGGGGTACATCGCGCCGGGCTCTCGGCCGAGCCAGGACCCGTTCGACGAGACCGTTCCCGACGGGATGCTCTGGGTGATGGGCGACAACCGGCAGGGCTCGAAGGACTCGCGGTACAACGGGGGCACCGAGGGCGGTGCGTTCGTGCCGGTGGAGAACGTTGTCGGCGTCGCCTTCGCGACGGTCTGGCCGTTCGGGCGGGCGACGTGGCATACCAACCCCGAGGACGTGTTCGCGGAGGTCCCCGACGCGGGTGCCACGGCGACCGCGGCACGTCGGGAGGATCCCGTGCCGTGACGTAGGGTCATTTCGCTGCGTACCCACCGAGGTGGAAGAGTGGGTGCGTGACGAACTCCGACCGTACGGCGAACTCCGCTCAGACCGATGGGACCCCCTTGACCGACGTAGATCCTTGGGATGCCGTGCCCTCGGAGCAGCCCGCCGCCCGGAGCGGCGACCGCCGTCGTGAGCGTGAGCCGCGCTCGGGCACCCTGGCGATGCTGCGGGAGGCGGCGATCATCATCGTCAGCGCGCTGGTGCTGTCGTGGCTGATCAAGTCGTTCCTCGTGCAGGCGTTCTTCATCCCGAGCGCGTCGATGGAGCAGACGCTGGTCGAGGGCGACCGCGTGATGGTGTCGCGGCTGACGCCGGGGCCGTTCGAGCTGCGGCACGGGGACATCGTGGTCTTCAAGGACCCGGGCGGCTGGCTGCCGCCCTATGTCGCGCCCGACCGTGGCCCGGTCGGGAACGCGATCACCGACGGCCTGACGTTCGTGGGCCTGCTGCCGCAGGACACGGGTGAGCACCTGATCAAGCGCGTCGTCGGCCTGCCCGGCGACCATGTGGTCTGCTGCGACGCCGAGGGCCGGGTCAGCATCAACGACGTGCCGATCGACGAGACCGAGTACATCGCGCCGGGCTCCAGCCCGAGCCAGGACCCGTTCGACCAGACGGTGCCCGACGGGATGCTCTGGGTGATGGGCGACAACCGCCAGAACTCGAAGGACTCCCGGTACAACGGCGGCAAGGAGGGCGGCGGGTTCGTCCCCGTGGAGAACGTCGTCGGCGTCGCCTTCGCCACGGTGTGGCCGTTCGAGCGGGCCACCTGGCACAACAACCCTGAGGACGTGTTCGTGGACGTGCCCGACGCGGGAGCCGCCGCGACCGCGATGGCCCGCAGGGAGGACGCGGCGCTGTGACGCAGGTCGTTCCTGAGACGGCTCCGCGGACGCGGTCCCGCGGTGCGGGAGCCGCCGGGGCGGGCACCGCCGCGCCACGTGCCTCCGCCGCCACCCGGAAGGCGCCGACGCTCCGCCAGGAGCGGTCGTTCCTCGCGTCCGGAGCCCGCCTCGTGGCGGGCATGGACGAGGTCGGTCGTGGCGCGCTGGCCGGCCCCGTCAGCGTGGGCGTCGTGGTGGTCGACGCGGGAACGCGCACCGCGCCCAAGGGCCTCACCGACTCCAAGCTCCTCACCGCGGCCGCACGGGAGCAGCTCGTCCCCGCCCTCCGGCGCTGGGCGGTCGCCTACGCGGTGGGTCACGCCGAGGCGGCGGAGATCGACGAGCACGGCATCATCGGCGCCCTGCGTCTCGCGGGGCGCCGGGCCCTGGCTCAGGTGCGCGAGCTCGCCGGACCGGTCGACGTGGTCGTCCTCGACGGTTCGCACGACTGGCTCACCACCCCGGTCGCCGACCTCTTCGAGGCGGCGTCGCTGGACGGCTCGCCGGGCGAGCCGGGCCTCGACGTGGCCGACCACGTGCCCACCGCGATGGGCCCGTGGCCCGACCCCCGGGTCACCACCCTCGTCAAGGCGGACCTGCGGTGCGCCTCGGTGGCGGCGGCGAGCGTGCTCGCGAAGGTGGAGCGCGACGGCATCCTCACCCGCCTCGCGGCGCAGCATCCCGCCTTCGCGTGGGACCAGAACAAGGGCTACAGCGCTCCGGCCCACCTCGAGGCGCTCCGGGAGCACGGCCCCACGCCCCTGCACCGCCGCTCGTGGAACCTGCCGGGGGTGGGCGTCGGCGCGATGCCCGCGCTGACGGGCGTCGTCGACCTGGACCTCCTGCCGGCCGAGCCCTTCGAGGACGACGGTTTGCGTGCCGATGGGATGATGGCGACGTGAGCGCCGAAGACCTGGAGAACTACGAGACCGAGATGGAGCTCGCGCTCTATCGCGAGTACCGCGACGTGGTGGGCCTGTTCTCGTACGTGGTGGAGACCGAGCGTCGCTTCTACCTCGCCAACCAGGTGGACCTGCAGGTGCGGTCCGCGGCGGGCGAGGTGTACTTCGAGCTGCGGCTCGGCGACGCCTGGGTGTGGGACGTGTACCGGTCGGCCCGGTTCGTGAAGTCGGTGCGGGTCGTGACGTTCAAGGACGTCAACGTCGAGGAGCTGGCCAAGGCCGAGCTCGCGCTCTGACGTCCCCCGTGCCCTGCGGTCGCCGGCCGCGGAACCCGTGGGCGGGTCGGATCTGCCGTCCTGACCGGGCCGGGCCTGCCCGACCCCGACCACAACGGGCCTGCGGCCCGGTCTGTGCACAGCCCGGCCCCGCGCGGCCTCGGCGCACCTCTCGCGTGACCAAAGGTGGTCACGGAGGTGAGCGATGCGCGCAAAGGACGGCGTCGGGAAGTACGGCGAGTCGGTGGCGGCCAGGCATGTGGCCGCACGCGGCTGGCGGGTGCTCGACCGCAACTGGCGGGGAAAGGGCGGCGAGCTCGATCTCGTCGCGATCGACGGTGACCTGCTGGTCGTGGTCGAGGTCAAGACGCGCTCGGGCACGGGGTTCGGTCATCCGGCCGAGGGGGTGACCGCCCGCAAGCTGGCGCGCCTGAGGGTGCTGGCAGGCCAGTACCTGAGCCACCACCGGCTGCGCTGTGCCGACGGGGCCGACCTCCCGGCGCACTTCGCCGGGGTCCGGATCGACGTGGTGGCGGTGACGCTGCCCCGGGCGGGTGCGGCAGCCGTGGAACACCTCGAGGGGGTGGTCTGAGTGGGTGTCGCCACGACGCTCGCGGTCTCGCTGGTGGGGCTCGCCGGTCACGTGGTCGAGGTCCAGGCGCACCTGGCGGCGTCGGTGCCCGGCTTCACTCTGGTCGGGCTCCCCGACGCCGCCCTGAGCGAGTCGCGCGACAGGGTCAAGGCTGCCGTCACCTCGACGGGCCTGCCCTGGCCGGTCAAGAAGATCACCGTGAACCTGTCGCCGGCCTCTCTGCGCAAGCAGGGCAGCGGCTACGACCTCGCCGTCGCGGTGGCGATCCTCGCGGGGGCGGGGATGATCCCGGCGAGCGGCCTGGACCGGACCGTCCACCTCGGTGAGCTGGGCCTCGACGGCCGTCTCCAGCCCGTGCGCGGGGTGCTGCCCGCCGTGGCGGCGGCCGTCGCCGCGGGCTACCGGGACGTCGTGGTCGCAGCGGGTGACGTCGACGAGGCCCGCCTCGTCCCCGGGGCCCGGGTGGCGGGGGCGGCGAGCCTGGGGGAGGTCGTCGCCCTCCACGGAGGCCCCGCCGACCTGGTGCGAGACGTGGAGCCCGTGCTGCGCCTGCGGCCCCCGCGGGCCCCACGCGGGGCGGGCGACCTTGCTGACGTGCTCGGCCAGGAGCAGGCCCGGTCCGCGCTGGAGATCGCGGCCGCAGGCGGGCACCACCTCCTGCTCGTCGGGCCACCGGGCGCGGGCAAGACGATGCTCGGCGCCCGGCTCCCCGGGATCCTGCCGGACCTGACCGACAGGGAGGCAGTCGAGGTGACGGCCGTGCACTCGATCGCCGGCACGTTCGACCCCGGGCAGGGACTGATCCGGCGCCCGCCGTACGAAGACCCGCACCACACCGCGACGTCACCCGCCGTCGTGGGCGGCGGGACCGGTGTGCCGCGTCCGGGTGCGGCGTCCCGCGCGCACCGGGGCGTGCTCATGCTCGACGAGGCGCCGGAGTTCAACGCGAGGGTCCTCGACACCCTGCGCCAGCCGCTCGAGCACGGCGAGCTGGTCATCCACCGGTCGGGGGGCGCGGCCCGGTACCCTGCGCGCTTCCAGATGGTGCTCACCGCCAACCCGTGCCCGTGCGGGCACGGGTCCGGCAAGGGGCTGGGCTGCACGTGCAGCGCCAACGCCCGGCGCCGGTACTTCTCCCGCCTGTCCGGGCCGCTGCTCGACCGGGTGGACCTCCAGCTCACGGTCCACCCCGTCACCCGGGAGGCGCGGGCGGCAGGTCCAGGGGAATCGTCTGCCGTGGTGGCGGAGCGTGTGGTCGCCGCGCGCGAGGCCGCACGCGCGCGGCTCGCCGGGACGCCCTGGGTCGCCAACGTGGAGGTCCCGGGAGGCTGGCTGCGTGACCTGCTCGGGCCCCGGGGCGACGTCCTCGGCGTGATCGACGACGCGCTCGAGAAGGGCACGCTCAGTCTCCGCGGGGCCGACCGGGTGCTGCGCGTCGCCTGGACGCTCGCCGATCTTGCCGGCCAGGACGCGCCGAACGCGGAGCACGTCGGGCGCGCTGTCGGCCTGCGGACGAGGGAGCACCATGGCTGAGACCTTGTTCGACGACGTGCCGCCGGACGCCGGAACCGGAGGGGGCGGACCCCGCCGCGGACCGGTCTCGACCGGCCCGGCCGGCGGTACGCGGCCGGGCGGAGGCCCGGCAGGTGCCCGGGCGGGCTCCGGCCCGGCCGGATCCCGGGAGGGCGCGCTGAGCACCGCGAGCCTCAGGTTCGACGCGGCGGACCCGATGCTCGCGAGCGCCGCCTGGAGCCGGCTCGCCGAGCCGGGGGACGAGGCGGCAGTGGCCCTGGTCCAGCAGCTGGGGGCAGTCGACGCGCTGGCGTGGGTGGTCGAGGCGGTCCGTGCACCGGCACAGGCCGAGTCGGTGCTCCGGCGGGTGTTCGCCACGACGAGAGGTCCGGGCGGTCCGGCCGTGCCCGCGGCCGACCTGCCCGGCCGGATCCTGCCCCGGCCGGCTGACGTGCCCGCCGGTGCTCCGGTGGCCGCCCGGGACGCCGTCGGCCGGCTCCTCGCCGGCGTGCGCCGCTGGTCCGGGCGCCTGGCGGGGCTCGACCCGGAGGGCGACCTGAAGGTGCTCGCGCGCTACGGCGGCACGCTCCTCGTGCCGGCGGACCCGCGGTGGCCGGCCGGCCTGGAGGACCTCGGCGTCAGCGCACCGCTGGCGCTGTGGGTCAGGGGGCGTGGCGACCTGGGTGCGCTCGTCGCCCGCTCGGTGTCCGTGGTGGGGTCCCGCGCCTGTACCGACTACGGCCTCCACGTGGGCGAGCGGCTCGCGGCCGGGCTGGCCCACAAGGGCTTCACGGTGGTGTCGGGCGGCGCCTACGGCGTGGACGCGGCCGTGCACCGCGGGGCGCTCGCGGCCGGCGGTGCCACCGTGGCGTTCCTCGCGGGCGGCGTCGACAGGCTCTACCCGGCGGGCAACTCCGGCCTGCTGCGCCGGGCGGCCGAGGACGGAGCGGTCGTGAGCGAGGTGCCGCCCGGCTCGGTGCCGGGCAAGCAGCGGTTCCTGAAGCGGAACCGCCTGATCGCAGGAGCGACGCGGGCGACGATCGTGGTCGAGGCCTCCGTCCGGTCGGGTGCCCTGTCCACCGCCAACCATGCCGTGGGACTCTTCCGGCCCCTCGGTGCGGTGCCGGGTCCGGTGACCTCCATGGCGTCTGCGGGGTGTCACGAGCTGCTGCGACAGGGGGCCGCGGTGTGCGTCACCGATGCCGCGGAGGTCGCTGAGCTGGCGGGCGACTCCGGGGCGGACGCCGCCCCCGAGCGGCTGGCCGAGTCCCGGCCCGGGGACGGCCTGGATCCCGTCGGACGCGCCGTCCTCGACGCCCTGCCGGTGCGCGGGCCCGCCGCCGCGGAGACGGTGGCGAGGGTCGCCGGCAGGTCGGTCACGGAGACGCTCGGGGCGCTCGGCATCCTGGAGCTCCGGGGGCTGGCCGAGAACCAGGACGGCAGGTGGCGGCTGCGGCGCGCCTGAGGTGAGGGACACGCCGGGCCCCGCTGACCGGGCACAACGGGATCACGGGGCAAACTGGCGGATGTGGACCATTCCGAGCCCGACGTGCCGCGTCTCCCGGCGGAGCTCGCCGACGCGGTGAGCCGCTTCGCCGTGCACCTGGACACGCAGCGCGGGCACTCGGCACACACGCGGCGCGCCTACGTGGCGGACGTGACGGACCTCCTGCGGTACGGGGTCCGTCACGGCTGCGGGCGGCTGGACGGCGTCGACCTCGCCGTCCTGCGCGGCTGGCTCGGCGCCCAGTCCGAACGTGGTCTCGCCCGTGCGACGCTCGCCCGGCGCGGGGCGTCCGCGAGAGCGTTCCTCCGCTGGGCGCACCGGACCGGCCTGGTGGCCACCGACCCGTCGGCACGGCTCGCCAGCCCCAAGGTGCCGCGCACCCTGCCGACCGTCCTCGCGGTGGACGAGGCCGCACGGCTCCTCGACACCGCGCGGGAGTCCGCCGCCGAGGCCGACGAGGTGTCCCGGCCCTCGGCGCTGCGCGCCTGGGCCGCCGCGGAGCTGCTGTACGGGGCGGGTATCCGCGTGGGGGAGCTGGTCTCGGTGGACGTGGGTGACGTGGACCCCCGCGAGCGTCTTGTCCGGGTGCTGGGCAAGGGCGGCAAGGAGCGGGTGGTCCCGTTCGGGCTCCCGGCGGCGCGAGCCGTCGACGCGTGGCTGCGGGTCGGCAGGCCGGCGCTGGTCTCCGGGGTGAGCGGGCAGGCGCTGCTGATCGGCGAGCGCGGCGGGCGCTGGGGGCAACGGCAGGTGCGCGACGCCGTGCACCGCCTGGCCGCGCTGGCGGGCGTCGAGGACGTGGCCCCCCACGCGCTGCGCCACTCGGCGGCGACGCACCTGCTGCAGGGCGGCTCTGACCTGCGGGCGGTCCAGGAGGTGCTGGGGCACGCCAACCTCGCGACGACCCAGCGGTACACCCACGTGGACGCGGACCGCCTCCAGCGCGTCTACGCCCAGGCGTTCCCGCGCGCCTGACCTCGTCAGCCGGTCGGCAGCAGCACGATCACCGGGCGGTCGAGGAGCGCCAGCGGGTCGAGGTAGCGCTCGCCGCGTCGCACGCCCCAGTGCACGCAGGCCTCCGGCGCGCAGTGGCTCGCTCCCGGCCCGCCGACGATCCCCCCGCCCTCGACGACGCCGACGGGCGTCCCGGCGACCACCGCGTCACCGACCGCCACGGCCGGGACCACCGGTTCCAGGCTGGAGCGGAGCCCGTCCGGGTGCGTCACCACGAGCACGCCGCGACCGGCGACCTGACCGGCGAAGGTGACGGTTCCCGGCCCTGGTGAGACGACCGGCGCGCCGGTCGCCGACAGCAGGTCCACCCCGCGGTGCCCGGCGCCCCACTCCTCCTCCGGCGGGTCGAACCCGCGCACCACGCCCTCCGGCGGGTCCACCCCGGAAACAGGGGCCACATAGCCGGTGCCGGGCCTGGGCGCCGCCGCGAGCACGGCCGCCGGGCCCGTCGTCGTCCCGGGCGGCGCCGCCGCCCGCTCGGTGCGCGCCACCGCGGGGAGCGGCGTCAGGAGAGCCGCGACCAGGACGACGGAGAGGGTCGCCGCCGGGCGGCGCGAGGTGCGAGTCATGCCGACCACGGTGCTCCACCGGGCCGCCCGCCACCGGACGGCGGCCTACCCGCTGTGCAGGAGTGCCGCGGAACGTTCCCTGTGGTCGGCCTCTGGAGGGCACGTCGTCGTCGGCGCAGCAGGGCCGCCCCCGGGCGAGGCGGCGGGGCCGGGCCATCGCGGATGACATCATGTCGCGGTGACCTCCGCACGACGCCCTGCCCCCGCGACGACCCAGCTCGTCCTGATGCTCGTCCTCACGTTCACCACGGGGATCGTGGACGCCGTCGGCTACCTGGGCCTCGACCGGGTGTTCACCGCCAACATGACCGGCAACGTCGTGATCCTCGGCATGGCGCTCGCCGGGGGCGACGACCTGCCGGTCCTCGGCCCCGCCCTCGCCCTCGGCGGCTTCTTCCTGGGGGCGATCCTGGGCGGCCGGCTCGTGAACAGCGGTCCGGCGGACTGGGTGCGGGCCTCGACCGTCGCGTTCGGCGTCACCGGGCTGCTCGCGACCGGCCTGGGCGTGGGCGCCTTGATCAGCACGCCTGTCGAGGGCACGGCGTGGGCGTTCGTCGTCACCGGTGTGCTGGCGCTGGCCATGGGCGTGCAGGCCGCGGCTGCGCGCCGCCTGGCGGTCAAGGACGTCACCACCGTCGTGGTGACCTCCACCCTCACGGGCCTCGCGGCCGACTCGCGCCTCGCCGGCGGTACGGGCGCCGGCTGGCCCCGGAGGCTGCTCGCGGTGGCGCTGATCCTCGTCGGTGCGGCCGTGGGGGCGCTGCTCCTGGCGGTCGGGGGGGACGCGGGCATCGGCCTGGGCATGCTCGTCGCCGGCGTCCTGAGCCTCGGGGTGACCGTCACGGGCCACGTGCTGCACCACCGCTGAGGTCACACCGCGGGCGGTCCGCCGGTCCTACCCGGTTCGGGTAGACTTCAACCCGCGACCGGCGTGCGCTCTCTCCCTCGATTCCCGGGGGACTCGCGTGCCCGGCCGACGTCGCGCGTCACGTACTCCCGCTCCGGCAGCGGTCCGGCGGCCCTCGGGTCTCCGGTGCCAGGCACGGGGTGACGCCAGGGGCACCCGTCCGGGTGCCGTCAACCGAGATCGCGAACCGGGCCCCGGCCCGCGTCGCCTGACTGTGCGCGGGCCCTGGGAGGATCCCGGACCGCGCCGGAAGGAAGTGCCATGGCCGTCGTGACCATGCGTCAGCTCCTCGAGAGCGGTGTCCACTTCGGACACCAGACCCGTCGTTGGAACCCGAAGATGAAGCGGTTCATCTTCACGGAGCGCAACGGCATCTACATCGTCGACCTCCAGCAGTCGCTGTCCTACATCGACAGCGCCTACGAGTTCGTCAAGGAGACCGTCGCCCACGGCGGCAGCATCCTCTTCGTCGGCACCAAGAAGCAGGCGCAGGAGCCGGTGGCCGAGCAGGCCGCCCGCGTCGGCATGCCGTACGTGAACCACCGCTGGCTCGGCGGCATGCTCACCAACTTCACCACCGTGCACAAGCGTCTCCAGCGCCTCAAGGAGCTCGAGGAGATCGACTTCGACGACGTGGCCGCCTCCGGCCTCACGAAGAAGGAGCTCCTGGTGCTGCGCCGCGAGAAGGACAAGCTCGCGCGCACCCTCGGTGGCATCCGCGACATGGCCAAGGTTCCCTCGGCCGTGTGGATCGTCGACACGAACAAGGAGCACCTGGCTGTCGACGAGGCGCGCAAGTTGAACATCCCGGTGGTGGCGATCCTCGACACCAACTGTGACCCCGACATGGTCGACTACGCGATCCCGGGCAACGACGACGCGATCCGCTCCGTCACGCTGCTCACCCGCGTGATCGCCGACGCCGCCGCCGAGGGCCTGATGCAGCGCCACTCCGGCAAGGCGACGGGCGCCGAGGCCGCTCCCGCGGCGGAGCCGCTGGCCGAGTGGGAGCGCGAGCTCCTCGCCGGTGACACGACCGAGGCTCCGGCCGAGGCCGCCGCCACGGAGGCCCCGGCCGCCGAGGTCGCTACCGAGGCCCCCGCCGAGGCCACGGAGGCCGTCGAGGCCGCCGCCGTCGAGGCCCCCGCCGCCGAGGTCGTCGAGACCGAGGCCGCCGAGGCCCCGGCCGAGAAGACCGCTGCGCCCGAGTCCGAGTGACGGAACGCGCGGGCCGGGTGCACCTTCCGGGGTGACCCGGCCCGCGCGCACCGCTCCCACGTACCAAGCAACCAGCACGGAGGACCACCACCATGGCGAACTACACCGCCGCTGACATCAAGGCCCTGCGCGAGCGCACCGGCGCCGGCATGCTCGACGTCAAGAAGGCCCTGGACGAGGCCGACGGCGACGCCGAGAAGGCCGTCGCGATCATCCGTACCAAGGGTCTCGCCCGCGCCGCCAAGCGCGAGGGCAACACCACCTCCGAGGGCCTCGTGGCCGTCGAGGTGACCGAGGCCGCGTCCGGCCAGGCCGCCACGATGATCGAGCTCAACTCGGAGACCGACTTCGTCGCGAAGAACGAGAAGTTCATCGCGCTCGCCGACTCGGTCCTCAAGGCTGTCGCCGCTGCCGGCGCGACCGACACCGAGTCCGCGCTCGCCGCGCCGACCGCTGACGGGACCGTCGCCGACCTGATCGCCGCCCAGGGCGCGACCATGGGCGAGAAGATCGTGCTCCGCCGCGTGGCTCGCGTCGAGGGCCCGAAGGTCACGACGTACCTGCACAAGACGGCCAAGGACCTGCCGCCGACCATCGGTGTGCTCGTCGTGACCGACGAGGCCGGCGAGGCCGTGGCCAAGGACGTCGCGCAGCACGTCGCCGCTATGGCCCCGAAGTACCTCACGCGCGACGAGGTCCCCGCGGACGTCGTCGCCAAGGAGCGCGAGATCGCCGAGGAGACCTCGCGCAACGAGGGCAAGCCGGAGGCCGCGCTGCCGAAGATCATCGAGGGCCGCCTGGGTGGCTTCTTCAAGGAGGTCGTCCTCCTGGAGCAGCCCCTCGCCAAGGACCCGAAGACCACGGTGGCCAAGCACGTCGAGAGCGTCAACGGCACGCTGTCCGCGTTCGTCCGCTTCCGCGTCGGTTCCTGACGCAACCCCGGTGGCCCCGGCCCCCCCCCCCCCCCCGGGCGGGGCCCCCCCCCCCCCCCCCCCGGCCCCCCCCCCGGGGGGCCCGCCACGCGCGACCGGGCGTGCCGGGCCACCGCGTATCGACACAGGTGACAACCTGAGTGATGCGTACGCGCGGCCTCGACCGCCCCGGCCGCCCGACGCCGGAGCGCGCCCCACGTACGGAAGGTGAGCTCCGGCGTCGTCCACCCTGGTGGCCGGCGCGGGAGGTGACGGCCCGCCCGGGCGGGAGGGCCGTCCGTCGGGCAAGATGCCGGGGAAGAACGTGAGCCCTGGCCGGATGGTGTGGACGACGGGACGAAGGGTGACGCAGCAGTGAGCGACGAGGTAGCGACGCACGGGACGCACGCGGTGGACGACCTGGGGCGGCCGGCGCGCCGGGTGCTCCTGAAGCTGTCGGGCGAGACCTTCGGTGGCGGGAGCGTGGGCCTCGACGCCGACGTGGTCCGGCGCGTGGCCAAGGAGATCGCCGCGGCGGTCCGCGAGGGCGTCCAGGTCGCGATCGTCGTGGGCGGTGGCAACTTCTTCCGCGGCGCCGAGCTGTCGCAGGCCGGCATGGACCGCGCACGCGCCGACTACATGGGCATGCTGGGCACGGTGATGAACTGCCTGGCGCTCCAGGACTTCCTGGAGCAGGCCGGCGTGAAGACGCGGGTGCAGACCGCCATCACGATGGGTCAGGTCGCCGAGCCCTACATCCCGCTGCGCGCCATCCGGCACCTGGAGAAGGGCCGCGTCGTCATCTTCGGCGCCGGCGCGGGCATGCCGTACTTCTCCACGGACACCGTCTCCGTGCAGCGCGCGCTCGAGGTGCACTGCCAGGAGGTCCTCATGGGCAAGAACGGCGTGGACGGCGTGTACACGGCTGACCCGCGCAAGGACCCGTCGGCGCGCAAGCTCGACCACCTGACGTACACGGACGCCCTCGTCGGACGTCTCGGCGTCATGGACGACACGGCGATGGCGCTGTGCCGCGACAACGACGTGGCGATGCGCGTGTTCGGCCTGGAGGAGCAGGGCAACGTCACGCGCGCGCTGCTCGGCGAGCGGATCGGCACGCTGCTCACCGCCGTCTGACCGTCCGCCTGGCAGACTTCCGTATTGTGACCCCCGCACGACACGTACTAGGACAGGAGCACCGGTGATCGACGAGACCCTTCTCGAAGCCGAGGAGAAGATGGACAGGGCGATCGAGGTCGCCAAGGAGGACTTCGCGGGCATCCGTACCGGGCGCGCGAACGCCGGGATGTTCAGCAAGCTCACGGTCGACTACTACGGTGCGCCCACGCCGCTGCAGCAGCTGGCGTCCTTCAACATCCCCGACGCCCGCACGGTGCTCATCGTGCCGTTCGACAAGGGTTCGATGTCGGGCATCGAGAAGGCCCTGCGTGACTCCGACCTGGGCGTGAACCCGGGCAACGACGGCGTGGCCATCCGCGTGGTGCTGCCCTCCCTCACGGAGGAGCGCCGCCGCGACTACGTCAAGCTCGCCAAGACCAAGGCGGAGGAGGCGCGCGTCAGCGTGCGCAACGTCCGTCGCAAGGCGAAGGAGGAGCTGGACCGCATCGTCAAGGACGGCGAGGCGGGCGAGGACGAGGTGGCGCGCGCCGAGAAGGAGCTGGAGTCGCTCACCAAGAGCCACGTCGACGTGATCGACCAGCTGCTCGCGGGCAAGGAGAGCGAGCTGCTCGAGGTCTGATGGCCACCGTCGCCCATCGTCCGACGCCGAGCCGCGCGCCAGCAGACACCATGACCCCAGACCCGGATGCCGCCACCGGCGCGACACCCGTAGAGCCGCGCGTCTCCCGCGCGGGCCGGAACCTCCCTGCCGCGATCGCGGTGGGCCTCGGCCTGCTCGGGATCGTCGGGGCGTCGCTGTACTTCCGCCCCGAGCCCTTCGTGGGGTTCGTCGTGATCGCCCTGTGGGCGGCGCTGTGGGAGCTCCGGCAGGCGTTCGCCCGTCGCGGCGTGCGGCTCCCCATGCTGCCCCTGATGATCGGCGCGGCGGGCATGGAGGTGTCGGCGTACTTCTCGGGGCCCGAGGCCGGCCCGGAGGCCCTGCTCGTGGCCTTCGTGCTCACGGTCGCGGGGTCCGTGGTGTGGCGCGCGCTGGACGGCTCGGGCACGGGCGCGGTGCGCGACGCCGCCGCGGCGGTGTTCGCGGCGGCGTACCTGCCGTTCATGGCTGGGTTCGTGGTGCTGATGCTGTCCCAGCCGGACGGCGAGATCCGGGTGGCGCTGTTCGTCATGCTGGCAGTGGCGGGCGACACCGGCGGGTACATCGCCGGTGTGCTCTTCGGCCGGCACCCGCTCGCCCCCACGGTGAGTCCCAAGAAGACCTGGGAGGGGCTGGGGGGCTCTGTGGCGCTGGCCACGGCGGTTGGTGTCATCGGCGCCGTGTACGGGCTCGATGAGAGCCCCTGGGTGGGGGTGGCGCTCGGTGTCCTGAGCGCTGTGACCGCCACCATCGGCGATCTCGCCGAGTCGCTGCTGAAGCGCGACCTAGACTTGAAGGACATGGGCACGCTCCTGCCCGGGCACGGTGGTGTCCTCGACCGGCTGGACTCTCTCCTGCTGACCGCGCCCTTCGTCTATCTCGTGCTCTCGGTGGTGGCCTGAATGACAACCCAACCCGTGGTGCGCCCGTCCGACCAGACGGCGCCCCTCCCGCTCCAGATGGCGCCGCGCCGGCGCGGCAAGCCGCCGCGCCACTTTGCCGACCTCACGCCGGAGGAGCGGGTCGCGTCCGTGGTGGAGGCGGGCGAGAAGCCGTTCCGGGCCAAGCAGCTCGCCACGCACTACTTCACGCACTTCACGAGCGACCCCGCGCTCATGACGGACCTGCCGGCCGCGAGCCGGGAGGCCCTCGCCGAGGCGCTGTTCCCGCCGCTGATCCGCGCGACGCGCACCCTCGAGGCTGACGGCGGCACCACCGTCAAGACCCTCTGGCACCTCTTCGACGACGCCAAGGTCGAGTCGGTGCTCATGCGCTACCCCAACCGCACCACGCTCTGCGTGTCCAGCCAGGCCGGTTGCGGCATGGCGTGCCCGTTCTGCGCCACCGGCCAGCTGGGCCTGACGCGGAACCTGTCGACCGCGGAGATCGTCGAGCAGGTCCGGGCCGCGTTCCGCTCGCTCGCGGCGGGGGAGATCCCGGGCGGGCCGGCGCGGCTCAACAACCTGGTGTTCATGGGCATGGGCGAGCCGCTGGCCAACTACAAGGCCGTCATGGAGACGGTGCGCACGCTGGTCGCACCGCAGCCGGAGGGCCTGGGCATGAGCGCCCGCAACATCACCGTCTCCACGGTGGGCCTGGTCCCCGCCATGCGGAAGCTGGCCGACGAGGGCATCCCGGTGACTCTCGCGCTGTCCCTGCACGCCCCGGACGACGACCTGCGCAGCGAGCTGGTGCCGATCAACACCCGCTGGTCGGTGGACGAGGCGCTCGACGCCGCGCGCCACTACTACGAGGTGACGGGTCGCCGGGTGTCCATCGAGTACGCACTCATCAAGGACATGAACGACCACGCCTGGCGGGCCGACCTGCTGGGCACCAAGCTCAACGCGCGTGGCCGCGGCTGGGTGCACGTGAACCCGATCCCGCTGAACCCGACGCCGGGCTCGATCTGGACCGCCAGCGAGCGACCGGTCGAGGACGAGTTTGTGGCACGATTGCGCGGGCACGGCATCCCGACCACGATCCGTGACACCCGAGGCAGCGACATCGACGGCGCCTGCGGGCAGCTGGCGGCCGAGGAGGACGACGACGAGTGAGCGGCATGTTCAACACCGTTTCGAAGGTGCGCACGGGCTATGACAAGGAAGAGGTCGACGACTTCTTCGAGCATGCCCGGCAGGCGTACGAGGGTCGTACGGCCGAGCGCCTGACGAGCGCCGACATCCAGGCTTCCACGTTCGACCTGGTGCGAGGCGGATACAACACCCACGAGGTCGACGCGGCGCTCGACCGGCTCGAGGCGGCGTTCATCCAGCGTCAGCGCGCCGAGTACGTCGCGGCGCACGGCCAGCAGGCATGGATGAACGCGCTCGCGGAGCGCGCCCGCACGCTGTACGGGCGCCTCGGCCGGCCGGACGGCGACAAGTTCGCCCCCGCCGCGGCCGGTCAGCAGGGCTACGACAAGGACGACGTCGACGACCTGTGCGACCGTCTCGTGGCCTACTTCGACCGCCAGGAGCCGCTCACGGCGGGCGAGGTGCGCTCGGCCACGTTCGGACGCGCCAAGGGCGCGGACGGTTACGCGGAGGCCCCGGTCGACGCGTTCTTCAGCCGTGCTGTGGAGGTTCTGCTCGGCGTCGAGTGACGCCACCCGAGGTTCCTGACGCCGGGGCCTCGCCTCCCGAACGGGAGGCGAGGCCCCGGCGTCGTTGTGTTCTCAGGTGGCCGAACCGACCAGGACCTCCGTGCGGGCCAGGTAGTCGCGGATCGTGTCGCGGCTCTTGGTGAGGCACGCGATGCGGTCGTCGAGGCCGACCAGCTCGGTGGCGAGCAGCTCGGCCACAGCACGCGGGCACGCCTCTCCGGGAGGTGCGGCCTCGGCGTCGAGGAGGACCTTGATGAGGCGGGTCGGTACCCCGGAGCGGATGAGGCTCGCCACCCGCTGCACCCGCTCGACGTGCTCCTCGTCGTAGGAGCGGTACCCGTTGCTCTCGCGCGGAGCCTCCAGGAGGCCCTGCTGCTCGTAGTAGCGCACCAGGCGCGGGGTCACTCCCGCTCGCCGGGCTACCTCACCGATCTTCATGCCGCTCCTCCCGACCTTGACATCCGTGTCAAAGTCTAGGCGGGTGGCACCGGCGCGTCAGCAGGGCGCCGCGACGGGGTTGCCGGTGCCGGTGCTGAGGTACGCGTCGGAGACCCAGTGGCCGGGCCCGATCCGGTTCCAGAGGTTGGTCGAGCCCAGGTGCCCGTCGATCCACGTGCCGCGGGCGGTGCACTCGACCACCACCGTCGAGTACTGGCCCGCCTGGCCCACCGCCGCGTAGCCGGTGCCCGGACCGGAGCGGACGGTCAGCGGGCCGCCGCCCGTCCGGACGACGCCGCGCGGCCCGGTGCCCGCCCAGAGGTAGGTCACGTCGACCCAGGCGTTGTCGGTGAGTCGCAGGGCGTCCCAGAAGGTCCCGTCGGCGAGGTCGATGCCCGCCGGGTTGAGGACCGTACGCCCGAACTGGTCCTTGCCGCCGTTATAGCCGTCCTGGTAGGCGGCCTGCGCCTGGGGGCGACCCTGCGGCAGGTCGGTCCAGCTCTGGCGGGAGGCGTTCCAGTAGTCGTCGGTCGTGTTCCACGGGCCGACGTCCCAGACGGGGGCGTAGGCGCAGCGGCTGGTGCTCGGGGCGCAGACTCGCACCGTGTACGTGCCCGACCCCTGGGCGGACAGCGCCCGGCGCGAGGGGAGCGCGGCGAAGTGGTCGCGGTCGGTGATCACGTGGCCGTTCGCCGTGGTGCCGCCGACCAGCCCTTCCCGTGTCCCGTAGACGCGGAAGGTCGGCGGCGCCGCGAGGGTTCCGACGGGGTCCTCGCCGTCGGCGGTGGCCGGCGGCGCCACGGTCCAGGTGACCGCGAGGGCGACCGCCGCGGCCATCACCGCGGGCAGGCGGGGCGGACGACGACGTTCCCGTGTGCGCGTGGCTGTCATGCTCCGACGGTACGGAGGCGTATTTCACCCGTGACGAATGTTGACATTGGCGCAGGCCAGGCGGCGTGTCGTCGACGGCGCGCCGCCCGGCGGCTCCGGGACGCGCAGTGCGCGGCCGTCACGTCTGCGGTCGGCGCCAGTCGTCGTTCGTCAGGTGCGAGCCGGCCATGGGGCCCATGCGGAGCATGCCGCCGTCGACGGCCCACGACGCCCCCGTGACGTAGGTGGCCGGCGGACCGCAGAGGAACGTGATGACCGCGGCCACCTCTCGGGCGTCCCCCGGCCGCCCGAGAGGGACCCCCGGCCGGCTGGTCCGCGTCGGGTCCTCGTCCTCCTGACCCGTCATGGCGGTGGCGATCTCACCCGGCGCCACGGCGTTGACGGTGATGCCGTGCTCACCGAGCTCGAGCGCCGCGACCTGCGTGAGCAGGCCCAGCCCGCCCTTGGCGGCGCAGTAGGCGGCCGAGCCCACGCGAGGCTGGTGCTCGTGCACGCTCGTCACGTTCACGATCCTGCCGCCGCGCCCGCCCGCCACCATGTGCCGCGCAGCGGCCTGCAGGAGGAGGAACGGTCCGTCCAGGTCGGTCGCGATGACCGACCGCCACTCGGCAAGGTCCAGGTCGAGCAGCGGCGTCGAGGAGCCGGTGCCCGCCACGTTGGCGAGGGCGTCCAGCCGGCCGAACGCGGCCGCCAGGTCGTCGACGACGACGGGCACGGCAGCCGCGTCCGTGACGTCGAGACGGCGGAGCTCCGCCCGGGCGCCGTGGCCGGACGCCTCGCGCGCCGTCGCCTGCGCCTTGTGCTCGTCGGCGTACCAGCAGAGGCCGAGGTCGAACCCCGCCTCGGCGAGCGCGACGGCCGTGGCCCGGCCGATACCCGACTCGGATCCGGTGACGACGGCGACGGGGCGGGCGGTGCCCGCACGGGCTGAGGAGTCGGTGTCCATGGGACCAGCGTCCGCCCGACCTGTCGTGAAACAGCGGAAGGCCGCCCGGCGCGCCCCGGGGCGCACCGGACGGCCTTCCGCCGAGGACCAGGGCTACGGGACGGCCACCACGCACGAGCCGGAGGTCGGCAGGGAGGAGTCCGACGCGGGGCGGGTGGCCTGCATGCCCCACGTCACGCTCTGGCCCGGCGCCAGGGTGCCGTTCCACGACTGGCTCGCCTGGGTGACGGTCTGGCCGCTCACCGTCGACGTACCCGGCCACGAGCCGACGTGCGAGTGACCCGACGGGAGCGTCACCGACGAGCGCCAGGCGACGACCGTCATGGTGCTGGTGTTCTTCACCGTGACGTTCACGGTGTAGCCCCCGGTCCATGCGCTCGCCGGGGCGACCGTCGTGGTGCAGACGGTGCCGCCACCGCCGCCACCGCCGCCACCGCCTGGGGTGGCGGAGACGACCGGAGAGTACGACGAGGTGCCGGCGCTGTTCACGGCGCGGACGCGGTAGTTGTACTGCGTGCCCGAGGTCAGGCCGGAGTCGGTGAACGTGGTGCCGCTCGGCGTGCCGACGCGCGTGAACGTCGCGTTGTTGTTCGTCGAACGCTCCACCTCGTAGCTGGTCGCCCGGACGGCGGCGGCCCAGGAGAGCGACACCGAGGACGCCGTCGTGCCGGTGACCGTCACCGAGGGCGTCCCGGGAGTCAGCGGGGGCGGGGTCGAGGTGCCCGAGGTGACCGACGCCGAGAACGAGTTCACCGCGAGGCCCACACCGCCGATCCACGGCTCGAACCCGGCCTGGACGCTGGTGAGGTACCAGCTCGCGTTCCCGTACTGCGAGCCGCGGGTGAGGGTGTCGTCCACGAAGTCCATGACGTCGAAGGACAACGACCCGATCGGGGAGCCCGAGATGTAGGACACCACGTTGTTGGCGCCGTTGTTGCCCGTCCAGACCTCCCACGTACGGCCGGCGATCGACACCGATCCGGTGCGCGAGCCGATCGGCTGGATCGACCCCTGCTTGTTGAACCAGATCATGATCTCGGTGTCCTGCACGCCGGACACGTTCGTGTCGGCGTTGAGCCAGATGTCGTACGAGGCGTTGTACGTCCCGCTGCCCGGATAGGTGTAGCTGATGCTGCTCGGTGCCGTACCGATCGTGCTGATCTGCTTGGGCAGCGGCGAGCCCGGGCTGCAGTTCGTGTAGTGGCAGCCCAGGAAGATCGACGGGTACGACACCGGCGCGCCGGACGTGTTGCCCACGCCGTCCTGCTGCGTGATCGAGAACCCGTTCGACGTCGTGTTGATGCACTGGGTGGCGGTGGTGCCCCAGCGGTTGTTCTGGATCACGTAGCTGCCCGCGACCGTGGTCCCGTACTGGTCGCAGATGACGGCGGCGCTCGCGGGGGCCGCCGTCACCACCGCCGCCGTCAGGGCCGCGGCGACAGTGGCGACAGCAGCGGCGAACGCGGCGACGAGTCGGGTGGGCCGTCGTCTGTGGAGGGTTGTCGTGGTCATGGCACTCCTTCGTGCGGAAGGTGAGGGAGCGGGGGCTTCCCCGCCGTCGAAGGTAGGCCGGGTGCTGCAGCCGGGACAGCCCGGCGAATCGATTAGGCGGGTTACTTCCAGACCGTGATCTCGAGGTCGTACGCGTCGTCCGCCTCGCGGACGTTCACCACCTGTACGTCCGCGTACCGGCCGGTGCTCGTCCGGACGCAGAGGTGCTTGCCGAGGAGCGTGGGGGCGTCGGGCAGGTAGTCGTCGAGCTGGGTCTGACCGGCGCAGGCCTCCGCGTCCGGGGCCGCGTCCAGGACCGTCATCGAGTCGCCCGTGACGTCGTGCCCGAAGGTGATGCAGAAGTCGCCCTCGCCCGAGCTGACGCCCCAGTTGCCCTCGGTGCTGTCGAGATCGAGGCAGGTGCCGTAGTTGATCGCGATCGGGGTGCCGTCCGTGCTGCGGGCCACGTCCGCGACCGGCGCCGCCTCCGCGGCGGTGCCGCCCGCGGCTGACGAGCCGGTGAGCTCTGCGATCGTGTCGTTGAGCTTCTTGTTCTCGGCCTGGAGGGCCTCGTTCGCCGCGTCGACCGCAGCCAGCTGCTCCTGGAGGGTGACGATCGTGCCTTCCAGCGAGCCGACGCTGGGGGAGCCGTCGAGCGCCGGCACCGAGGCCGCTCCGGTGCCGACCGCGACCGCCGCGCCGATGAGGGCGGCGACGATCGTGCCACCCGCGGTGATCAGCGCCACCGAGATCTCCTTGGACGTCCCGGACCTCGCAGGACGGTCCTCGGCGTGCGAAACCGGAACATCGGTCCGCGTGGGTCCGGAGAGCTCGGACGGCATCGTTCGTGGGCCTTTCTACGGCAGGACGGGGCAGGGCGGGCACGGAAGCCCTCCCGGAGAAAGGGTACAGATACGGACGATCCAGCCGAGTGCGGCGGTCGGCTCAGGTCTGCGGGTCGCCCTCGGTGCCCGGACCGCCCGTGGCGGCGAGGTAGCTCTCCCTCAGCCGCTTCGGGGCACGGTCCAGCCAGGCGTCCACCACCAGCTCCTCGAGCTCGTCCGGGGAGACCGCGTCGAGAAGCAGGAGCACGGCGGGATACCCGTCGAGGTGCGAGACGGTGAAGAAGACGTCGGGGTTGGCGGCGATCAGCGCCTGCTTCTCGCCCTCGTCGGCCACCCGCACGCCGAGGATCGCCCCGACCGGTGCCGCCGGGCCCAGCTCGGCCCGGTCCTTGGTGCGCAGCGGGCGGTCCCAGACGAACCCCTTGTCGCGGACGCACCACATCGGCGAACCCCAGGAGACCTTCTCGGTCACCTCGGGCAGGGCGAGGGCGAGCCGTCGGACGTCGTCGAACGTGGCCATGGTTCGACCCTAGGTCAGTCGCACTCCCCGCACAGCCCCGAGGGGAGCAGCTCCAGGAAGCAGGACGTGCACACGCCCCGCTCGCGCTCGGTGCCCTTGCGGGCACCACTGTCGTGGACCTCGTACGCGACGGGCAGCTCGGTACGCACCAGGGTGCCGCCGTCCTGGTGCAGCACGTAGCTCTTGAAGAAGTTGGCCGTCGTCTCCCGCCCCTTGCCGGGAGCGAGGGAGATGCGGCCGCCGCTCGGCGGGATCCAGATCATCGTCTGGTCGTGCCGCGCGGCGATCTCCCGCATCAGGGGACGGTTCTCGAGCGGCGCCTGGAACGCCTCCAGCGCCTCGTCGAACGACGCGAGGTAACGGCGTCGCCCGCCGGTCAGCACCCGTGCGCAGGACGAGCAGAGAGGCAGCCTGGCCAGCTCCTCGGCGGTCGCCCGCCGCATCGTGGGGATCGTCTTCTCGGTCTGGTGCTGGCAGTCGTCGGAGTGCAGCATCTTGGCGCCCGGGGCGACGTACAGCTCGTCGGGAGAGACACCCTCGGGGAGTTCCGTAGTCATGCCGGGGAGTATTCCGGGAGCCACTGACACGCCCCCTCGCGCGGTGGCGCAAGGGGGCGCGAGCGGCACGGGCCCGGCGAGCCGCTACTCCTCGGCGTCGTCCCGCGGGGCGAACGACCCCGGCTCCACGGGCGGCGGCGGAGCTGCCGTCCTCGGGCGCGGCTGGACCGACCCCCGGGGGCGCAGGGGAGGCGCGCCCCGCCTCCCTGCAGGGGGCGGCACGATCGGCCGGGGTGCTGCCGCGTCGGGACCCGAGGAGCCGACGGCCGCAGCCCGGTCCTCCTCTGTGTAGAACGCCGCCGGCGCGGGCGCCGAGCCCGGTGCGGCCGCGGCGTAGCGCATCCGCGCGGTCCCCCGCGAGGTCGCGGCCATGGCGGCGCCCACGTTCCCTGCGTCGTACGTCAGGGACCGGTCCCGGCGCACGCCGAGCGACGCGCCCACCTCGATCGCGTCCTGGTTGGCTCCCATGTACAGGAACGCCCAGCCGTCCTGGGTCTCCTTCTCGGTGACCAGCGACTTGATCGCGGCGTGCGTGTGCTCCTTGGACGCGTTCTCGTACCCGTCGGTCATGATGCCGACGATCACCGTCGCGGGACGCTCGTCCTCGGGCATGAGGGCGAGCCGCTCGCTCGTGGTGCGGACGAGCCGGGCGATAGAGTCGAGCAGCGCCGTGCTGCCGCGCGGCTCGAGGACGAGGGACGGGACGTCCTCGACGGGCTTGTCCGTGTAGACCTCCTCGTACCGGTCGTCGAACTGGGCCAGCGTGACCGTGCAGCGTCCCGGCGTGGCCTTCTGCTCGGCCATGTACAGGTCGAACCCCTGGACGGTGGCCTCCTTCATGGCCTGCATCGACCCGGACCGGTCGAGCAGCATCGCGATGTGGGTGAAGCTCGTGTCTGCCATGGTGGCCACCTTCCGTGTGGTTGTGATCAGGTGCGACGCCGGAACCGCAACGGTTCCACCGCCGGTGCCTGCGGTGGCTCCTGCCCCCGCTCGCGGTCGTACCGCGCACGGGCGAGCCCCTCGGACGTCACCCGCCCGTCGTGGCTGCTGTACGCGGCCAGGGCGGCCGTGCGAGCCAGCCGGGGCGGCACCGTGTTGGGAGCCACCCCGGCGGCCTCGGCGACCGCACGCACCGACGCCCCTGCGAGCAGCGCCTCGGCCATGGCCTCGTCGAGCGCCCCGTCGAGGAGTGCTCGCGCCTGGGCAAGGTGCTCGACGGCGGCGCTCGCCTGCGCCCCGGCTGCCGCCTCGAGCGCAGCCCGGGCACGGTCGAGGTGCGGCCGGTCCGGAACCTCTCGTGACGACGTCATACGGAGAGTCTATGTGCAGTTACTGCGCATGCGCAATAGGTGCATGCGGCCGAGCTGGAGGTGATCTACTCCGCGTCCTCCCACCCGAGGTTCCGGGCGATCTTCTCGAGCGTCGCCAGCAGGTGCGCGTAGTCGTCGCCACTGACCCCGCCCATGGTGCGCTCGCGGATCTGCGCCACCGCGCCGGCCTGCACCCGCTGGGCGGTCTCACGGCCCGCCGTGGTCAGCCGCAGGCCGTCGGGGGCGTCCTCCACGAGCCCCTGGCGCACCAGCACGTCCACGTCGAGGGCCGACGTCTCGTCACGGCTCAGGAACGGCGCGAGGGCCACGTCCAGGTCCGCCTGGGTGCGCGCTCCGTGGCTCGTCGCGTCGAGGAGCTGCCACTGCCGCCGGGTGAGCCCGGCGTCGTCGGCGGCGGCCTCGAACTGCTCGTCGATGAGCCGGTCCACGGTCTTGAGCCAGTAGCCGAGCGGGCGCATGGCGGGCATGGGGCCTCCTGTCGTCGCGGCACTGCGTACCCGAGCCACCCTAGGCGTCGCCCCCCAGCCTCACCATCCGCTTCGTCGCGCGGGTGCCGTCCAGCCCGAGGGTGCGCAGGCCGCCCACCACGGCTCAGACCGACGACCGGACCGGGGCCGACGCCTCGTAGTCCGCGGTGACCCGCGCCGTGACCTCCAGGTCGCCGGGCGAGAGCTCGAGCTGGGGGCCGGCGTCCGCGGCCATGGCGAACATGCGCCGCTCCGGGTGCCCGCCGCCCGGGCCGCCCACGCCCGGCCGCAGGCCGTCCTCGAACACGGCGACCGGCCGCACCTCGCCCAGCCCGAGGGCGGCGGCATAGGCGTTCGCGCGCTGGGCGGTCTCCTGGGCGGCCTGGGTGCGGACCTCGGCGAGGAGCGCGTCGCGCGTCTCCTCCGTGAGGTCCCACTCCACGCCACCGAGGTCCACGCCGTCCGTGTCGAGCACCTCGGTGATCCAGGCCGACAGCGCGTCGAAGTCGGCGAACACGACGGACAGCCCGGCCGACGCGCGGAAGCGGCGGACCTTCTGCTCACCCAGGTGCGCCTCCGGCTTCACCCAGTCCTCGAACGCGAACGCGTGCACCGACGAGGCGTCCCACCGCGTCGCCGCTCCCGACGTCGTATGCTCCCGCGCCTGGTCGACCAGGCGCGAGTGCACCCGGCTCGCGGCGTCGGCCACCTCGGACCGGTCCGCCCCGGAGAAGGTCACCGAGAGCCGGACGGTGCCCAGCTCGGCGGGATGCGTGCGACGAGCGTGGCCTTCGACACTGATGCGGGTCATGAGCCAGGAGTACCACGCCGGGCCGTCCGGCGCGCGCACCGGACGGGCCCGTCGCAGCCTCGGGCGACGGGCCGGACGGAACCGTCGTTCTGGTACCTTCTGCGCATTACCACAGGAGGAGACGCAGTGACGACTGACGCCGCAGCGGCACAGGCCGCGCCGGCCCCGGACCAGGCCCCCGCCGTCCCCACGAACGTGCCGGAGGAGGCGGCTCCGCAGGCCGCCGCTCCGCGCACGCCCACCCTCGAGTCGCAGGCCGCCGCACGGCTGCACGGGCTCCTGGAGTCCGGCGTGGAGAAGCTGCCCGGCGAGATGAGCAGCACCGTCTCGCGCGTGGCCGTCGCGCTCGCGATGTTCGGCAGCGAGATGACCAAGAAGGAGAAGCCGCCCACGGCGCTCGCGGCGGAGGCCGTGGGCCTCTTCAAGAGCCTGGACGGCGACGAGCCGGAGAAGCAGCGGGCTGCCCTCGAGACCGCGCTGGGTACCGTCGCGAACAAGATCGTCGGTGAGGACCAGCGCAGCCAGGCCCTCGAGGTGGCCGAGGAGGCCATCGGCCTCTGGAAGAAGGTCACGGCCACCGGTGCCGGCCTCGCGGCGTCCGACGGGGCCATGTCGCTGCGCGCTCTCTCCGGCCTCCTGCGCAAGGACGGGCGCGACGAGGACGCCGACGAGACCGAGTCGGAGGCGCGCCGCCTCGAGGCGTGAGCCCCGCCGCCGGCCGGGCCACGCGCCCGGCCGGCGGGATGCAGCCGGGTGCGTGCCGCCGGGCAGCGACCTGGGAGGATGGCGCCATGCGTAGCGTCACCATCCTCGGATCCACCGGCTCCATCGGCACTCAGGCCATCGACGTGGTCCTCCGCAACCCGGACCGCTTCCGCGTCGAGGCGCTCAGCGCCGGCGGCTCCGACCTGGCGGGCCTGGCGCGCCAGGCCACAGCCCTCCGCGTGAGCGCCGTCGCCGTGGCAGACGCCGCAGCACGCCCCGCGCTGCTCGCCCACCTCGCGGACGCGGGCGCCTCAGGCATCGAGGTGCTCGCCGGGCCCGACGCCGCCACCGACCTGGCAGGCCGGGGGAGCGACGTCGTGCTCAACGGCATCACCGGGTCGGTCGGCCTGCGCCCCACGCTCGCCGCCCTCGAGGCAGGCTCCACGCTGGCCCTCGCGAACAAGGAGTCGCTCGTCGTGGGCGGCGGCCTCGTCAAGGCTGCCTGGACCCGGCCCGAGCAGGTGGTCCCGGTGGACTCCGAGCACTCCGCGATCGCCCAGTCGCTCCGGTCCGGGAGCCGGGCCGAGGTGCGCAGGCTCGTGGTCACGGCCAGCGGCGGGCCGTTCCGCGGGCGCTCGCGGGCCGAGCTGCGCGACGTGACCCCGGCCCAGGCGCTCAAGCACCCCAACTTCTCGATGGGCCGCGTGATCACCACGAACTCCGCGACCCTGGTCAACAAGGGGCTCGAGGTGATCGAGGCACACCTGCTCTTCGACGTGCCGTTCTCCGCGATCGACGTGGTGGTGCACCCCCAGCAGCTGATCCATTCCATGGTCGAGTTCGTGGACGGGTCCACGATCGCGCAGGCAGGCCCGCCGCGGATGCTCGTGCCCATCGCCCTCGGGCTGTCCTGGCCGGAGCGGCTCGCCGACGTGGACGTCGCCGTCGACTGGACGCAGGCCGCCACCTGGGAGTTCGCACCGCTCGACGACGACGCGTTCCCGGCGGTGCGCCTGGCGCGCCAGGTGGGGGAGGCCGGAGGGACCTACCCGGCCGTCTACAACGCGGCGAACGAGGTGTGCGTCGACGCGTTCCACGACGGGGCCATCGGGTTCCTGGACATCGTGGACACCGTGGGGGCCGTCGTCGAGGCTCACACCGGCGGGGACGCGTCGAGCGTCGAGGGCGTGCTGGAGGCGGACGCGTGGGCCCGGGCCCGGGCGGCGGAGGTCCTGAAGGCGGCCCGGTAGGCGGCCGTCCTGCGCGGGAAGGGGGCAGCGGGCGCCAAGGTGGGTGCCGTAGTCTCGGCGCGTGAGCACGCTCCTCCCGTGGATTGTCGGTGGCGCCATCTTCGTGGTGGGCCTTCTCGTCTCGATCGGCCTGCACGAGGTGGGCCACATGGTGCCCGCCAAGAAGTTCGGCGTCCGCGTCAGCCAGTACATGGTGGGCTTCGGCCCCACCGTCTGGTCGCGGACCAAGGGCGAGACCGAGTACGGCATCAAGGCGATCCCGCTGGGCGGGTTCGTGCGGCTCGTCGGCATGATGCCGCCGGCGCGACCCGGCACGCCGCGGGCGCGCGGCTTCTGGGGCGGCATGATCGACGACGCCCGCGACGCGTCCGCCTCGGAGGTGCGGCGCGGCGAGGAGCACCGCGCGTTCTACAACCTGTCGGCACCGAAGAAGATCGTGGTCATGCTCGGCGGGCCACTGATGAACCTGGTGATCGCCGTGGTGATCATGGGCGGCATCCTGGTCGGCTACGGCACGGAGCAGACGTCGACCACCGTCGCGCAGCTCTCGGAGTGCGTCCCAGCGTCGGTCCAGAGCGACGAGGGGTGCGCCGAGGGTGCGCCGCCGGCGCCGTCGGCCGCCGCGGGGCTCCAGGTGGGCGACACGGTCGTGGAGTTCGACGGCCAGGAGGTGACCGGCTGGGGTCAGCTCGTGAGCCTCATCAACGACGCCGCGGGCCGTGAGGTCGAGGTCGTGGTGGAGCGGGACGGGCGCCCGGTGACCTTGGAGGTGACGCCGGCCAGCATCGACCGGCCGGTCACGGACGAGCAGGGCTACCCGGTCGAGAGTGAGGGTGGCGAGGTCGTCACGGAGCCGGGTGGGTTCGTGGGCTTCGCCCCGCTCGTCGAGCGGGTCCGCCAGCCGATCGGCTCGGTCTTCCCGCTCGTCGGCGAGGGCGTGCTCGAGACCGCCCGCATGCTGCTGACGTTCCCGGTCCGGGTGTACGACGCCGCGTACGAGGCCTTCACCGACGAGCCGCGGTCCCAGGACTCGGTGATCAGCGTCGTCGGCGTCACCTTGCTGGCCGGCGAGGTGATGAGTCTCGACGCGGCGATCCTCGACCGCGTGGTGTTCCTGCTCAGCCTCCTCGCGAGCGTCAACATCGCCCTCTTCGTGTTCAACCTCATCCCGCTCCTTCCGCTCGACGGCGGGCACGTGCTCAACGCGCTCTACGAGGGGGCCAAGCGCACGGTCGCCCGCGTGCGGCGCCACCCGCTCCCCGGCCCGGCCGACGTCGCCCGCATGACGCCCGTCACGTATGTGGTGTTCGTCGCCCTCACGGGCGTGGGGGCGCTGCTGATCCTCGCCGACCTGATCGACCCCGTCCGGCTCACCTGACGACGGCGGTCAGGCGTGGAGGATTCGGGGAGATAGGCGAGGGCTCGTCGGCGGACCCGGCGCACGGACGGCCGACCGTGCGAAGGCCAGCACGAATCGGTGGATACTTGATCTCGTGAGCGTCCCTATCAGTCTTGGCATGCCCGCTGCGCCGGCACCCGTCCTCGCACCGCGCCGCCAGTCGCGCAAGATCCGCGTCGGCAAGGTCGAGGTGGGCGGTGACGCGCCCATCAGCGTCCAGTCGATGACCACCACCCCCACGACGGACATCAACGCGACCCTCCAGCAGATCGCCGAGCTCACCACCGCCGGATGTGACATCGTCCGCGTCGCGGTGCCGAGCGCCGACGACGCCGAGGCGCTGCCCATCATCGCGAAGAAGTCGCAGATCCCCGTGATCGCCGACATCCACTTCCAGCCCAAGTACGTGTTCGCCGCGATCGACGCCGGCTGTGCCGCCGTCCGTGTGAACCCGGGCAACATCCGGAAGTTCGACGACCAGGTCAAGGAGATCGCCCGGGCCGCCAAGGATGCGGGTGTCTCCCTGCGGATCGGCGTGAACGCCGGGTCGCTCGACCCGCGCCTCCTCGCCAAGTACGGCAAGGCCACGCCGGAGGCGCTCGTCGAGTCGGCGGTGTGGGAGGCGAGCCTCTTCGAGGAGCACGACTTCCACGACTTCAAGATCTCGGTGAAGCACAACGACCCCGTGATCATGGTGCGCGCGTACGAGCTTCTCGCGCAGGCGGGCGACTGGCCGCTGCACCTCGGTGTCACCGAGGCGGGCCCGGCGTTCCAGGGCACCATCAAGTCGGCGACGGCGTTCGGTGCCCTGCTGAGCAAGGGCATCGGTGACACGATCCGCGTCTCCCTCTCGGCCCCGCCGGTCGAGGAGGTCAAGGTCGGCAACCAGATCCTCCAGGCGCTCAACCTGCGCCCGCGCAAGCTCGAGATCGTGTCCTGCCCGTCGTGCGGCCGCGCCCAGGTGGACGTGTACACGCTGGCGGAGAAGGTCACGGCCGGTCTGGAGGGCATGGAGGTGCCGCTGCGGGTGGCCGTCATGGGCTGCGTCGTCAACGGCCCGGGCGAGGCCCGCGAGGCCGACCTGGGCGTGGCGTCCGGCAACGGCAAGGGCCAGATCTTCGTCCGCGGCGAGGTCATCAAGACGGTTCCCGAGGCCATGATCGTGGAGACGCTGATCGAGGAGGCCATGCGCCTGGCGGAGTCCATGCCGGCGCCGGAGAACGACGCGCAGGCCGGCTCGCCGGTCGTGACGGTCGGCTGAGGCAGGGCCCGTGGCTCCGTGGCGCACCCCGGTCCACGCGGCCGGGGCACGCCCGGAGCACGGGAACCAGCCTGGGCAGGAAGCCCGGTCGCTGAGTCAGCAGGACCTGCCCGAGGCCCTCGCCGTCTGCGCGCAGGACCCCGTCACGGCGGTCCTGGCCGCGACCCGGCTCGAGATCGCGGCGCGGGCGGGGTTCAGCGCCGCGGGCGGACAAGCGTGGGGCTTCCCGGCGGCAGGGCCGCTGGAGGCGGTGTGCTGGGCGGGGGCCAACCTGGTCCCGGTGGTGCCCGACCCGTCGGTCCTGCCCGAGGCGGTCGCCGCCTTCGCGGCGCTCGCCCGGGTGCACGGGCGGCGGTCGTCGTCGGTGGTGGGGGACCAGGCGGCGGCGCTCGGCCTCTGGGACCACCTGTCCGCGTACTGGCCGTCGGCCCGGGAGATCCGCGCCGACCAGCCGTCGCTCGCCATCGACCGCGACCCCGACGTCGCGCCCGAGCCGTCCGTCCGGCCGTCCCGCCTCGACGAGCTCGAGATCGTGCTCCCCGCCTGCGTGCGCATGTTCACCGAGGAGGTGGGCTACTCGCCCGTCGCGAGCGGCGGCTCTGCGTACGCGGAGCGGGTGCGCTCCCTCGTGGCCGAGGGCCGCTCGTACATCCGCACCGTCGGTGCCCCCGGGCGCCGGCAGGCCGTGGCGTTCAAGGCCGAGATCGGTGCCCTGACCGCTGGGGTCGCCCAGGTACAGGGTGTCTGGGTGGACCCGGTGTACCGGGGGCGCGGCTGGTCGGAGTCGGGCATGGCGTCGGTGGTGGTGCAGGCGCGGCGCACCTTCGCGCCCGTGGTGTCGCTCTATGTCAACGCGTACAACGAGCGGGCGGTCGCGGCGTACCGGCGCGTCGGGTTCGAGCAGGTCGGCACGTTCGCCACGATCCTCTTCTGAGCCCTACTTCAGGAGCCTGGACAGGCGGCGGTCCGCGAGGACCTGCCCGCCGGTCTGGCAGGTGGGGCAGTACTGCATCGACCGGTCGGCAAAGCTCACCTCGCGCACCGTGTCGCCGCACACGGGGCACGGCAGCCCTGCGCGCCCGTGGACGCGCATGCCGGCCCGCTTGGCGTCCTTCAGCTCGGCCGCCGGCTTGCCCGACGACGCCGCGATCGCCTCCCCGAGGATGTCGCCGATCGCCTGGTGCAGGCGGGCGGTGTCCTCCGGCGTGAAGGTGCGCGTGAGCTTGTACGGGCTGAACCGCGCGGCGTGGAGGATCTCGTCGGAGTAGGCGTTGCCGATGCCCGCGATGGCGCTCTGGTCGCGGAGCAGGCCCTTGACCTGCTGGTTCTTGGCGGACAGCAGGGTCGCCAGGACGCCGATCGTGAACTCCGGGCCGAGCGGGTCGGGTCCCAGGGTGGCGATCATCGGCACGTCCTCCGGGTCGCGGACCACGTGGACGGCGAGGCGCTTGCGGGTGCCTGCCTCTGTGAGGTCGAAGCCCGAGCCGTCGTCGAACCGGACGCGCAGCGCGAGCGACGGAGCCTTCGCCGGGCCGCTGCGCCCCGGCCGCACGGGCGCCGTCGACTGGTGCTCCGACCAGCGCACCCAGCCGCCGCGGGACAGGTGGAAGACCAGGTGCAGCTCGGTGTGGCGCACCGGGTCCGTGCGCCCAGCGAGGTCTCCCGCTGCTGCGTCCAGGCTCCCCATCGGCTCGGGCAGGGCTGCGGCCGGCGGTGGGGCCGGGCGCACCACGAGGGCGAGCCACTTGCCGTGCCGGGCCGCGCCCAGCACCTTGGCGCCCACCAGCGCGGTGATCGGCGGGTCGAACGTCTTGAGGGCGGCGATCGACGCCACCTGCACGTCGGCGACGAGGCAGCCCGTCGCGCGGTCGCGCAGGAAGTCGGTGAGGGCCTGCACCTCCGGCAGCTCGGGCATGCAGTCATGCTGCCTGCCCCGGCCGATCCTGACAACGGCTGTGGAAAACCGGGCGAGCGGTCCGGCGGCCGCGGATAGGCTGTGCACCATGTTATCCCGTCCTCTCTCCACCGGTCGCCGTGCCGACCTCCTGCGCATGTCGACCCTCTTCGTCCGCACCCTGCGCGAGGACCCGGTCGACGCCGAGGTCGCGAGCCACCGCCTGCTCGTGCGCGCCGGCTACATCCGCCGCGCCGCGCCGGGCATCTACACCTGGCTGCCGCTGGGCCTGCGCGTGCTGGCCAAGGTCGAGGCCGTGGTCCGCGAGGAGATGAACGCCGTCGGCGCCCAGGAGGTGCACTTCCCGGCGCTGCTGCCGAAGGAGCCCTACGAGGCGACGGGCCGGTGGGAGGAGTACGGGCCCAACATCTTCCGGCTCAAGGACCGCAAGGAGGGGGACTACCTGCTGGCCCCCACCCACGAGGAGATGTTCACCCTGCTGGTGAAGGACCTGTACTCCTCGTACAAGGACCTGCCGCTCACGCTCTTCCAGATCCAGACCAAGTACCGCGACGAGGCGCGCCCCCGTGCCGGCCTGATCCGCGGTCGCGAGTTCATCATGAAGGACGCGTACTCGTTCGACGTGCGCGACGAGGGCCTCGCGGAGTCGTACCAGAAGCAGCGCGACGCCTACGAGCGCATCTTCACGCGGCTCGGGCTGGACTACGTCATCGTCTCGGCCACGTCGGGCGCCATGGGCGGCTCCCGCTCCGAGGAGTTCCTGTCGCCGTCGCCGATCGGCGAGGACACGTTCGTGCGCTCGGCCGGCGGTTACGCCGCAAACGTCGAGGCGGTCGTGACCCCGGTACCCGAGGCGCTGCCCTACGACGACGCGCCCGCCGCGCACGTCGAGGACACCCCGGACACCCCCACGATCGACACGCTCGTCGCCCTCGCGAACGCCCGGTACCCGCGTCCCGACCGCGAGTGGACCGCAGCCGACACACTCAAGAACGTGGTGCTGGCGCTCGTCCACCCGGACGGCCGCCGCGAGCTCGTGGTCGTGGGCCTTCCGGGCGACCGCGAGGTGGACCTCAAGCGCCTCGAGGCCGCCGTGGCGCCCGCCGAGGCGGAACCCGCGGGCGACGCCGACTTCGCCGCGCACCCCGAGCTGGTCAAGGGGTACATCGGTCCCCAGGTGCTCGGCCCGCAGGGTGCGGTCGTCGAGACGGAGTCGGGCGACAAGGTCTCCGCGATCCGGTACCTGCTCGACCCCCGCGTGGTCCCCGGCACCCGCTGGATCACCGGTGCGAACGAGCACGGTCGCCACGTCTTCGACCTGGTCGCCGGGCGCGACTTCACGGCCGACGGCACGATCGAGGCGGCGGAGGTACGCGCCGGCGACCTCGCGCCCGACGGCTCGGGACCGCTGGAGCTGGCCCGCGGCATCGAGATCGGCCACATCTTCCAGCTGGGCCGCAAGTACGCGCAGGCGCTCGGCCTCACGGTCCTGGACGAGAACGGCAAGCAGGTCGTCGTCACCATGGGCTCGTACGGCATCGGCGTGACGCGCGCGCTGGCCGCCCTCGCCGAGGCGAACCACGACGAGAAGGGTCTGGCGTGGCCGGCGCACGTCGCCCCGGCGCACGTGCACGTGGTCGCGGCGGGCAAGGGCGCAGAGATGTTCGAGGCCGCGGAGGCGATCTCCGGGGAGCTGGCCGACCTGGGCGTGGAGGTGCTCTACGACGACCGGCCCAAGGCGTCACCCGGCGTGAAGTTCGCGGATGCGGAGCTGCTCGGCGTGCCCCTCGTCGTGGTCGTCGGCCGGGGTCTGGCGGACGGCCTGGTCGAGGTGCGCCCCCGGGCCGGCGAGGCGGAGCAGGTGCCCGTGGCCGACGTGGTCCGGGTGGTCACCGAGAAGATCGAGGCGCTGCTGGCGTCCTGAGGTCCGGCGGCCGGGCTTCGAGGTCCGGCCGCCGCCCCGACCAGCGGGTGCGACCAGGCGCCACGACCGGCGCCACCATCAGCCGCCCCGACCAGGCGGCGACGAGGCGGGCCGGCCGCGGCTCAGGCCGCGGCCGGCTCCGGCTGCTCCGGGAGGCCGGGGAACGCCGTCGGGGCCGCGCCCCACGCCACGCTCGTGACGGCGGACTCGACCAGCAGGTCGACGAGGATCGCCCGGGTGCCCGACTCCGCGACCCCCACGAGCGTGGCGTAGTCCGTGGCGAGCCCGTCCTCGAGTTGCTGCACCAGGTCCTGGCTCGTCACGTCAGGACCTGGCACCAGGTACGCCACCTCGCGCGGGTCCTGGTCGGTCCCGCTGGTCCCGGCCAGCACGGCCCATGCCTGTGCCCGTGCCCGGTGGAGGGCCGCACGCTGCGCCATGCCGTCCTGGACCGCGGCGTCGTCCTCGCGAGCGGCCCGCACCTCCATGGCGTAGCCGGCTGCGTCCTCGGCCAGCACGATCGCGCTCAGGTTGTCCGCGCTGAGGCCGCCGGGCGGCGTGGTGGCGGCGTCGGAGGGCGCCGTGACCGCGTCGGGGCTCGCGCTCGGCGTGGCGGTACCCGTCGTGGAGGACGACGCGCCGGTGGTCCCCGGCTCGTCGTCGTCCGACGGCTGCGGGGCCGGGACCACCGGGGTGGGGACCGTGGTGGCGGGCACCCCGACGAGCGGTGACAACCGGACCGCGGAGACCGTGTGGGAGGCCGCGACCGATGCCAGGAGCCGTGCGAGCGGCCCGTCCTCGGTGGTGTCGGCGGACGTGCTGGTGCGGCCCGCGGCGCTCAGGAGGGTGGCGACCACGTCGGCGGGGGCGGGCGGGGGGGAGGGGCTGGCCGACGGTGACGCCGTGCTCTCGCCGAGCACGTCCGCGAGCCCGGAGTCGTAGACCCCGCCGAGCTGCGTCACCTGCGCGTCGGCGACCCCGGAGACCCGGTCGAGCTCCGCGACCGCCTCGGCGGCGAGCGTTCCGGTGCCCACGAGCGCGTCCGCCTGGTCGCGGACCAGGAGCGCGTCGGCCACGGCGGTGCGGCGTACGATCTCGCCCGCGTCGGGCTGGGGCTCCGTCGGCGGGGGGCTCTCGAGCCGCAGCCCGCACCCGCCCACGAGCAGAGCGACCGCCATGACGAGGGCGGCCACGGCGGGACCGCGGCGGGACCGGCCGACGGGCGGGGTGCGACGGTGCGGGTTCATCGTCGCTGATGATGCCACGTCCGAGGTGACGACATGTGCCGGAAGCGTGACGGTGAACGTCACGTTGTTCCGGGAGGGCTCGGGGCCGGTCCTTCGTTAGGCTTGGCCGGAGCACGCACGGGACCCCGGGCGTGCACCTCGGCACACCCGCGGCCGGCCGCGCGCTCCCCGGAGCGCCGATCGGCGGGCCGCGACAACAGCACATCGGTCGAACCGTTCCGGCTCGGACCGTACCCCCGGCGACGGGGAGCCCACGGGAGGCAGGCGATGGCACAGCACGCGGACGCGGTCCGGCAGGTGGTGGGACCGGTGGCGGAGGCCGCAGGGCTCTACCTGGAGGACGTCACGACGACGCGGGCGGGCAGCCGCTCCGTCGTGCGGATCACGCTGGACCTCCCGGAGGACGAGCTCGGCAGCCTCGACTCCGACCGGCTGGGGGAGGCCTCGCGGGCGGTCTCCGCGGCGCTCGACGGCGACGACGTGATCCCGGGGGCGTACGTCCTGGAGATCTCCACCCCTGGCACGTCGCGGCCGCTCACGGAGCTGCGCCACTTCAAGCGGGCACGCACGCGCCTGGTGACGCTGGCGCTGGCGGAGGGCGGTACGGTCACGGGTCGGCTCGTCGCCGTCGAGGGCACCGACCTGGTGCTCGACGACGGCGCGCGCATCCCGCTGGACTCCGTCGCCCGCGGCACGGTCGAGGTCGAGCTGAAGCGCCTGGAGGAGCTCGCGGACGACGACGAGGCGGACGGCGAGGAGCTCGTCGCCGACCTCGACGAGGACGGCGACGACACGGACGAGCCGGACATCGCCGCAGCAGATGCCGACCGGGCCGGGGTGCGCGAGAGTGCAGACGACGAAGACGACGCGACGCAGGCGCTGGGTGCCGGCCGCAACAAGGAGGGCTGAGACGTGGACATCGACATGAGCGCGCTACGCATGCTGGAGCGCGAGAGGGACCTCAGCCTCGACGTGCTCGTCTCCGCCATCGAGCAGGCGCTGCTCTCGGCGTACCACCGCACGCCGGGCGCGTACCCGCGGGCCCGCGTCGAGCTGGACCGGTCCACCGGTCACGTGACCGTGTGGGCGCGCGAGGAGCTGCCGGTCGCGGTCGACCCTGAGGACCCGGAGGGCCGGTCGCCGGTCGAGCTGGGACCCGAGTTCGACCACACGCCCCAGGACTTCGGCCGGATCGCCACGGCGACGGCTCGTCAGGTGATCGTCCAGCGGCTCCGGGACGCGGAGGACGACCAGGTTCTCGGGATGTTCCGCGGCAAGGAGGGCGAGGTCCTCGCCGGGGTGATCCAGCAGGGTCGCGACCCGCGCATGGTGCTCGTCGACGTGGGCGGCACGGAGGCCATCCTGCCGCCGCACGAGCAGGTGCCCACGGAGGAGTACGTGCACGGCGAGCGCCTGCGCGCCTACGTGGTGGAGGTGGCCCGCGGAATGAAGGGCGCCCAGATCACGTTGAGCCGCACGCACCCCAACCTCGTGCGCAAGCTGTTCGAGCTCGAGGTCCCGGAGATCGCGGACGGCTCGGTCGAGATCATGGCCGTGGCACGCGAGGCAGGGCACCGCACCAAGGTCGCCGTCCGGTCCCGTGTGTCCGGGCTCAACGCCAAGGGTGCCTGCATCGGCCCGATGGGCGCCCGGGTGCGGGCGGTCATGGCGGAGCTTCACGGCGAGAAGATCGACATCGTGGACTACAGCGACGACCCCGCGCAGTTCGTGGGCAACGCGCTGTCGCCCGCGCGGGTCTCGTCCGTCACGGTCGTGGACCCGGACGCGCGGGCCGCCCGTGCGGTGGTCCCGGACTACCAGCTGTCGCTGGCGATCGGCAAGGAGGGCCAGAACGCCCGCCTGGCCGCCAAGCTCACCGGCTGGCGCATCGACATCCGCTCCGACGAGGGCGCCGACGGTGCTCAGGGCGGTGACGGGAGCGACGCGCCCGGGGGTGCTTCGGACGCCCCCGCCACCGGCCGCCGGTAACGGCCGGTGGGCACGCGCGGTAGACTGTCCGAGTCTGGGCCGCGTGCCCGTCCTTCGACTCACCCTGCTCCGGACCTCCTGGGTCCTGTGCGGACGTGCGTCGGGTGCCGGGGACGCGACCAGCGGTCAGCTCTCGTGCGGCTGGTCCTGGATCGTTCTGCACCACAGCCTCGGCTCGTGGTGGACGACCGGGCCTGCCTGCCGGGGCGCGGCGCCTGGGTTCACCCGGCGACGCGCTGCCTGGAGCTCGCCGAGCGTCGCAAGGCCGTGCCGCGTGCACTACGTGTCACCGGCCTGCTCGACCTGGCGGGCGTCCGGGCGCACCTCGGACTGTGAGCACGACCCAGGCACTCGGCCCTGCACGGGCCGGCACCGTCGCGACCGGGAGCACCACGCCCCGGCCGCATCACGCGATTCGTCGACAAGGAAGCGGGTCAGAAGCCGATGGGCACCCGATGAGTCCCCAGCGATGAGTACTCGGTACTAATGGCGGTCCTCCCTGTCTTGGGTGGACCCGAGACAGGAGAGATGTGGCAAAGATCCGCGTTCACGAGCTGGCAAAGCAGCTCGGAGTGGAGAGCAAGACCCTGCTCGCCGAGCTGAAGTCAGCAGGTGAGTTCGTCCGTTCTGCGTCCTCGACGCTCGAGGCTCCGGTGGAGCGGACGATGCGTGACAAGTTCGCGAAGTCCGGCTCGGCCGGTGGCGACGGTGGTTCCTCGGGCGGCTCCGCGCCGTCGCAGGCCCCCAAGCCCGCCGCTGCGCGTCCGGCCGCTCCCAAGCCTGCGGTGAAGCCCGCTGCTCCGGCGCCCGCGCCGGCTGCTGAGGCACCCGCTGCCGCTGCGCCCGCCGCAGCGCCCGCACCCGCTCCCGCTCCGGCGTCGGACACCCCGGCGCCCGCTCCCGAGGCGCGCCAGAGCGCGCCCGCCCCGGCACGTCCGGCCGCCCCGCGTCCCGCGGGCTCCGCGCCGACGCCCGGTCCGCGTCCCGCTCCCGCCCCCCGTCCGGCTCCGGCCGGTCGCGAGGGTGGTCGTGACGGCGGCCGCGACGGTGGTCGTGACAACCGCGCGCCCCGTCCGGGTGGCGGTCGTCCCGGTGGCGGCACGCCGCGTCCGGGCAACAACCCGTTCGCGCCGAGCCAGGGCATGCCCCGGCCCGGCCAGCGTCCCGACCGTGGGGCCCCCCGCGAGGGCGGCGGCGCCCCGCGTCCGGGTAACAACCCGTTCGCGCCGAGCCAGGGCATGCCCCGGCCCGGCCAGCGTCCCGACGCTCGTCCCGAGCGCACCGACAGCGCTCCCGAGCGCTCCGGCGGGCCTCGTCCGGGCGGGCCCCGTCCCCCCGCGGGCGGCGCCCCGCGTCCTGGTGGCGGCCCGCGCCCCAACCCCGGCATGATGCCGGGCCGTACGTCCATGCCCCGTCCCGGTGAGCGCCCCGCGCCCGCCGCGGGTGGCGGTCGTGGCCGTCCGGGTGGTGGCGGCGGTCGTCCCGGCGGCCCCGGTGGTCCCGGTGGCGGCGGCGCTCCTGGTGGCGGCGGCGGTTTCGCCGGTCGTCCCGGTGGCGGCGGTCGTGGTGGTGCCGGTCGCGGCGCCACGCAGGGTGCTTTCGGTCGCGCCGGTGGCAAGCCGGTCCGCGGGCGGAAGTCGAAGCGTGCGAAGCGCCAGGAGTTCGAGCAGATGCAGGCGCCGTCGCTCGGCGGCGTGCAGGTGCCCCGTGGTAACGGGAACACCGTCGTCCGCCTGCGTCACGGCTCGTCGCTGAACGACTTCGCCGACAAGATCGACGCGAACCCCGCGTCGCTCGTCACCGTGCTGTTCCACCTGGGCGAGATGGCCACGGCCACGCAGTCGCTCGACGAGGACACGTTCGGCACGCTGGCCACCGAGCTCGGCTACGTCATCGAGATGGTGTCGGCCGAGGAGGAGGACCGCGAGCTGCTCGGGGCCTTCGACATCGACCTGGAGGCCGAGGAGGCCGCCGAGTCCGACGAGGACCTCGTGGCGCGTCCGCCGGTCGTGACCGTCATGGGCCACGTCGACCACGGTAAGACGAAGCTCCTCGATGCGATCCGCAAGACGGACGTCGTCGCGGGCGAGCACGGCGGCATCACGCAGCACATCGGTGCCTACCAGGTCACGCACGAGCACGAGGGCGTCGACCGCAAGATCACGTTCATCGACACCCCGGGTCACGAGGCGTTCACCGCCATGCGTGCGCGTGGTGCTCAGGTCACGGACATCGCGATCCTCGTGGTCGCGGCGGACGACGGCGTGATGCCGCAGACGGTCGAGGCGCTCAACCACGCCCAGGCCGCCGGCGTGCCGATCGTGGTCGCGGTGAACAAGATCGACAAGGAGGGGGCCAACCCCGCCAAGGTCCGTCAGCAGCTCACCGAGTACAACCTGGTGGCCGAGGAGTACGGCGGCGACACCATGTTCGTGGACGTCGCGGCGAAGCCCGGGATCGGCATCGACGACCTCCTCGAGGCCGTCCTGCTCACCGCGGACGCGGCGCTCGACCTGCGGGCCGTCGCCGACAAGGACGCCCGAGGCGTGGCCATCGAGGCCAACCTCGACAAGGGCCGCGGTGCCGTCGCGACGGTGCTGGTCCAGTCCGGCACGCTGCACGTCGGTGACGCGATCGTCGCCGGCACGGCCCACGGTCGTGTGCGTGCGATGTTCGACGAGCACGGCAACGCGCTGACCGCGGCCACCCCGGCCCGGCCGGTGCAGGTCCTCGGTCTCGCGTCGGTGCCCAGCGCCGGTGACACGTTCCTCGTGGCGCCGGACGAGCGCACCGCCCGCCAGATCGCCGAGAAGCGTCAGGCCGCCGAGCGTGCCGCCCTCCTGGCCAAGCGCCGCAAGCGCATCAGCCTCGAGGACTTCACCAAGGCGCTCGAGCAGGGCAAGGTCGAGACCCTCAACCTGGTCCTCAAGGGTGACGTGTCCGGTGCCGTCGAGGCGCTGGAGGACGCGCTGCTCAAGATCGACGTGGGCGACGAGGTCCAGCTGCGGGTCATCCACCGCGGCGTGGGTGCCATCACGCAGAACGACGTGAACCTGGCCACGGTCGACAACGCCGTGATCATCGCGTTCAACGTCAAGTTCGGCGAGCGCGTCGAGGAGCTGGCCGACCGCGAGGGCGTCGACGTCAAGTTCTACTCGGTCATCTACCAGGCGATCGAGGACGTCGAGGCGTCGCTGCGCGGCATGCTCAAGCCGGAGTACGAGGAGGTCCAGCTCGGCTCGGCGGAGATCCGCCAGGTGTTCCGTTCCTCCAAGTTCGGCAACATCGCGGGCTCGATCGTCCGCTCGGGCACGATCCGACGCAACACCAAGGCGCGCCTGCTGCGCAACGGCACCGTCGTGGGCGACAACCTCACGATCGAGTCGCTGCGTCGCGAGAAGGACGACGTCACCGAGGTCCGCGAGGGCTTCGAGTGCGGTATCGGCCTCGGCTCGTTCAACGACATCACCGAGGGTGACGTCATCGAGACCTTCGAGATGCGCGAGAAGCCTCGCGCCTGACGGTCTCGCCCGGGCCTCGTCGCCCGGGTGCCCGACGCCGGACCGGACGTCTCCTGACGGAGGCGCCCGGTCCGGCGTCAGGCATCCCGACGGGCCAGCGGTACGGAGAGGGAGAGAAAATGGCGGACAACCCGCGAGCGCGCAAGCTCGCCGACCGCATCAAGGAGATCGTGGCCCAGATGCTCGACACGCGGATCAAGGATCCGCGGCTGGGCTTCATCACGGTGACCGACGTCAAGGTGACCGGCGACCTGCAGAACGCGTCGGTCTTCTACACGGTGTACGGCTCGGACGAGGAGCGGGACGGTACGGCTGCCGCGCTGAAGAGCGCGACGGGCCTCATCCGGTCCGAGGTGGGCAAGCAGACGGGCATCCGGCTCACGCCCACCCTGGAGTTCCACCTGGACTCCATCCCCGACACGGCGGCCAACCTGGACGCCGCGCTCATCGAGGCCAGGCGTCGTGACGCCGAGCTGGAGGCGCTGCGCACCGGCGCGCGCTACGCCGGTGACGAGGACCCGTACCGCAAGCCGCGCGCGGCGGAGGACGAGGACTCGCCCGACGAGTGACCTTCCCGGGCCCGTGCCCGGAACGACGGACGGCCGTCTCCCTGTGGGGAGGCGGCCGTCCGGCATGCGGGGATACTGGTCCCCATGAATTCACCCGCAACGGAGGCACCGCCGGTGCGCCGTCCCACCGCTGCCGACGGGTTCGTCGTCGTCGACAAGCCCGCAGGCTGGACCAGCCACGACGTGGTAGGCCGGATGCGGCGTCTTGCCGGGACTCGCAAGGTGGGCCACGCGGGGACGCTCGACCCCATGGCCACCGGGGTCCTCGTGCTGGGCATCGGCAAGGCGACGCGCCTGCTCACGTACGTGGTGGGCGCCGACAAGGACTACGACGCGACGGTCCGGCTCGGCGTGTCCACGACGACGGACGACGCCGAGGGCGAGGTCACCGCCGCCGCCGGTGCGGTCGGCGTGCCCGACGACGCCCTGCGCCGGGCGGTGGCGGACCTCACGGGCGACATCCTGCAGGTGCCCACGTCGGTGTCGGCGATCAAGGTCGACGGCAAGCGGGCGTACGCGCGGGTCCGTGCGGGTGAACAGGTCGAGCTCGTGGCCCGCCCGGTGACGGTCTCCCGCTTCGACGTCCGCTCCGTGACGGCGGGGACGGCCACGTCGGCCGAGGGGGCAGAGGTGCCGGTGCTGGACCTGGACGTGACCGTCACCGTGTCGTCGGGGACCTACGTGCGGGCTCTGGCGCGCGACCTGGGCGCGGCGCTCGGGACGGGCGGGCACCTGACGATGCTGCGGCGTACGCGGGTGGGCGGGTACCCGCTCCGGGACGCGCGGACGCTGGCCGAGCTCGAGGCGCAGGCCGACCAGGACGGCGTGCTCAGCACCCTGCCGCTCGCGGACGCCGCACGGGCCACGTTCCCCGTGCGCGACCTGTCGGAGGTCGAGGTGCGTGCGCTCGGGTACGGGCAGTGGGTCGCGCCGTCCGGCCGGCCTGACGTGGTGGCGGGCATCTCGCCGGCGGGCGAGCTGGTGGCGCTGCTGGAGGACACCCGCAGGCAGGGCGAGCCGGCGGCCAAGCCGGTGCTGGTGCTCGCGCCCGCCTGACCCGCGGAGCGGCGCGTGAGACTTGTCACCAGCCCGACATATCCGGTTGGTACTTTATGCCAATGGGGGTTCGGATCACGGCGGGATGCGAGGACCTGGGCGCTGTCGTGGCGTCCCTTCCGGCGTTCGTGGGGAGGGACCTGAGCGTCGACATCATGGAGGGTGGCAGGGAGGGCACGGCGAGCACCGCTCCTCTCCTGTCGGCCCTGGTGCATGCGCTGCCGTGGTGGCCGCAGGACGTCGCCGAGCTCGGGATCGCCTTCGAGGACGCCTACCTCACGATGCGGGCGCTGCAGGGACGGCTCGTCGTCCGGACACGGTTCCCGGCCGTGCGGACCGGCCGCACGGCCGAGCCGCTGGACCCGCTGCAGCTCGGCTGGCGGTGGTCGGGGCAGACGCACATCCAGCTCCTGGGATCGACCCGCACCGAGACCGACCTGACCCACTTCGCGAACGTGCTCGACGTGACGGTGCGACGCTCCCTGGGGGAGGACCGGCTGACCGGCTTCATGTACGGCGCGCCGGAGGCCGGGGTCGCCTGACCCCGGCCCGGCCCGCCGGGTCCTCCGCGGCCCCGGCCCCGTGCCGGCCCGGTCACGCCTTGCGGGCGTGGCCCACGAGCGCGAGCGCCAGGCCGCCCGCCGCCCAGAGACCCAGGGCGAGCCAGGCCTGGTCCGCGTCTGCCTGCGGGAAGTACGAGAGGTCGCGCAGCAGGGTGGCGCTCGCGCCCGGCGGGAACCACTGGCCGACGGCGCCCCAGTGCCAGGGCAGGAACTCCGGAGGCATGGTGGCCCCGGAGATCGGGTTGGCGATCAGCATCATCACCACCGGACCGAACGCGATCCCTGCCCGTCCGAAGAGTGCCACCATGCCGATGATCGGGGCGGCGATGGCAGCCACCGAGAGGGCGAGCGCGGCGGCGTCGACCCACCAGCCGCCCTGGAGCGCGCCGTACCAGGACTGCAGGATCCCGGCCAGCACGCCGCCGCTGAGCAGCGAGTAGGCGGTGACGGCGACGATGCGGCGCAGCGAGCCCGTCACGGCGAGCGACACGCCGATCCCGCCGATCATGCCGCCGAGGAGGATGGGGAACATCGCCGCGGTGAGCCCGGCGCCCCGCGGGTCGTCCGCGGAGAGGGGCGCCACGTCCGTCACGACGACCTGCGGCGCCTCGGGAGCGTCGGCCGGCACCGCGGCCTGGCCTTGGGCGGCTGCCTGAGCCGCTGCCTGGGCTGCCGCGGCCGCAGCCTGTACCCGCACGCCCTCCTGGAGCTGGGCGGCGACCTGCGTCATGAGCTGGTGGGTCACGGCGCTCGCTGCGGAGGCGGTGAGGACCTCAGGGGCCTCGCCGGGCCTGCCGAGGACGATCGCGCCGTACGTCTCGCGGGTCTCGACGGCCCGCACGGCGGCGTCCCGGTCGGTGACCTCGACGACGTCGAGCACGCCCGGACGGGCCTCGTCGACGGCGCCCGTCACGGCGGCGACGGCCTCGGGCGGTCCGGTGACCGCCACGGGCAGGTCCCCCGGCTCGGACGTGACGGCGGGCCAGGTGAACGCCAGGACCAGGACGGCGAGGACGACGGTGAGCGCCACGCCGAGGGCCAGGGCACGAGGGAGCGGGGTGTGCGGGTCGGGGACGTCTCGCTGGGCCATGGGGTCCTCCTCGAATAAAAAACGAACGTTCGTTTTACAGGGCCGACGATCCTCCCGCCGCCGTATGCTTGTCAATCCTGAGAGCGAGAGGAGGCGCGACAGTGCCCAAGGTCACAGAGGCGCACCGCGAGGCCCGCCGCGAGGAGATCCTCGCCGCGGCGATCCGGGCGTTCGCCGCCAAGGGCTATCAGCGCACCTCCATCGCGGACGTGATCGCCGAGGCGGGCCTGTCGGCCGGGGCCATCTACGGCCACTTCGACGGCAAGCGGGACCTCTTCGTCGCCGTCGCCCGCGAGATGCTCGCCCGGCGGGACGCCGAGCTCTCGCACGTCGCCGCCACCTCCGAGCCGCCGAGCCCGGGAGAGGCGCTGGAGATCTTCCTCCGGGGGATCAAGCGTGAGGGCGTGGCGCTCGGCGTGCTTCTCCAGCTCTGGGGCGAGGCCACGGTGGACGGCGAGGTGCGCGAGCTCGTGACGGAGTCCGTCCTCGGCGTCCGAGAGGTCCTGCGGACGGCGCTGCGGGCCTGGTTCGCCGCGCACCCGCCGGAGGGCGACGTCGAGGCAGAGGTCGAGAGCCTCCTGCCCGTGATGACGGCGCTGGGCCAGGGATTCGTGCTGCAGTCGGCGGTCCTGGAGGAGTTCGACGAGGAGCGCTACCTGGAGACGGTGCGCCGGGTCCTCCCGCACGCCTGATTCTCCGCTGGGGCCTTCGGCGTGGCACGCTGGTCCAGCGCTCCTGGCCGCAGCCCGGGGCGATCCGCATGGACGAAGGAGCTCGACGAGTGCAGCTGTGGACGGACCTGGAGCAGGTCCCCCCGGGGTTCGGCCCGTCGGTCGTGACGATCGGCAACTTCGACGGTGTCCACCGTGGGCACCGTGCCGTGCTGGGCCGGATCGTGCAGCTCGCCCGGGCCGACGACGCCCGGGCCGTCGCGGTGACCTTCCACCCGCACCCGGCCGCCGTGCACCGCCCGGACACGGCGCCCGAGCTGATCACCGGCCTGCAGGACCGGCTGGATCTCATGGCCGAGTCGGGTCTCGACGCGGTCCTCCTCGTGGAGTACACGCTCGACTTCGCGGCCCAGACCCCTGACGAGTTCGTGACCCGCTTCCTCGTGGACGGGCTCCGCGCCCGCACCGTGGTGGTGGGGCACGACGTCCGGTTCGGCAAGCAGAACGCCGGGACCCTCGCCACGATGGTGGAGCTCGGGGGGCACCACGGGTTCGAGGTCGTGGCTATCGAGGACGTGGGGGAGTGCGTCCCGCCCACGGGAGCGGGCCAGCAGCGCTGGTCGTCGACGGCGGTGCGGGCGCTCCTCGCGGAGGGCGACGTGGCTCAGGCCGCGGATGTGCTCGGCCGCTGCCACCGGGTCCGCGGAGTGGTGGTGCACGGCGACGCCCGCGGGCGGGAGCTCGGCTTCCCCACGGCGAACCTGGGCGCCATCACCGGCATGGTCCCCGCCGACGGCGTGTACGCGGGCAGGCTCCGCCGGCCCTCGCTGGCCGAGACGGAGCCCGACGCCGTGCTGCCGGCTGCCATCTCGATCGGCACCAACCCCACGTTCGACGGCGTGGAGCGCCGCGTCGAGGCCTATGTCCTCGACCGCACCGACCTCGACCTGTACGACGAGGAGGTGGTCCTCGAGTTCGTGGCCCACCTGCGCCCCACCCTGCGCTTCGACGGCATCGACGCGCTGATCACCACGATGCGCGACGACGTCGCGCGGGCCCGGGACATCCTCGGCGCCTGACGCGACCCCCCTGTGGGTATGGCTGTGGTGTGAATCCCCGGGGGAATTCACACCACAGCCATACCCGCAACGGAACGGATCAGGTCACACCGTGCCGCTGATCCACCACATGCCGACCGACCCGGAGTCGTACAGGTCCGGACCCACCGGGCCCTGGCCATGGAAGTAGTCACCGATGTTGGTCACGCCGTCCTTCGGGCGCCAGAGGCCCGTCGAGCGGTACACGACGCCGGCGGGCTCACGGTCGATCGCCGTGAGCGCCCACGCCCGCTGCACGGTCTGCGCGGGCCGGACGGTCCACCAGAGGAACTTCTCCGGGAAGAGGTACCGGGCGAAGGTGCCTCCGGTGCCGCCACCCACGCAGTACGCGTTGGTGTGGAACCCGTTGAGGATGTGCAGCCCGCGGAAGGACTCCTTCCACACCGTGGGCGTCCGCAGCACCTGGCAGGACTCCAGCTGCAGCCACTCCAGGTCACGGTTGCCCCACCGGGCGTCGTCGGGCGTGATCGCCGACCCGTCCTTGAAGGTGAACAGGCCCGGAGCGCCGTGGCCGGTGTACCAGGTCGCGTCCACGTCGTCGACGTAGCTGCTGTCCAGGCCACCGAACGACTGGTCCCGGAAGTCGTCGTCCCACGCGCCGTACCCGCGCCAGTCGAACTGCGTCCCGACGCCGCGGGAGGCCATGACCTGCTTGAACCCGATGGCGGAGTCCTGGGCGCACTGCCACTCGTCGACGGTCTGCTCGATGCCGACGTCGACCGGGCCGATCGCAAGGACGCCGAACCCGCCGCCACCCGGGACCGTGGGGACCCGGTCGGAGCCGTCACCGTCGAGCGTCACCGAGGCCGTGGTCGCGAGGCCGTTGGCGTCGGTCACCGTGACCGTCGCCGTCTCGGGACCGGGCTTCTCGTCACGGGCCGAGATCTCGTACGCGACCTTCTCCCCGTCGGCCTCGTCGAGCACCGTGCTCGACGACGACCACGAGTAGGCATACGGCTCCGTGCCGCCCTCGACGGCGACGTAGGCCTCGATCGCGGTGCCGCTCCGGGTCACCGTGACCTCGCCCGCCGGCGCGCTGTCCGGCACGGCCGGGACGAGCAGGTGCGCCTGGGAGCCGGACTCCACGACGGGGTTGCAGGTGTACTGGGGGAAGATCGCCTGCACGGTGCCCTTGCCACCGGCGTCGGTCGCCGTGAGCTCGGGGAGCTGGTACCCCAGCGTGGGCGTGTCCTGGCGCACCTCCGGGCCGTAGAGGGCGGCGCAGCTCTCGGTCGCCTCCTCGGGGCTGATGACCGGCACGTCGTCGCCCCGCTCGAGGGTGCGCAGCGTGCTGGCGAGCTGGGTGACGGTGCCGTCCGGTGCGAGCGTGAGGCGCAGCTTCGCGCCCTGTCCGCCGACCGGCAGCCCGGCCAGCTCGAACCCGAAGCTCACGACCGTGTCGAGGGCGTACGTGCCGACCTCACGGCTGTCGTCGCCGGCGAGCGTGAGCTCGCTGTGGGAGACCGTGCCGGTCGCGCGGAGGTCCGGCGTGGTCACGGCGAGCCCGGCGAGCCGGTCCGCGACCGCGAGGGCCTCCTCGTCGGGCAGCGGGCGGAGCTGCTCCAGCGCGGAGAGGTCGAGGGCCTGCGAGACCGTGGGCCGCCCGTCCTCGTCCTCGCCCTTGTCGACGACCTCCTGCGGCACGTGCTGGAAGAGCTCGGGGTCCGCATAGCTGAACCCGCCGTTCGGGAGGAGCGCGTTGCCGATCCCGAACTCCTTCGCCAGCACCTCGGCGTCGGCCGGGGTGAGGCCCTCCTGGACCACGTGGTACATCGGCGCGGCGTCAGCGGCGGCGGTGCCGGCAGCGGTGGCGGTTCGGGCTGCGGTGCCGGCCGCGGTGGCCGGCGTGCCGGCGACGGCGAGCGTGCAGATCAGCGTCAGCGCTGACCCGGTGGCGATCGTGCGGACTGCGGGTCTCCTTCGACCCATCCCCTGCGTCATGACGTCCCCTTTCGTCGTGCCGGGCCGGTGGCCCGGTCACCCCGTAACGAGCCTTCAGGCGTGGGGCGCGATACGTGCCGAGCGGGTGAGGTGGTCACGGACGGACGGGCGGGCGGGGTGAACTCCGGCGCGCCGCGCATCACCGGCCGGCCTGCCCGCCTCCCGAACAGGCGTACCCGCCCGTCCCACCACCGAGGAGGCCGGCCATGCCCGCTCCTGATCCCGCTCCTGGACGCTTCGCGTTCCTCGTGCACCCGCGCGCCGAGGTCGGCCGCGACCTCGCCCGGGTCTGGCGTCCCTTCGGGCTCGTCCCCGACCCGGTCTGGGAGCGCGCGCTGCGCCGGCTGCCGGTGCCCCCGCTGATGCTCGGCGAGGTGCGGCGGCGCGACCTGCCGGACGACGTGGTGGGCTGGATCGTCGTGGTGCCCGTCGGCGCCCGGCAGCTGCTCACCGAGGACCGTCGCTTCGTGCTCGGCAAGGTCGAGGCGGGCGTCGACCTCGCCGAGCGGCTCGGTGCGAGCGTCGTAGGGCTCGGGGGCCTCACGGCCCCGGTGACGGGCGGCGGCACGCTCCTCCGGGAGCGACCCGGCCTCACGGTGACGAACGGCAACGCCTTCACCGCGGCGCTGACCGTCGCGGCCGTCGGCAGGCTCCTCGCGGCGGCGCGCGGCCGGCGGATCGCGCTGGTGGGGGCCAGCGGCAGCGTCGGGTCGTGCGTGACGCGCCTGCTGGCGCAGGACGGGCTGCCCGACGGCGGCCCGCTCGACCTCCTCCTCGTCGCCCGCCGTCGCCGGCGGGTGGAGGTGCTGGCCGAGGAGGTGCGCGCGACGCGGCCCGACGCGACGGTGCGCGTCGCGGACTCCATGGACGCGGTGCGACAGGCAGACCTGGTCGTGGTGCTCACGTCCGCGACCGACGCCCTCCTGCGCGCCGAGCACCTGGCTCCGGGAGCCGTGGTGCTCGATGACACCCAGCCCCGCAACACGGACCCCCGCCTCGTGCAGGAACGGCCGGACGTGCTGGTCGTCGACGGTGGCCTCGCCGACGTAGGCGGCCTGGACGTGCGGGCCGACGTCGGGCTGCCGCGCGGGTACGCGTTCGCCTGCCTGTGCGAGACCATGCTCATGGCGTTCGACGGCGGGCACCCGCCGGCGCTCGGTGACGCGACGGTCGGCCACGCCCGGGCGATGGCCGCTGCCGCCGAGCGGCACGCGCACCTCGGGTTCGGCCTCGCCGAGCCGCTCTCCTTCGGCCGGCCGTCGACCGGCTGGCCCGACGCGTCCGCGCCAGGCGGCCCGGGCGCCGTCGTCGGCTCAGGGGCGCGCGCCGGAGACGCACGATGACCGGCGCACCGGTCGAGGTCGTCGTGGTCGGCGGCGGGTACGCCGCGGTCTGGGGCACGCGTGCTCTCGTGCGCGGCCTGCGCCGCGAGATCGCGGCGGGCGCCGTGCGCGTGACCGTCGTGTCGGAGAGCACCCACCACGCCTTCCACGGCTGGACCGGCGAGGTCGTCACGGGCCACGTGCGGGCCGAGCGAGCGCTCACACCCCTGGCCGCGCTCCTCCGCGACGTCCGGCTCGTGCGAGGCACGGTGGTGGAGCTGGACCGCGCCGGGCACCGCGTCGTCGCCGAGACGCCGGACGGTCCGCTCGCCCTGCCCTACGACCACGTGCTGGTCGCCGTCGGCAGCCGGGACGCGCGCGAACGCGTGCCCGGGCTGGCGCAGCACGGCTGGTCGCTCAAGGACACCGGCGGGCTGGAGGCGCTGTGCGGGCGGCTGCGTGACGTCGTCGGGCAGGCTGCGGGAGCGGCTGCCGCCGGACCGGCCGGAGAGGAGGAGGCGCGGCGCCTGCTCACCGTCGTGGTGGCGGGCGGCGGCTTCGCCGGCACCGAGGCCGCGGCCGCCGTGGCGCGCCGGCTCGCGGCCGACGCCGCCGCACGGCCGTCCCTGGCGGGGATCCGGCCGCGCGTCCTCCTGGCGCACGGCGGCAGCGACCTCCTGGCCGAGCTGCGCCCGCGCTACACCCGTCTGGCCGACTACGCCGTGGCGCGCGCCGCCGAGGCCGGCGTGGAGCTCCGGCTGACCACGCGGGTCACGGAGGTCACCCCCGAGGGCGTGCGGCTCGTGCACGACGGCGTCCCGGCGTGGGTCCCGGCCGGGAGCGTCGTGTCCGCGGTGGGCCAGGCGCCCGTCGTCGTGCCGGGGACCGAGGACCTGGAGCGCGACGCGAACGGCCGGCTCGTCACCGACGCGATGCTGCGCACCGCCGACCCGGCCGTGTGGGCCGCGGGCGACGCCGCGGCCGTCCCGCGCCCCGGCGCGACGGGGGTGTGCCCGCCCAACGCGCTCTGGGCCATCGAGGCGGGGGCGCACGCGGGCCGGTCGATCGCCCGGGTGGTGCGCGGCCGCGAGCCGCGCCCGTTCCGGTTCCCGGGCCTTGGCCAGGCCGCGAGCCTGGGACTCGGGCAGGGTGCCGCCGAGCTGTACGGCGTCCAGCTCACCGGCCGGGCCGGCTGGGTGGCACGCTGGCTGTTCTTCCACTGGTTCATGCCGTCGCGCCGCCAGGCGCTCGCGACGGTCGTGGAGTGGTTCCGGCGGCCGGTCGAAGGCCCGGCCGAACGCCCTTCCGTGGCCGCTACCTGGAACGACGCCGTCGAGGCCGGGGGCTCGCGGGCCGCGCCGGGACGGTAGCCGACCGCAACCGGCGGGGACGATTCCGCCGACCCGCACGTTGGGACCGGCGTGGACGACCTGATACTCGAGCTGACCGACCTCACCGTGGGCTACGGGGACAACCCCGTCAGCCCGCCCGTGACGCTGGAGGTGGGACGGGGCGACCTCGTCGCCGTGATCGGCGCGAACGGCACGGGCAAGTCGACGCTGCTGCGTACCGTGCTCGGGCTGCAGGAGCCGCTCGGTGGTGAGGTCCGCGCCTTCGGGCGACCGGTGGACGAGCGCGAGCACGGCTTCCGTGCCCGGGTCGCGGGCGTGCTCGACGACGACGCCTTCTTCCCCGGCGTGACGGTGCGCGAGCACCTGGTGCTGGTGGCACGCGGGCACGGGGTGCCGGGCGCGGGGGCTGTCGTGGACGACGTGCTCGGCAGGCTGGGCCTCGCCGACCACGCCGACGCCGTGCCCTACGCCCTCTCGTCCGGGCAGCGCCGCCGCTTCCTCCTGGCCGGTGCGTTCGTGCGGCCGCGCGACCTCCTCGTGCTCGACGAGCCTGAGCAGCGCCTCGACGTGCGCCTGCGCGGCGAGCTCGCGGGCTTCCTGCGTGCGGAGGCCGACGCGGGCACGGCGGTGCTCTTCGCGACGCACGACGACCGTCTCCTCGCCTCGACCGGTGCCCGCGCGCTCCTGCTCTCGGACGACGGCGTGCGGCTGCTCGACCCCGCCGACGCGCCCGCGGCCCTCGAGGCGGTCCGATGAGCGGCGCGGCCGTCGCCCGCCTCGGCGGCGGGGCGGTCGTCGACCCCGAGGAGCAGCTCAGCGGGACCGAGCTGCGTCGGCTGACGACCCGGGTGCGGCTCGCGCGTGCCGGGGTGAGCCCGGGGGAGCTCTTCACCGACCTGGCGGGCACCGTGATCTCGGTCGCGATCGCCGCCGGGATGCTCACAGGGGTCGCCGGCTGGACGCGCGACCTGCTCGACACCGGGCCGGGCACCCTCGGTCCAGGGCTCGTCCAGGGGCTCGGGCTGGCCGCTCTCGTGGTGGCCGGGGCGGGCCTGGCGCTCCGCCTCGGGCCCGCCGGCGTCGGAGCGGCAGGGGTCCGGTGGTGGGTGCCCACCACCGCGGACCGGAGCGGGCTCGTCCGGCCGTCCGTCGTGATGACGCTCCTGGCGTGGACCGGCGGCGGCGCCGCGGGCGGAGGCGTGGTGGCCGGGGTGGCCGGTGCCGACCTGGGGGCCGGGCTCTCGACCGCGGCCCTCGGCGGGTCCCTCGGGCTGCTCGTCGTGGCCTCGGCCGGCCTGCTCCAGGCGGGCCCGTCTGCCCGCGGCGGGGCACAGGACGCCCGGGCGCGCGGAGCCGACCAGGCATCCCGGCGGCGTCCTCCGGCGTCGCGCGCCCGGGACCGTGCCGCCGTCGTCCTGGACCTGCTGCTCGCCGGCGTGCCGGCGGCCGGGGTGGTGGTCCTGCTGGCCGGCAGCGCCGACGTGGCAGCCTGGACCACACCCTGGTGGGTCTCGGTGGCCGTGGCGGGCGCCGGTGCGCTCCTCGCCGTCCTGTGGGGGCGGCGGCTGGAGCGGGTGGGCGCGCCGGAGCTCCGGGCCCGGGCGGCGGTCACGGACCAGGTGCTCGGCGCGGTCCTCTCGGCCGACACCCGAGGCCTGGGCCGCGCGCTCACCGCCGGCCCGAGGCCCGGGCGCCGTCGTCGGCTCCTGGTGACGGCGCTGCGTGCCGTGCGGGGACCCCGCTCCGCGCTCCTGGCCGCGGACCTGCTGCTCGTGCTGCGCGCGCCCGGGACCCTCGCCGGAACCTTTGCGCTCGCTGCGCTCGGCGTCGTGGCCGTCCAGGTGCCGCTGCTGGCCGACGGCCTGGGGCTGTGGGCGGTCCTCGCGGGCATCGGGTACGCCGCGGCGCTGACCGCGTCGGCGGGCGCCCGAGGGGCCTCGGACGCGCCCCGGGTGGACGCGCTCCTGCCGCTCGGCGCCCGGGCGGTGCGGGCTGTACGGGTCGTTGTGCCGGGTCTCGTGGCGGCGGTGGTGCTGGCCGTCGTCGGCCCGGCGCTCGGCGACCCCGTCTGGTTCCCGGTGCTCCTCGGTGCGGCCGTGGTGCTCGGTGCGGCCGCGGTGCGGGCCGCCTACCGGCAGCCGCCGGACTGGTCGGCGCCGCTGCTCGCCACGCCCATGGGGGCGGTGCCCACGGGCGCGTTCCTGCACGCCGCCGACGGCCCGGACCTGGCGCTGGTCGGCACGGTCCCGCTTCTCGTGGCGGCCGTGACGAGCCCGTCGTGGACCGTCGCCGCCGCCCAGGTGGTGCTCGCCGTGCTGGGTGTGGCGTTCGTCCTGCCACGTCGGAAGAAACGGCTGGTAAAGTAGGAGAGCCGTCTGAACGGCCGCGGATCGAGAGCGCACCGGTGAACAAGTCCTGGTGCACCGCGCAACGACACCTGAGGAGAGCCAATGCCGCTCGATACTGCCACCAAGCAGCGCATCATGTCCGAGTACGCGACCCGCGAGGGCGACACGGGTTCGCCCGAGGTGCAGATCGCGATGCTCACCCAGCGCATCAAGGACCTCACCGAGCACCTGAAGGAGCACAAGCACGACCACCACAGCCGTCGTGGTCTGCTGCTCCTCGTCGGTCAGCGTCGTCGTCTCCTGGGCTACCTCCAGAAGGTCGACATCACGCGCTACCGCACGCTGATCGAGCGTCTCGGTCTGCGTCGCTGACCATGTCGCCTACCAGCCCGGTCCCCCTGCGGGGGCCGGGCTGGTCTGGTGAGATGTACGAGTAACAACCAGTCCGCGCCGCCGGAACCTCGTCCGGTCCTCGGTAGTGGCCTCCCGACCTGCTCAGAGCACGCGTCGGTGGGCCTCGATCGAAGACCGTCGGGTCCGGGTGGCGCACCAGACAGAAGGAGGGCACCCGTGGAGGGTCCCGAGATCCAGTTCGCCGAGGCCGTCATCGACAACGGCCGCTTCGGCAAGCGCACCGTCCGTTTCGAGACCGGGCGCCTCGCCCGGCAGGCCGCGGGCTCCGTGGCCGCCTACCTCGACGGCGAGACCATGCTGCTGTCGGCCACGACGGCCGGCAAGCACCCCAAGGAGCAGTTCGACTTCTTCCCCCTCACGGTGGACGTCGAGGAGCGCATGTACGCCGCGGGCCGCATCCCCGGCTCGTTCTTCCGCCGCGAGGGTCGTCCCTCGACCGAGGCGATCCTGGCCTGCCGCCTGATCGACCGCCCGCTGCGCCCCCTGTTCGTCAAGGGCCTGCGCAACGAGGTCCAGGTCGTCATCACCGTCCTGGCGATCCACCCGGACGACGCGTACGACACGCTGGCCATCAACGCCGCCTCGGCGTCGACCCAGATCTCCGGCCTGCCGTTCTCCGGCCCGGTCGGTGCCGTGCGCATCGCCCTCATCGACGGCCAGTGGGTCGCGTTCCCCAAGTACTCCGACAAGGAGCGCGCCGTCTTCGACATGGTCGTCGCCGGCCGTGTCGTGGGTGACGACGTCGCGATCGCCATGATCGAGGCCGAGGCTTCCGACAACTCGTGGAAGCTCATCAAGGAGGAGGGCGTCGCCGCCCCCACCGAGGAGGTCGTGGCCGAGGGTATCGAGGCCGCCAAGCCGTTCCTCCGCGTGCTGTGCGAGGCGCAGGCCGCGCTCGCCGCGCAGTCGGCCAAGCCCGTGCAGGAGTTCCCGGTCTTCCCGGACTACCAGCCGGACGCGTTCGACGCGGTCGAGGCCGCTGTGGCCGCCGACCTGCGCGAGGCCCTGGCCATCGCCGACAAGCAGAGCCGCGAGAACCGCCTCGACGAGATCAAGGCGGAGATGCTCGGCCGGCTCCAGGACGGCTTCGACGGCCGCGAGAAGGAGCTGTCGGCGGCGTACCGCTCGCTGCAGAAGAAGCTCGTGCGCCAGCGCGTCCTCACGGACGGCGTCCGCATCGACGGCCGCGGTCTGGCCGACATCCGCACGCTCTCGGCCGAGGTCGAGGTGCTCCCGCGCGTGCACGGCTCCGCCCTGTTCGAGCGTGGCGAGACCCAGATCATGGGCGTCACCACGCTGAACATGCTCCGCATGGAGCAGCAGATCGACTCGCTCGGTCCGGAGACGCGCAAGCGCTACATGCACAACTACAACTTCCCGCCGTACTCGACCGGTGAGACGGGCCGCGTGGGCTCGCCCAAGCGCCGCGAGATCGGCCACGGCGCGCTCGCCGAGCGTGCCCTGGTGCCGGTGCTGCCGTCGCGCGAGGACTTCCCCTACGCGATCCGCCAGGTCTCCGAGGCGCTGGGCTCCAACGGCTCCACGTCGATGGGTTCCGTCTGCGCGTCGACCCTGTCGCTGCTCAACGCCGGTGTGCCCCTGAAGGCGCCCGTCGCGGGCATCGCCATGGGCCTCATCTCGGACACCGTGGACGGTGAGACCCGCTACGCGGCGCTCACCGACATCCTCGGTGCCGAGGACGCGTTCGGTGACATGGACTTCAAGGTCGCCGGCACGCGCGAGTTCGTCACGGCCATCCAGCTCGACACCAAGCTCGAGGGCATCCCCGCCTCGGTCCTGGGCGCCGCGCTGAAGCAGGCCCGTGACGCCCGCCTCACGATCCTCGACGTCATCGCCGAGGCCATCGACACGCCGGACGAGATGTCCCCGAACGCCCCGCGCGTCATCACCGTGAAGGTCCCCACCGACAAGATCGGCGAGGTCATCGGCCCGAAGGGCAAGATGATCAACCAGATCCAGGAGGAGACGGGCGCGGACATCTCCATCGAGGACGACGGCACCGTGTACATCGGCGCCGTCGACGGCCCGTCGGCCGAGGCCGCCCGCGCGGCGATCAACGCGATCGCCAACCCGCACGTCCCCGAGATCGGTGAGCGCTTCGTCGGCACGGTCGTCAAGACCACGTCGTTCGGCGCGTTCATCTCGCTCGCCCCGGGGCGTGACGGTCTGCTGCACATCAGCCAGATCCGCAAGCTCGTGGGCGGCAAGCGCGTCGAGAACGTCGACGACGTGCTGTCCATCGGCCAGAAGGTCCAGGTCGAGATCGGTGAGATCGACCCGCGCGGCAAGCTCTCGCTGGTCGCCGTGACCGAGGAGTCCGAGGGTGCCGAGGGCGACGCGCCCACGGACGCCGACGCGGCCGAGGCCGTGGCGACGGAGCCGGCGGACGCCTGACGTGACCTGGCACCTTCCGCTCGTCGCTGACGGCGAGCCCGGTGCCGAGCTGACCGCCGGGCAGGATGGTGCGACGATCCGTCGCACCATCCTGCCCGGCGGTGTCCGCGTGCTCACCGAGCAGATGCCGGGCCAGCGCTCGGCGACGGTGGGCGCGTGGGTCGGCGTCGGCTCCCGGGACGAGACAGACGGGCACTTCGGCTCCACGCACTTCCTGGAGCACCTCCTCTTCAAGGGCACGGCCCGGCGCACGGCGATGGACATCGCCGAGGCGTTCGACGCCGTGGGCGGCGAGGCCAACGCCGCCACCGGCAAGGAGCACACGTGCTACTACGCGCGCGTGCTCGACACCGACCTGCCCATGGCGGTCGACGTCATCTCCGACATGGTCACCTCCGCCCGCCTCGACGCGGACGAGCTGGAGACGGAGCGCGGGGTCATCCTCGAAGAGCTCGCCATGAACGACGACGACCCGGGCGACGTGGCGCACGAGGAGTTCTCCGCCGCCGTGCTGGGCAAGCACCCGCTCGGACGGCCGATCGGCGGCACGCCCGACACCATCAAGGCGGTCCCGCGCGAGGCCGTGCTGGAGCACTACCGCTGGCACTACCGTCCGGAGACGCTCGTGGTCACGGCCGCGGGCGGCGTGGACCACGACACGCTCGTGAAGCAGGTTTCCGACGCGCTGACCGCTGGCGGCTGGTCGCTCGACGAGGCCGTCGCGCCGCGCGCGCGCCGCTCCGACGTCGAGGACCTCGACGGCGTCCCCACCGAGGGCGTGGCCCTGACGATCCGCCGCGCGGTGGAGCAGGCGAACATCGTCATCGGCTCGACCGGGCTGTCCGCCACGGACGACCGCCGGTTCGCGCTGTCCGTGCTGAACGCCGTGCTCGGTGGCGGCATGTCGTCTCGCCTGTTCCAGGAGATCCGCGAGAAGCGGGGCCTGGCCTACACGACGTACTCGTTCGCCTCCGGCCACGGCGGCGTGGGCACGTTCGGCCTGTACGCCGGCTGTGCACCCGCCAAGGTGGACCAGGTGACGGAGCTGCTGGTCTCGGAGCTGGAGCGCCTCGCGGCCGACGGCATCACCGGCGCGGAGCTGGACCGTTCGATCGGCCAGCTCTCCGGCGGGCTGGTGCTCGGCCTCGAGGACTCGGGCTCGCGGATGAGCCGGCTCGGCAAGGCGGAGCTCGTCTACGGCGAGCTGCTGTCCGTGGCGGAGTCGCTCGAGCGCATCAAGGCCGTGACCGCCGACGACGTCCGTGCCCTCGCCGAGGACCTGGCCGCCCGGCCGCGGTCCGTGGTGCGGGTGGGCCCCTTTGGTGACGTCTGACAAGAAGGGTCGATCGTGACTGACATCAAGGTCGCCGTGCTCGGCGCCTCCGGGCGCATGGGCGCTCAGACCTGCGGTGCCGTCGAGGCCGCGCCGGGACTCGAGCTCGTCGCGCGGCTCGACCGCGACGACGTGCTCGACGCCGGCACGCTCGCCGGGGCAGACGTGGCGGTGGACTTCACGGTGCCGTCCGTGACCGAGGCCAACGTGCACGCCCTGATCGACGCGGGCGTGCATGCGGTGGTGGGCACCACGGGCTGGGACGAGGCGTCGCGGGCTCGCGTCGTCGAGCACCTCGAACGCGTCAACACCGAGCGGGAGGCGGCGGGGGAGCCGCGGCTCGGCGTGCTGATCGCGCCCAACTTCGGCCTGTCGGCGGTGCTGGCCATGACGTTCGCCGCCAAGGCGGCGCGCTACTTCGAGTCCGCAGAGGTGGTGGAGCTCCACCACCCGAACAAGGTGGACGCGCCGTCGGGCACCGCCCGGCACACCGCCGCGGCCATCGCCCGGGCGCGCGCTGAGGCGGGCCTCGGCCCGTCGCCCGACGCCACGGAGTCCGGCTGGGAGGCCCGTGGGGCCGACGTCGACGGGGTGCGCGTGCACGCCGTCCGGCTCCGGGGGCTCGTGGCGCACGAGGAGATCCTCTTCGGCAACGAGGGTGAGCAGCTCGTGATCCGGCAGGACTCGTTCGACCGGGCGTCGTTCATGCCCGGCGTGGTCCTCGCCGTCCGCTCCGTGGCCGACCGGCCCGGCCTGACCGTCGGCCTCGAGCACGTCCTGGACCTGTCGTGAGCCCCGAGCCGTCGTCGGACCGGCGGCGGCTGCCGCGCGGCCTGCCGGGCGCGATCGCCGTGACGGCGCTGCTCGCGCTCTACGTGTGGCAGATCGCAGGCCGGGGCATCGCGATGATCAGGACGGGCGAGCCCGTCCTGATCGCCATCGGCGTGGCGGTCCTGCTCATCCCGTTGCTGGTGATCGGGCTGATCGCCCGCGAGTACCGCCTGGCGAGCACCGTGCAGCGCATGGCCGACGAGCTGGCCGCGGAGGGTGACCTGCCCGTCGACGACCTGCCGCGCTCGCCCGGCGGCCGGATCGACCGCGCGGCCGCCGACGCCGCGTTCGAGCCGCGCCGTGCAGCGGTCGAGGAGCGGCCCGAGGACTGGCGCGCCTGGTACCACCTCGCGTTCGCGTACGACGCGTCGGGCGACCGTCGGCGTGCGCGGGCAGCGCTCCGCGAGGCGTCCGGTCTCTACCTCAGGAAGTAGGCGCCGAGGCGCGCGGTCGTGCCGTGGCGGCCCGCCGTGAGACGGACGACCGCCAGGGTTCACGCCGTCGTGACACGCTCGTGACACGACGCTGCGACCATCCGGGGATGGGGATCCTGACGGAGTACTTCGCGGCGCCGACCGACGAGGCCGCCGCGACCGTGCTCTTCGCCCCCGGCGGGCCGTCCTCGCCGGACCGGACCGCCGGCGGGCCGCGCTTCGACACCGTCGAGCTGCCGTCCGTCGACCCGTTCGTCATGCTCGGCACGCTCGCCGAGATGCTCTGCGGCCTGCCGTACGGGGAGGTCACGGCCAATCCGCGGCACGGGGCCCTGGTGGGCAGCGGCGGCGACGAGGGTCCGTGGGTCGTGACCGTCTCCGAGGTGCTCACCGCCGACCTCGCCGCGGCGCAGCCCAACCGGCTCGCGGAGATGGTCCGTGCCTGGACGCGGACGCACGCCGTCCACGCGCCCCCGCACCGGCTGGTCGCCGGGATGGTGGCTCTCTCGGCGCTCGCGAGCCGCGTGGTCGTGAACCGCGAGTCCCTCTACTGCTGGACCTGCCTGTCGGACTGACCGCCCCACGCTGTGGGTCAGAGCTGTGCCGACCAGCGGCGCTCGGTCACCTCTCGCACGCCCGTGGCGAGGGTTCGGACGGTCCCGTCGAACCCGAGCCCGGCAGAGCCGAGGAACGCCTCCCGGGCCGCGTCGCCCTCGAGCACCCAGGTCTTCACCTGGTCGGCGCCGTCGCTGCGCAGCCTGTCCACCGCGGCGGACAGGAGCCGCGAGCCGTGGCCCGCCCGCTGGTAGGCCGGTTCTACCTCGAGCGAGAGGATCTGGCCCGGGGCCACCGCGGTGAAGCCCACGATCCGCGGCCCGTCCAGGGCGACGAACAGCGCGAAGCCGGGGCCCGGCACCGACTCCAGGCTCGCCGCCCAGCGCTCCCGCATCTTGCCGGTGTCGAGAGCATCGATGACGCCCTCGCCGAGGAGCCCGGCGTGCCGCCAGGCGGCGACCTGCACACGGGCCATCGCCTCGTCGTCTCCGACGACGGCGGGGCGGACGGAGACGTCGGCGGTCTCGCGGAACAAGGTCATCCTCCGACCCTACCGGCCGGTGCACCCCGCCCCGTCGGGCGACGGCTCAGCCCCAGCCCAGCGCGCGCAGACCCGCCGCCGTGGCGGCCGCGAGCACCACCACCAGGATGAACGGTGCCCGCAGCGCGAGCGCCAGCGCCGCGACCGCGAGCGCCGGCAGGCGTGCGTCCACGGTGAGCGCCTGACCGTCGCCTACCGTCTGGACCACGACGAGCGACACGAGCAGCGCCACGGTCACGAGCGACGTGGTGCGGGTGACCCGCTCGGACTCGAGCCACCCCTGTGGCACGAGGTGCCCGGCGAGCTTGAGCGCGAAGCAGGCGAGCGAGGCGGCGAGCACCGTCGCCCACAGGACGGCCCCGGTCATCGGACCTCCTCCTTCTGGTCGGCCGCGTCGGCTGTGCCATCCGCGTCGGCTGTGCCATCCGCGCCGACCGCGCCGGTCCGGCCGGCGGAGGAGAGCAGCCCGACGAGCACGGCGACGGTCGCTGCTGCCAGGACCGGGATCCCCGCCGGGACCACCGGGACGAGGGCGGCGCTCGCGACCACGGCGAGCGCCGCCACGACTTGCGCCCTCCGTGGTGCGAGCCGCGGCCAGACCAGCGCGAGGAACGCCGCGGCGGCTGCCGCGTCGAGACCCCAGGCGCGCGGGTCGCCGAGGGCGTCGCCCGCCAGGGCCCCGACGAGGACGAAGGCGTTCCACAGCACGTAGACGCCCACGCCGGTCACCCAGAAGCCGACGCGGGAGGCGCCGGGGTCGGGCTGCGCGGCGGCCACCGCCGTCGACTCGTCGATGGTGAGCTGCGCCGCCGCGAGGCGCCGCCACCCGCGGACGTTCAGCAGGGGCGACACCACCGCGCCGTAGAGCGCGTTGCGGAGGCCGAGGAGGCTCGCCGTCGCGACGGCGGCGACGGGTCCGCCGGCCGCCCCCACCACGCCGACGAGCGCGAACTGCGACCCGCCGGAGAACATCAGCAGGCTGAGCGCCATGGTGGGGAGCAGGCCGATCCCGGCGGCGACCGACAGGGCGCCGAACGAGATGCCGTACAGGCCGGTCGCGACGGACACGCTCAGGCCCTGGCGGACGGCGGCGCGGGTGGCCGGGTCGGGGGAGAACAGCACGTTCACGGCCCCGACCCTACGTCGGCCACCGGCGGTCAGAGCGCCACGTACACCGTCTCCTGGTACTCCTCGAGGCCGGCCTCGCCGCCCTCGCGGCCCAGCCCGGAGTGCTTGAGCCCGCCGAAGGGGGCGCTCGCGTCCGACACGAGGCCGCGGTTGATGCCGATCATCCCGGCCTCGACCTCGTCCATGACGCGCGTCGCTCGTGTCAGGGACGTCGTGAAGGCGTAGGCGGCCAGCCCGAACTCGGTGTCGTTCGCGAGCTCGATCGCCTCGTCGTCGGACCCGAACGCCACGATCGGCGCCACGGGGCCGAAGATCTCCTCGCGCACGGCCCGTGCCTGGGGGTCGACGCCCGCGAGCACCGTGGGGTTCCAGAAGTGGCCGGCGCCGTCGGGGCGGTCGCCTCCGGCGAGGACCTGCGCGCCGCGGTCCGTCGCGTCCGCCACCAGCTCGGCGACCTTGTCGACCGCCGACGCCTGGATGAGCGGGCCCACCTGCGTGCCGGGCGCGAAGCCGGGGCCCACCTGGAGGTTCTCGAAGGCCGCCGCGAGACGGCGCCCGAACTCCCGTGCGACGTCGACGTGCACCAGGAAGCGGTTGGCGGCCACGCAGCTCTGGCCCGCGTTGCGCATCTTGGCCACGAGTGCGCCCTCGACGGCCGCGTCGAGGTCGGCGTCCGCGAAGACGACGAACGGGGCGTTGCCACCGAGCTCCATGGAGCAGTTGAGGACCTGCTGCGCGGCCTGCTCCAGGAGGAGGCTGCCGACCGGCGTGGAACCGGTGAACGACAGCTTGCGCAGGCGCGGGTCGGCGAGCAGGGGAGAGGTGACCGATCCGGCCGACGAGCTCGGGATCACGTTGACGACCCCGGCGGGCAGGCCGCGCTCGGCCAGCTCCTCGCGGATGATCTCGGCCACGAGCATCGTCGTCATCGGCGTCAGGCGCGCGGGCTTGACCACGACGGGGCAGCCGGCGGCGAGCGCCGGCCCGATCTTCCGGGTCGCCATCGCGATGGGGAAGTTCCAGGGGGTGATGAGGAGGGCCGGGCCCACGGGCCGGCGGTGGACGAGCTGCCGGTTGGCACCCGAGGGGGCCGTGCGCGCCAGGCCGTCGGACCGCACCGCCTGCTCGGCGTACCAGCGGAGGAACTCCGCGCCGTAGGTGACCTCGGCGCGGGCCTCGGCCAGGGGCTTGCCGGCCTCGGCGGTGATCAGGGCCGCCAGGTCGTCGGTACGGGCGATGATGCGCTCGTACACCGCCCGCAGGAGCTCCGAGCGCTCCCGGGGTGCGGTGGCCCGCCAGGGGGCGGAGGCGCCGTGCGCGGCGGCGAGGGCGCGGAGGGCGTCGTCGGGCGTGGCGTCCGCCACGTCGAACAAGGCCTTCTCGGTCGCGGGGTCGTGGACCTCGAAGGTCGCGCCGCCGGAGGCGGGGCCCCAGTGGCCGTCCACGAGCACGCCGGTGGGCAGGTGGGCCACAAGGGTCGGGGGAAGCGTCGTTGCCGTCATACCGACCAGTATGTCGTGAAACCCTTGCCGCTCGCTGCCCCGTCTTTTGCGGGCTCCGGGTGTGGGCGTCGCCCGCGAGGGCGGTGCGCCAGACGGTACCGTGGTCCTATGGTCCTTCCTGTCGCCTCCCCTGGAGCCCCTGCGCGCCCCTTCGGCGCGGTGCTCACCGCCATGGTCACGCCGATGACGCCGGACGGCGTCGTCGACCTGGACGCCGCGGTGCGGGTCGCGAAGAAGCTGGTCGACGACGGGAACGACGGCCTGGTGCTGTCCGGGACCACCGGCGAGTCGCCCACCACGCACGCGCCGGAGAAGCAGGAGCTCGTCGCCGCGGTCGTCGAGGCCGTGGGTGACCGTGCGGTCGTCGTCGCCGGTGCCGGCTCGAACGACACCGACCACGCGGTCCGGATGGCCGTCCAGGCCGCGGAGGCGGGGGCCGACGGACTGCTCGTCGTGGCGCCGTACTACTCGCGTCCCAGCCAGGAGGGCCTGTACCGGCACTTCTCGGCGATCGCGGACGCCACGGACCTGCCCGTGATGCTCTACGACGTGCCGGGTCGCACCGGCGTCAAGATCGCGCCTGCGACGTGGGAGCGCATCGCCGCGCACCCGCGCGTCGTCGCGAACAAGGACGCCTCGGGCGACGTCTACGCGGCCACGAAGCTCGCCGAGGCGACCGGCCTGGCCTGGTACTCCGGAGACGACGCGCTGCTGCTGCCGTTCCTGGCGCACGGCGGAGCCGGTATCGTCTCCGTGTCGGCCCACGCCGTGGGCGGCATCTTCGCCGAGGTGGTGCGCCGGTTCGACGCCGGGGACCACGTCGGCGCCCTCGCGGCCTTCCGCACCGCGATCCCCGTCATCGACGCCCTCAACGGCGCCGGCTTCCAGGCCGTCATGGCCAAGGCCGCGCTCCAGGTCCAGGGCGTCATCGAGCACCGCACCCTGCGTCTGCCCTATGTGGAGGCGAGCGACGACGAGGTCGCCGCCGTCCGCGAGGCGCTCGCGCGGGCCGGGGTGCTCAGCCCGGCCACCGCGGGCGCTGCCCGCAGCGCCGGGCAATGAGACTTTGTAGGAACGAGGCCTTGGAGGCCAAGTGAGCCACCCTCACCCTGAACTATCCCTTCCGCCCGCGCTGCCGCCCGGCGGCCTGCGCGTGGTCGCCCTCGGCGGCCTCGGCGAGGTGGGGCGCAACATGGCGGTCCTCGAGCACGAGGGGCGCCTGCTGGTCATCGACTGCGGCGTCCTCTTCCCCGAGGACAACCAGCCCGGCGTGGACCTGATCCTGCCGGACTTCGACTACATCAAGGACCGTCTCGCCGACATCGAGGCGATCGTCCTGACGCACGGGCACGAGGACCACATCGGTGCCGTCCCGTACCTGCTCCGCCTGCGCCGCGACATCCCGCTCGTGGGCTCGCAGCTGACCCTCGCGTTCGTCGAGGCCAAGCTCAAGGAGCACCGCATCACCCCCGTCACCCTCGCGGTCAAGGAGGGCCAGGTCGAGAAGCTCGGCGTCTTCGAGTGCGAGTTCGTGGCGGTGAACCACTCCATCCCGGACGCGCTCGCCGTCGCGGTTACGACCGCCGCCGGCACCGTGCTGCACACGGGCGACTTCAAGATGGACCAGCTCCCGCTCGACGGGCGCATCACCGACCTGCGGGCGTTCGCCCGCCTGGGCGAGAAGGGCGTCGACCTGTTCATGGTCGACTCCACGAACGCCGAGGTGCCGGGCTTCGTCACGCCCGAGGTCGAGATCGGGCCCGTGCTGGACACGGTGTTCGGCCAGTCGGACAAGCGGATCATCGTGGCGTCGTTCTCGTCGCACGTGCACCGCGTCCAGCAGGTCCTCAACGCCGCGCACAACCACGGCCGCCGCGTCGCGTTCGTGGGCCGGTCGATGATCCGGAACATGGGCATCGCGGCCGAGCTCGGGTACCTCAACGTGCCCGAGGGCGTGCTGATCGACGTCAAGAAGGCCGGCAACCTGCCCGACGACCGGATCGTCTACATGTCCACCGGCTCCCAGGGTGAGCCCATGGCAGCGCTGTCGCGCATGGCCAACGGCGACCACCAGGTCCAGGTCAGCCACGGCGACACGGTGATCCTGGCCTCGTCGCTGATCCCGGGCAACGAGAACGCGGTGTTCCGCATCATCAACGGGCTCACCCGGCTCGGCGCGCGCGTGGTGCACGGCGGCAACGCCAAGGTGCACGTCTCCGGGCACGCCTCGGCCGGCGAGCTCATGTACTGCTACAACATCCTCAAGCCGCGCAACGTCATGCCGGTGCACGGCGAGGTGCGCCACCTCGTCGCCAACGCGGCCATCGCGGTCAAGACCGGCGTGCCGGCCGACCGGGTCGTGCTGGCCGAGGACGGCGTGGTGGTCGACCTGGTCGACGGCCGTGCGTCCGTCGTCGGGGCCGTGCCCTGCGGCTACGTGTACGTCGACGGTTCGTCCGTGGGCGAGATCACCGAGGTCGAGCTCAAGGACCGCCAGATCCTCGGCGAGGAGGGCTTCGTGTCCGTCTTCGCCGTGATCGACACGGCGACGGGCAAGGTCCTCGCCGGGCCGCAGATCCTCGCACGCGGCATGGCGGAGGACGCCAAGGTGTTCGACGGCGTGCTGCCTGAGCTCACCACGGCTCTTGAGAACGCAGTCGCCGGCGGGGCGACCGACACCCACGCGCTCCAGCAGGTCATGCGCCGGACCGTGGGTCGCTTCGTAGCCACGCGCCTGCGTCGCAAGCCGATGATCGTGCCGGTGGTCGTGGAGGCGTAACCCCTCTCGCTGCGGGTACACGTATGGCCGCCCTTTTCGCGGAGGGGGCGGCCATACGCGTACCCACAGCGGTGTCCTGCGGTGTCTGCGGTGGGCGCTACTGTTCGGGCGCTACCGCACCACCTCCAGGAGGCACCACCTTGTCCGAGCCCCAGCCTGCGCCGGGTCAGAACGACTCCGTCAACCCGTTCGCGCCCCCGGCAGGCGCACCCCCGGCAGGCGCGCCCCCGGCAGGCGCACCTCCGGCAGGCGCACCTCCGGCCGCGCCGCCCGTGGCATCGCCCGTTTCCGGCCCGGCGCCCGCAGCTCAGCCCGGGCCTCCGGCCTACGGCGCCGCGGCCGGGTACGGCCCGGCCTACGGCACGCCCTACCCGGTCGCGCCCGCTCCCGGGCCGTACGGCAGCCCTTACCCGACCGCGCGGCCCACCGTCCCCAGCGGGATCGCGACCGCCGCGATCATCCTCGCGGCGGTCTGGATGGCCTACCGGGCGGTCCTGGCCCTGAGTTCATGGGCCTCGGTGGGCGCCTGGGAGGACGCTGCGGCCTCCGGTCTGGCCTACATCGACACCGGGTGGCTGCCCTACGACTCGGCCTCGCCCCTCACCGTGCCCCTGACCGTGGCGATGTACGTGGTCGGCTGCGTGTGGCTCTACCGGAGCCGGGTGTTCGCCGAGGCGGACAACCCGGGCGCGCGGCACGCCCGCAGCCGGGTGTGGGTGTGGCTGGGCTGGTGGGTGCCGGTGGTGTCCCTGTGGTTCCCGTTCCAGGTGGTCCGCGACGTGCGGCAGGCGACCATCACGTATCCCCGGAGCGGTCTCGGGGCCTGGTGGGCGTGCTGGCTGGGTGTCAACCTCCTCGACCAGATGATCTCCCGGATGCTGGGGGGTCTCCTGGGGACGGACCCGTTGACCGAGTCGGTCTCGGCGGTGCCTGTCCTTGAGACGGTGGCGGCTGTCCTCACGGCTGTCGCGGGCCTGCTCTGGATCTCGTACGTGCGGGAGCTGAGGGCGGCGCAGCGGTCCCGCGTCGCCTCCTGACCCTCTCCCGCTGTGGGTATGCGTATGGCCGCCTGAACCTCGGGGAGGGCGGCCATACGCGTACCCACAGCGATCAGACCGGCTCGGCGCGCAGCAGGCCCGGACCCACGGCCCCGGCGGCGTCCGCATAGCGTCGTGCCCGGGCGTCGTCGTCGCCCGGCAGCAGCCCGGCGAGCTCCAGCGACACCAGCCCGTGGACCAGGCCCCACAGGCCCACTGCGGCGGCCTCGACCCGCTCGGGCGGGGCGCCGTCGAGCACCCGCGCGACGGCGTCGCGCAGCACCCCGAAGGTGGGCTGCTGCGTGGCGGCCGGGGCACCGTTGCCCGACGGCGGCTCGCCCGGCTCGGGCGCGCCCGCAGGCTCACCCGTGCCCGTGCCCGTGCCCGTGCCCGTGCCGGGCGGCACGGCCCTGTCGAACATGACGCGGTAGAAGTGCGGGTCGGCGAGGGCGCTCTCCCGGTAGGCGAGCCCGAGCCCGGCCAGGTCGGCGACCGGGTCCGCGGAGCGCGGGGCTGCCGCCAGGTGCGCGGCGAAGCGGCGGAAGCCCTCGGCGCTCACGGCGGCCACAAGGTCCTCCCGCGACCCGAAGAGCGAGTAGACCGCCGAGGCGCTCGTCCCGGCCTCTGCGGCGACGGACCGCACGGTGACGGAGCCCTCGCCGCCGGCGGAGATCACGCGCGAGGCGACCTCGAGCAAGCGGGTGCGGAGGGCGTCGTCGTGCAGGCGGGGGCGGGGCATGCGACGAGTCTAGGACCTTGACGCACGTTCGCGAACGGTGTTCTATAACGCTGTTACAGAAACGAGGTGCCGGGGGACCGGCCGAGAGGAGACACCGTGCTCGAGCTGACCGACGCCGCCCGCATCACCGCGGGCGTCGTGCTGCTGACCGTCGTGGGGATCGAGTCGGGCGGTTGGTTCCTGCTCAAGGTGGTGCGCGGCGACGTGCCCGCCACGGACTTCCAGAAGGCGTTCTATCGCGCTGGGCACGCGCACGCGGGTGTGCTCGTCATCCTCGGGCTCGTGTGCCTGCTGCTCGCGGAAGCCACGGACCTGACCGGGTTCTGGCGCTGGCTCGCGGGGACGGGCGTCCTCGTCGCCGCGATCCTGCTCCCCGCCGGGTTCTTCTTCTCGGCGATGGGAGCCGGCCGCACCCGGCCGGGGCGCGCCGCGGTGCTCTTCCCGGTCGGGGCGACTGTCCTCGCGGCGGGGGTGGTGACGCTCGGCCTGGGCCTGCTCGTGGCCTGACCCCGATCAGTCGAAGACCGCGGCGACGCCCCGCCCGACCAGCACGAAGAAGCGGCCGACGAGGACCACGAGCTGGGTCATGGCAGACAGCGCCTCCAGGACGTGGAAGACCTCGAAGACGTTGTCGACGGACTCGCGCGCGCGGGGTGTCATCGCCTTGAACAGCGCCCAGGCCAGCACCCCGCAGAGCACGGCCGCTCCGGCGGTCAGGCCTGTCGCGGCCCAGGTCGTCCGGCCGGCGAAGGTCAGGACGGCCATCACGACAGCCACGACAGGCAGCGCCATGGCGCCGATGGCCACGGGGACGAAGGCGACGGCCGCGAAGAACCGGGAGACCGCGACGAGGATGCGCACGAGGGAATGCTAGAGGAGGACACACCGGGCGGGCCTCCGGCGTTCGGCGAGGGGGCGCCGGTACGGTGAGGGCATCATGGCGACCCGCACGACCGCACCGCGCGCGACCAAGCAGACCGGTGGGAAGCGTTCCCCGAGCAGCCGGACGTCCCGTCCGGCTGCCCGGCAGACCGCCCCCGCACCGTCCGGGCCCCCGTGGCCGGTCCGCGCGGTGCGCGGCGCCTGGCTGGGCGTCGCGCACGCCGTCGGCGGAGCCACCCGGACGATCAGCCGAGGAGCCCAGGACCTGGACCCGGAGCACCGCAGGGACGGCATCGCGTTCTTCCTCCTCGGGCTCGCGGTGGTGGTCGCCGCGCGCGAGTGGTGGGGGATCCAGGGCGCCTTCGGCGACGGTGTGCACGCCGTCGTGGCGGGGACGCTCGGCCTCGCGGGCGTGGCGCTACCGGTGCTGTTCGTCTGGCTCGCGGTGCGCCTCATGCGGCACCCCGAGCGCACGCAGGCGAACGGTCGGGTCACCATCGGGGTCACCCTGCTGACCGTCGCGGTGTGCGCGCTGGTCCACGTGGCGAACGGCCTGCCCAACCTGGCGGAGGGGTTCGAGGGGGTCCGTGGGGCGGGCGGCGTGATCGGCTACCTGACGGCGACGCCGGTGGTCGCCGGCCTCACCGAGTGGTTCGCCGTGCCCCTCTTCGTGCTGCTGGGCTTTTTCGCGCTGCTCGTCGTCACCGCCACGCCGGTGCACCGCATCCCCGAGCGCCTGCGCGGCGTCTACGACCGGCTCACGGGCAACCACCGGCCGGAGGAAGAGCTCGACGCCGACGGCCTGCCCCTGGCCGACGGCGTGTCCCGGCACGACGGCACGGACCCGGTCCGTACCGCCTCGCGCACGGGCCGCAAGCGGCAGACGCGCGCCGAGAAGGAGGCGGAGCGCGCCGAGCGGGCCGCCCTCGAGGCGTTCGCCGGCGACGAGGCGTTCGAGAAGGCGGCGCTCCTGGAGCGGGAGCTCGCCGAGAGCGCGGCCCGCGGCGACAAGGCCACCACGCAGGTCATCCCGCTCGGGGCGGGCTCGGGACCGGTTCCCACCACCTCCTCGGCTGCCGGGGCGGGCGGGCCGGGAGCGGGAGGCGCGCGACCGGCGTCGGGCCCCCGGCTGCCGCAGGAGACCACCGCGGTGCCGCGGGGCGTCCAGCCCATGCTCGAGGGCGACACGGTGTACGTGCTGCCCGACGAGGGCCTGCTGGTGCAGGGCCCGCCGCACAAGACGCGGTCCGCGGCGAACGACCGGGTGGTCGAGGCGCTCACCGGCGTGTTCCAGCAGTTCGAGGTCGACGCGAGCGTCACCGGCTTCACGCGCGGCCCCACCGTCACCCGTTATGAGGTCGAGGTCGGCGCCAAGACGAAGGTCGAGCGCATCACGTCCCTCGCGAACAACATCGCGTACGCGGTGGCGAGCGCGGACGTGCGCATCCTTTCGCCCATCCCGGGCAAGTCGGCGATCGGCATCGAGATCCCGAACGCCGACCGCGAGACGGTGGTGCTGGGCGACGTGCTGCGGTCGTCCGCGGCGCGACGCACCGAGCACCCCATGGTCATGGGCGTGGGCAAGGACGTCGAGGGCGGCTACGTCGTGGCGAACCTCGCCAAGATGCCGCACATCCTCGTGGCGGGCGCCACCGGCGCGGGCAAGTCGAGCTTCATCAACTCGCTCATCACGTCGATCCTGATGCGGTCCACGCCCGAGCAGGTGCGGCTCGTGCTCGTGGACCCCAAGCGGGTGGAGCTCACGATCTACGAGGGCATCCCGCACCTCATCACGCCCATCATCACCAACCCCAAGAAGGCTGCCGAGGCCCTCGACTGGGTGGTGCGCGAGATGGACGCCCGCTACGACGACCTCGCGGCGTTCGGCTACAAGCACGTCGACGACTTCAACGCCGCCGTGCGGTCGGGCAAGGTGAAGCCGCTGCCCGGGTCGGAGCGCAAGATCGCCCCCTACCCGTACCTGCTGATCGTGGTGGACGAGCTCGCCGACCTCATGATGGTGGCCCCGCGCGACGTGGAGGCCTCCATCCAGCGGATCACCCAGCTCGCCCGCGCGGCCGGCATCCACCTGGTGCTCGCGACCCAGCGCCCGTCGGTCGACGTCGTCACCGGCCTCATCAAGGCCAACGTGCCGTCGAGGCTCGCGTTCGCCACGTCGTCCCTGGCCGACTCCCGCGTGGTGCTCGACCAGCCCGGCGCCGAGAAGCTCATCGGCCAGGGCGACGCGCTCTTCCTGCCCATGGGCGCGGCCAAGCCCATGCGCGTGCAGGGCGCCTGGGTCACGGAGTCCGAGGTGCACGCGGTCGTGGAGCACGTGAAGGCGCAGCTCAAGCCCACGTACCGCCCCGACGTGACGGTCGCGACCACCAAGAAGCAGATCGACGACGACATCGGCGACGACCTCGACCTGCTCCTCCAGGCGGCGGAGCTCGTGGTCACCACGCAGTTCGGCTCCACGTCGATGCTGCAGCGCAAGCTGCGGGTCGGCTTCGCCAAGGCGGGCCGCCTCATGGACCTGCTGGAGTCGCGCGAGATCGTGGGCCCGTCCGAGGGCTCGAAGGCGCGCGACGTGATGGTGCGGCCCGAGGACCTGCCGGCGGCGCTCGCGATGATCCGTGGCGACGGCCCGCAGCTCTTCGACCAGTCGGAGGGGTCCGACGGCGGGTCGGACGGTGCGGCGGGCATGGCGCAGGACGCCTCGGCGGACGGGCCCGGGGACCCGTACGCAGACGGGACCGAGGGCCACCTGCCACCCGCCGCGAAGGACTACTACGACGACGCGGACGACCTGCGCTGACCCGCTTCCCGGACCACCCGGTCAGGGGCGCCGTACCACCGTCGGCGCGTCCCCGGTCGGCGCCGGGGAGTCACGAGCTCCGGCGCCTGCGGGCCGGCGGCCGCGCGTACCAGGTCCAGACGCTCGCGCAGCTGCCCCTCGGACAGACGGCCTGCCGCGGGGTCGGCCAGGGCGTCGGCGATCGTGCGGAGCCGGTGCCCTGCCGCAAGGTCCACGGTGGTGGCGGTCCAGCCCACCTCGGTCACCCGGGCGGGGCCGCGCGGGTCCTGGGTGACGGTGGCGGTGAGCAGGAGCCCGGTGGCGGAGGACAGGCCGCAGCAGGCGGGGCCCTGGTTCGAGAGCAGGTTGCCCAGCCCGTAGGCCACCCACAGGCCTGACCCGTCCGGCCCGCCGGGCAGCAGCTCGACCGGCTGGGGCACGTGCGCGTGATGCCCCAGGAGCAGGTCCACCTGGCCCGACGCCGCCAGCCGGGCGGCGACGTCACGTTGCTGGCCGGTGGGTTCGCGGGTGTACTCGGTGCCGTCGTGCACGCTCACGACCACCAGGTCGGCCCCGGCGGCGCGCGCGGCGGCCGCCTGGGCGACGACCCGGTCGACGTCGATCAGGTCCACCGCCCAGGGCGCCTCGGCGGGCATGGGCAGGCCGTTGAGGCCGTAGGTGACGGCCAGGTGCGCGACGGTGAGCGTGCGCCCTCGGCGGCGCAGGTCGTAGAGCTGCGGCAGAGACTGCTCCTCGGCCGTCCGGGCCGTCCCCGCGTGGCCCATCCCCGCCGCGTCGAGCACGTCGAGGGTGGTCGCCACGCCCCGGAAGCCCCGGTCGACCGCGTGGTTCGACGCGGTGGAGCAACCGTCCCAGCCCTGCTCCCGCAGGTCGCCGACGAGCTCGGGCGGCGCCCCGAACATCGGGTAGCCGGTGGCGGCCGACCCCGGCGGTGCCACGGGCACCTCCAGGTGGCACAGCGCGAGGTCGGCCCCGGCCACCCACGCGTCGATCCCGGCGAGGAGCGGCGAGTAGTCCAGCGGCCCGCCGCGCGAGGCCGAGGCGTTGACCGGGAGGTGGGGGAGCACGTCCCCTGCGGCCAGGATCGTGAAGGTCGCGGGCCGCTCCGTGGGGTCCGGTGGCGTCTCCGCGGGGGCAGGGGCGGCCGGAGGGGGGGACCGGCTGCGCCGACGTCGTGGCGGGTGAGGTGGCTGACGGGGTTCCCGACGGAGGAGCCGCGGTGACGGGAGAGGCGACCTCCGGCGTCGGCCCGGGGGCGTGGCCCGGGGTGCCGCCCGGCCACGCGAGCGCGACGAGGACGGCCAGCGAGGCCGCCGCGCCGTTGCGTGCCCGTCGACGGGAATGTCCGAGTTCACCCACTTTTCAAGCGTAGCCCCGTCCGGAGGCCCGTCCGCCAGGACGGTGATCCGGCACGGGTGGAGGTGAGGGTGAATCCCTCGGCGCGGATAGGCTGGGGACATGGTCAACCCCCCGCCGTCCCCGTGGAACATCGCGAACGCGGTCACGATGGTGCGCATCGCGCTGGTCCCGGTGTTCGCCTGGGCGCTCCTCGCCGAGGGTGGCGACGACGTCACCTGGCGGCTCGTCGCCACGGGCATCTTCGTGGTCGCCGCCCTGAGCGACAAGGTGGACGGCTATCTCGCCCGGAGCCGCGGGCTCATCACCGACCTCGGCAAGCTGCTCGACCCCATCGCCGACAAGCTCCTCGTCGGCGCGGCGCTGGTGCTGCTCTGGGTGCCGCTGGGCGAGCTGCCGTGGTGGGTGCCCGTGGTCATCCTGGCCCGGGAGCTCGGCATCACGGTGATGCGCATGGCGGTGCTCAAGTACGCCGTCATGCCGGCGTCCCGCGGCGGCAAGCTCAAGACGGTGCTGCAGGCCGTGGCGATCTCCGGCTTCCTGCTGCCGCGCGAGGACCTGCCGTGGCTCACCGTCGTGTCGTGGATCATCATGGGCGCCGCCGTCGCGGTGACGGTGGTGACGGGGGCCGAGTACGCCTACCAGGGCTGGCGGCTGCGGCGCGACGCCAAGCGCGCCGCGGCAGTCGCCGGGACCGTGGCGTGACCGCGGCCGAGCTCCTGGGGGCCGCCGGTGCCCGGGGCTGGACCGTGGGCGTGGCGGAGTCGCTGACGGGCGGCCTTGTCACCGCGACCCTGGTGTCGGTACCCGGGGCGTCGTCGGTGCTGCGCGGCGGCGTCGTCGCCTACGCGACCGACCTGAAGGCCGGGCTGCTGGGCGTCGACGCCGACCTGCTCAACCAGTACGGGGCGGTGGACCCGCGGGTCGCCGCGCAGATGGCGACGGGCGTTCGCGTGGCGACCGGGGCCGACGTCGGCCTCGCGACCACCGGCGTGGCGGGACCCGACCCGCAGGACGGCAAGGAGCCAGGCCTCGTCTACGTCGCAGTCAGCACTCCCGACGCCGAAGAGGTGCGCAGGCTCACGCTCGGGGGTGGGCGCGGGGAGGTGATCGGCGCGGCGGCCCGCGGGGTGCTGGAGCTCGCGCTCGAGGTGCTCGGCGCAACGGAAGTTACAGTTGGGTGAATCTTCTTGGTCAATTCTTGCATAGGCCTTGACTTAGGGCAGTTCGGGAACAAGGCTCGTTCTACTGGCGTTGGACGCGATGTGATTGCCAACAGGCCCACGGGTCGTACCGGACGCCAGTACTCTCCGGGTGCGGGGTACGGTAGGACGACCGCCGTAGCACGCGGGGGTCGTACCACTGGACGCAAGGCCCGCACTTCGGCACCGGCCCGCCCGGCCGGTCCGGACGCGGTGGGGAACGGGACAGGCACGGGAAGGGGGCGCGAGATGGTCGTACTGCGACGAGAGATCGGTGACGTGCTGCGTGATGCGCGGCAGCGTCAGGGACGCACCCTGCGCGAGGTGTCTTCGGCGGCACGCGTGTCCCTGGGGTATCTGAGCGAGGTGGAACGCGGGCAGAAGGAGGCATCCTCGGAGCTTCTGGCGTCGATCTGCGACGCGCTCGACGTCCCCATGTCGTTGGTTCTCCGCGAGGTGAGCGACCGGATCGCGGTCGCCGAGGGATTCCAGATCCCCGACACCATCCCCGCGGACTTCGTCTCCGGGCTGCTGGCCCGCGGCGACCGCGCCGGGCTGCGGCGAGAGACAGAACGAGCCGACCTGGCACCGGTCGGCTGATCCCGGCTCACTGAGCCGCACACGAGCTACGGCGGGCGTTCCACCCCAGGGTGGGGCGCCCGCCGCTCCTGTGTCCGGGATCAGGGGACCACCCGGCCAGGTTCGGGGGTGGCCCCTACTGAGAAGTGGGGGGCGCACCCGATTCCGCTCTGGGCGAGTTGTCCGCCACCATGGTCCCCATGCCTGCCGCCCTGTCCGACCCCGTCAGTCCCACCGACCCCGCCGCAGGCCTGCCTGCGGCCTCCTCCGCCGGCCCGGCGGTGCCGTCCCCGGGGCTCCTGGCGCCGTCCGAAGGGCTCCTGGCGCCCCCGGCGGACGCCCGGAACGCCACGATCGTGGGCCGGGTGGGCGCGGCCGCGCTGGTCCCCATGGTGGCCGCCCACGTGGTCGGTGCGGGCGTCGTCGACCCGGTCGTGGACCCGATCAGCTGGTACGCCTTCGTGCCGTGGGGCGGCGAGCTGATCCTGGCGGGAGGGCTGCTCCTCGCGTTCCTCGGCCTGGTCCTCACGGTCCGCATGTACCGGACGGGCCTCGCATCCGGCCCCGTCCCCGCCGCCGCCATGGTGGTGTACGCGGTCGCGATGGTCCTGGTGGGCGTGTTCCCGACGGACCCGCCGGAGATGGGGGCGACCCTGTCGGCCACGATCCACCGGGTCAGCGCGGCGACGGCCTTCGTGGTCCTGCCGCTCGTCGGCCTCAGCCTGGCGCGCACGATCACCCGGCCGCTCACGCCGTACCCCCGCCTCCTGCGGAGCTCCGCCTACGTCCTCGGTGCCCTGGTGGGAGCCTTCCTGGCGATCCACCTGCCGCTGGCCATGGTGGGCTCCGGGATCGTCGCCTTCGGGCTCCTCGAGCGGATCGGGTTCGTCATCATGATCGGCTTCCTGTTCCTCATCGGGGCGACGATCGACGGCGAGGCGCCGGGCGTCACCACGGCCGAGGTCGGCCACGACCCGCGGGCCGCCGCGGAGGTAGGGGTGCAGCCCGCGAGGTAGGGCCTCCTGTCACGGCGGGGCCTGGCAGGACGGGCACCAGAACACCGGCCGCTCGAACGGCTTCTCGTTCGCGACGCCCACCGCGACCGGGGTACCGCACCGGCGGCACGGGCTGCGCAGCCGGCCGTGGACGTGGTGCCGCACGCCCTGCATGCCCTGCGTGCGGGCCACCGCGACGCTCCGGAGCATGAGGCGGTGGGCGGTGACGAGCAGGGCGCGGCGCTCTGGTTCGGCGAGGTCGCCGGCCGGGGTCCACGGCCAGAGCCGCCGCGCGAACAGCGCCTCGGCCATCCAGATGGTGCCCATCCCCGCCACCGTGCGCTGGTCGAGGAGCACGTCGCAGACCGGCCGGAGCGGGTCGCGTACGAGGCGCCGGGCGGCCTCGGTCACGCCCGGCGGGTGACCCTCCACGAACTCCGGGTCCATCACGTCGGGCCCGAGGCCCTCGACGAGTCGCCCCTCGTCGCGGGTCCGGACGAGGTCCATCATCCCCAGGTGCCAGCCGACGCAGGTCCATCGCTCGGTGGCGAGGACCGCACGTACGGCCGGGTTCCGCCCGGCGGCCTCCCGCGTCCCGGTGCGGTGCACGCGCCAGTAGCCCTCCATGCGGAGGTGGGTGTGGAGGGTGCGGCCGTCGTCGAGGCGCGTGAAGAGGTGCTTGCCGTACGCGGTGGTCCCGGTGGCCGTCGCGCCCACCAGGTGCGCGCCGCCCACGCTCGGCCACCGCAGCTCGGCCCGGACGAGAGGCCCCCCGGCCAGCGCCGCGGTCAGCCGCTCGGCGGTCAGGCGGAGGACGTCACCCTCAGGCATGGCCAGGGCGCACGACGGCGGAGGTGGTCACCTTCCGAGCCTACGGCGCCGCTCCGTCAGCGGAGCCGGAGACCGCGCGGGGTGACACCGAATCCTGCCGCGACCAGTGCGGCAGCGGTCGCCGCCGCCCCCGGCACGCCCCGGTCGCTGGTCCGGCCGGTGGCGTCCAGGACGGGCACGCCGTCGACCCGCTGCACGAGGACCTTGCCGAGCCGCCCCGCACGGACGGCTTCGGAGACCGCGGACGCCGCTGCGGCCAGGGCGGGTCCGGCGTGCCCGAACGACAGCACGCTGCGCCCGCCCCGCTCCACGTACAGCACGAGGTCGCCGTCGACGAGCACCACGACGGCTCCGGCCTTGCGGCCGGGCCGGTGGCCGTCGGACCCGGATGCTGCCGCGCTGGATGCCGCCGCGGCCGGGGCGCTCGCGTCCGCTGGTGCGGCCGTCGGCGTACCCCTGGCGGCCCCGGCCCCCGAGGCCGACGTGGGCGGCCACGCCAGCGCCGCGCCGTAGGGGTTGGCCGGGTCGAGCGCGGCGAGCACGACGGTGCCCCGGCCCGGGGCAGCGGGAGTGGCCGCCGGGCCGCCTGAGGCGGCCGGGTCGGCGGCTGCTGCCGCCTCGATCGCCCGGGTGCGGTCCTGGGCGTCGAGCCGGAGCCGGTCGACGGCCCCGGGGAGCGCGAACTGGGAACCGCCGAGGTGCTCCACGAAGTACCCCCGTCGTACGGCTCCGCGCTCCTCCAGCTCGGACAGCACCCGGTAGACGTCACGGAAGCCGCCCGTGACCCCTTCGGCGGCCGCCGCCGTGCGGGTGAGCACGCCGTGCCGGTCGAGCAGCACCTGGGCGAGCGCGTGCGCGCGCAGCGTCGGGTTGGACTCCCGGACCGGCAGCGCCGACCAGCGCCCGCCGCCGCCCAGCAGAGGGCTGGACGCCCCACCCCCGACGGCGAGCGCGGACGCCGGTCGCCCCGGGGCGAGCGCGAACCGGGACCGCCGCACCGGCCGGGCGCGCCCCGGTGCGCGAGGTGCGCGGTGCGCGCCACCGCCCACACCGAGCCGCTCCCGCAGCGCACCCAGCCCGTCGTTGGAGACCCAGCCCGCCCAGACGAGGTCCCACAGCGCGTCGAGCACCGCGTCCGACGGCGCCCCGACCAGCTCGGCGACCCGCGGCAGGAAGAACCCGCCGGAGCCGGTGAGCAGGTCGAGGACGGCCCGGTGCAGGTCGGAGTCGACGGGACCGCCCTCCTCGACCGGTTCCTGGTTGGGCAGCGTCAGCGGCGCCGAGTCGGCGAGGTGCAGGGAGACCAGCCCGTCGCCGCCGCCCGACCCGGGCAGCCGCTGGTGGCCGCACCACAGCACCTCGCCGGCGACGGTGAGCTCGTCCAGGAGGGCGGGGGAGTAGTCCGCGACCCGGGCGGGGAGCACCAGGGTCTCCAGGGCGGAGGCGGGCACCGCCGCGCCGGCGAGCTGCTCGATCGCCTGCAGCAGGCCGTCCGCCCCCCGGAGTGCGGCCGATCCCACGCCCACCCCCTGCCAGCGCGGCAGGAAGACGCCCAGGGCCTCGGGCTCGACCGGCTCCACCTCCGCCCGCAGGGCGGCCAGCGACCGCCGCCGCAGGATCCGCAGGACCCCGGGATCGCACCACTCGTCGCCGACGCCGCCGAGGGAGTCGGGCCGCAGCCGCCCGCGGACGAGCACGCCCGACGCCTCGAGCCGAGCGAGGGCGTGGGACACCACGGCGATGCCGAGACCGAACCGCCTCGCCACGTCGGCCGCCGGGAAGGGGCCGTGGGTGCGGGCGTGGCGCCGGAGGAGGTCGCCCAGCGGGTCCGGGACGGGCTCCGTGAACGTCTCCGGCACCCCGGTGGGCAGAGCGACGCCCAGGGCGTCGCGGAGACGCCCGGCGTCCTCGACCACGGCCCACTGCTCGGCCCCGGCGACTCGCACGCGGAGCACCCGGCGCGACCGCTCCAGCTCCGCGAGCCAGGCCACCGCGTCGGCGTCCTCGACCGACCGGGCCGCCAGCGCCTCGGCCGGGTGCGGCCCCGTGCGGCGCAGCAGGTCCCAGAGCCCTTCCGCGTTCCGGGCCCGCCGGTCGGGTGCGAGGCCCTGCAGCTCCGCCTCGGTGCGCTGCACAGCCTCCGGGTCCAGGAGGTCGGCGAGGTCCGCGGCGCCCTGGTCGCCGAGCAGCTCCGCCAGCAGCTCCGGGTCGAGCGACAGCGCCGCCGCCCGCCGCTCGGCGAGCGGGGCGTCGCCGTCGTACAGGAACTGGGCCGTGTAGCCGAACAGCAGGGCCTGGGCGAACGGCGACGGCGACGGGGTGGTCACCTCCACGACGCGGACCGCACCGGACGACACCTCACGCATCAGGTCCGCCAGGGCCGCCACGTCGAAGTCGTCCTGCAGGCACTCGCGTGCCGCCTCCAGCACGATCGGGAACTCGGGGTACTGGGACGCGACCTCGAGGAGCTGGGCGGACCGCTGCCGTTGCTGCCACAGCGGCTGCCGCCGGTCCGGACGCCGGCGGGGCAGCAGGAGAGCCCGCGCCGCAGCCTCCCGAAACCGGGCGGCGAACATCACCGAGCCGCCCAGCTCGTCGCGCACCGCGGTGAGCACCTCGTCCGGGTCCAGCAGCAGGTCCTCCAGCGTCACGCTGCCCGCGGCGTGCCCGGCCGCCCCGTCAGGTGACGCCGGGATGCCGTCGCCCCCGCCGAGCGGCACCGCGAACGGGTCCTCCCACGAGGCGCCCGTGTCTGGGAGGCGCAGGACGATCCCGTCGTCCGCGTGCATCGCCGCCACGTCCACGCCGTACCGCTCCCGCAGCCGCGCGGCGATCACCAGAGCCCACGGGGCATGCACCCGGGCGCCCAGCGGCGAGTGGACCACCACGCGCCAGTCGCCCAGCTCGTCCCGGAACCGCTCCACCACCACCGTCCGGTCGTCGGGCACCCGGCCCGTCGCCGTCCGCTGCTCCGCCAGGTACGTCGCGAGGTTCTCCGCCGCCCACTCGTCGAGCCCCGCGGCCCGGAGGCGCTCGCGGCCCGCCGCCTCGTCCGCCGCCAGCACGGCGTCGGTCTCCCGCACGAACGCACCCACCGCGCGGCCCAGCTCGGCGGGCCGGCCCGGCTGGTCGCCCTTCCAGAACGGGAGCCGGCCGGGGAGCCCGGGCGCAGGGGTGACGAGCACGCGGTCGGGAGTGATGTCCTCGATGCGCCACGTGCTCGAGCCCAGGGTGAACGTGTCGCCCACGCGGGACTCGTAGACCATCTCCTCGTCCAGCTCGCCCACCCGCTTGCCCCCGCGGAGGCGGCCCCCGCCCGGGGTCACGTCGCCGACCGGGCCCGACGCGTCGCCGTCGGGCACCGGGTCTCCGGCCAGGAAGACGCCGAACTGGCCACGGTCGGGGATGGTGCCACCGCTCGTGGCCGCGAGGCGCAGCGCGCCCGGGCGGCCGTGGAGCGTGCCGGTGGTGCGGTCCCAGGTGATGCGGGCGCGCAGCTCGGCGAAGTCCTCGCTCGGGTAGCGGCCCGCCAGCATGTCGAGCACCGCCCGCCACGTGCCGTCGCCCAGCCCGCTGAACGGGCCTGCACGCCGGACGAGGGCCAGCAGGTCGGCCTCCTCCCAGTCGTCGACCGCGAGGGCGGCCACGACCTGCTGGGCCAGCACGTCGAGCGGGTTGGCGGGCACCCGCAGGTGCTCGATCGACCCGTCGCGCATCCGCTGGGCGATGACCGTCGCGGGCACGAGGTCGCCCCGGAACATGGGGAACACCACGCCCTTGGAGACCGCGCCCACCTGGTGGCCCGCGCGGCCGATGCGCTGCAGCCCGCTCGCCACCGACGGCGGCGCGCCGACCTGGACCACGAGGTCCACCGCCCCCATGTCGATCCCGAGCTCGAGCGACGACGTCGCCACGACGGCGGGGAGGCGGCCCTCCTTGAGCTCGTTCTCCGTACGGGTGCGCTCGGCACGGCTCATGGAGCCGTGGTGCGCCCTGGCGAGCACCGTGCTGCCCGGCTCCTGCGCGGGCACTGCCTCGGGAAGGCCGTGCCCGCCGTCCGAGCGGGTCTGTACGCCGTCCGGGACGTCGCGCGCGGGCGGGCCCGTCACGCCTGCCGACGTGCCGGACTGTCCGGGGACGAGCGCCGCCCAGGACCCGCTCGGGTCGGGCAGGTCGACGCCCTGCCGGAGCGCCCAGACCTCGTTCATGCGGGCGGTCAGGCGCTCCGCGCCCCGGCGGGAGTTCGTGAAGACGAGGGTCGAGGTGTGGTCGGCCACCAGGTCGACCACGCGCTCCTCCACGTGCGGCCATACCGAGGCGCGGCGCAGGGGGCTGGTCGGCGCGCCGGAGAGGTCGGGAAAGCCCGCCTCGTCGTCGCCCGTGACCGGATCGCCTGCGCCCCGGACCGCGGAAGGGCCCTCCGGGGTGGCCGCCCCCAGGTCGGCAAGGTCGGGGACCGGCACCACCACGGAGATGTCCCACCGCTTGGTGGCGGGCGGCTGCACCACCGTGACCGGACGGCCGCCCAGGTGCGGCGGGCGGTGACCGCCCAGGAACTCGGCCACCGCCTCCACCGGCCGCACCGTGGCCGAGAGGCCGATGCGCTGGGCCGGGCGCTCCAGCAGCTCGTCCAGCCGCTCCAGGCTCAGGGCGAGGTGGGCGCCGCGCTTGGTGCCCGCCACCGCGTGGATCTCGTCCACGATCACCGTCTCCACCCCGGCCAGGCCTGCCCGCGCCTGCGAGGTGAGCACCAGGAAGAGCGACTCCGGCGTGGTGATCAGGATGTCCGTGGGGCGGGTGGCAAACGCGCGCCGCTCGCTCGCCGGCGTGTCTCCCGTGCGGGAGCCCACCGTCACGTCCTGCACCTCGAGGCCGTCCCGTGCAGCCGCCTGCCGGATGCCGGCCAACGGGGAGCGCAGGTTGCGCTGCACGTCCGCCGCCAGCGCCTTCAGGGGGGAGACGTACAGGACGCGGCACCGGCGCTCGCGGGCAGGCGCAGGCTGGGTGGTGAGCCCGTCGAGGGCCCAGAGGAACGCGGCCAGCGTCTTGCCCGAGCCGGTGGGCGCCACGACCAGGGCGTGGTCGCCGCGCGCCACCGCGTCCCACGCGCCGCGCTGGGCGGCCGTGGGCTCGGGGAACGCGCCGGTGAACCACGCGCGGGTGGCGGGCCCGAACCGGTCGAGCGGATCGCTGGAGGGCATGGGCTCATTCTGTCCGCCGCCACCGACATAGGCTGAGCCAGTGCGCTATCGCGAGTTCTGGCTGCTGGTCGACGAGGTCTTCGGGCCTGCCTACGGGCGCACCCTGACGCGCGAGCTGGTGGTCCCGAGGCTCGGGCACCGCACGCCGGAGCAGGCGCTCGAGGAGGGCGTCGAGCCGCGCGACGTGTGGCACGCGCTGTGCGACGCGCTCGACGTGCCCGACGACCAGCGCTGGGGCAAGGACAAGCACCGGCAGGCCCCGCCGCGTCGGTGAAACCTCCCGGGACATGCCGGTGTGTCTGGCTTGCATCGAACAAGCGTTCGCCTAGACTCTGACCACAGGCACGGATTTCGGAACTCTGTCGACAGGCAGGGGCCGGAGAAGGCGTTCGTGTCAGTGGCTCGGCGTACGGTCGGCAACGACGTCACAGAGCCCTCCATCACGGCGCGCACAGGCCGCGCCCCAGAACGCAAAGGTGAGCGACATGCCCGCACCGGCAGACCGCGAGAAGGCCCTCGAAGCGGCCCTCGCACAGATCGACCGCAACTTCGGCAAGGGCTCTGTCATGCGCCTCGGTGACGAGACGCGCGCGCCCGTCGAGGTGATCCCGACCGGCTCGATCGCTCTCGACATCGCGCTGGGCATCGGTGGCCTGCCGCGTGGTCGCGTCATCGAGATCTACGGCCCGGAGTCCTCCGGAAAGACCACGGTGGCGCTGCACGCCGTCGCCAGCGCCCAGCGCGCCGGTGGCATCGCGGCGTTCATCGACGCCGAGCACGCCCTCGACCCGGAGTACGCCAAGAAGCTCGGGGTGGACACGGACGCCCTCCTGGTGTCGCAGCCTGACACTGGCGAGCAGGCGCTCGAGATCACCGACATGCTCATCCGTTCCGGCGCTCTCGACATCATCGTCATCGACTCCGTCGCGGCCCTGGTGCCCAAGGCCGAGATCGAGGGCGAGATGGGTGACAGCCACGTGGGTCTGCAGGCCCGCCTCATGTCCCAGGCGCTGCGCAAGCTCACGGGCGCGCTGAGCTCGACCGGCACCACCGCGATCTTCATCAACCAGCTCCGCGAGAAGATCGGCGTGTTCTTCGGTTCGCCGGAGACCACGACCGGTGGCAAGGCGCTCAAGTTCTACGCCTCGGTGCGTATGGACATCCGCCGCATCGAGACCCTCAAGGAGGGCACGGACGCGGTGGGCAACCGCACCCGCGTCAAGGTCGTCAAGAACAAGATGGCCCCTCCCTTCAAGCAGGCGGAGTTCGACATCCTGTACGGGGTGGGCATCTCACGCGAGGGTGGCCTCATCGACATGGGCGTGGAGCACGGCTTCGTGCGCAAGTCCGGCTCGTGGTTCACCTACGACGGGGACCAGCTGGGTCAGGGCAAGGAGAACGCGCGGTCGTTCCTGCGCGACAACCCGGACCTCGCCGCCGAGCTCGAGAAGCGCATCAAGGAGAAGCTCGGCGTGGGCGCCCGGGTGGACGCGCCGGCGGAGGGTGCACCCGCCACCCCGGGCGCAGGTGCCCCCGCGGTGACGCCGGCCACCGACGCCGCAGCCACAGGTACGGTCGCGGCCACCAGCCCGACAGGCAAGACGGCCGCCACCGCCAAGGCGACCGCCACGCGCTCGCGTGCCAAGGCCCCGGCCAAGGCCGAGTCGGCGCCGTTCTGACGGTGCACTACGGTGGGCGCACGCCCGGTCCCGGCGTGGGGAAGCGTCGGGGCCGGGCGGACACCGGACCAAGCGGCGAAGGCGGCGGCGAGCGGCGCGAGCGCGCCCCCCGCAAGACGGTCGCGGAACAGCTCGACGAGGGTGCGATCACGCTCGACGAGGCGACGGAGCGGGCCCGCGAGACCTTGCTGCGCATCCTGACCGCCGCCCCGAAGTCACGGCGCGAGCTCGAGCAGAACCTGGCCCGCAAGGGCTACCCGGAGCACGTCGTCACGCCGGTCCTGGACCGCTTCGGCGAGGTGGGCCTGGTCGACGACGTGTCGTACGCCGGCACGATCGTCCGCACGAGGCACTCGGAGAAGGGCATGGCGCGACGTGCGATCGCCTCGGAGCTGAAGCGCCGCGGCATCGACGAGGACGTAGCGTCCGACGCGCTGGACCAGCTCGATCCCGACGACGAGCGGGAGGCGGGCGCCCGGCTGGCCACGAAGCTGGTGGGGCGTACCCGTGGGCTCGAGCGGGACGCCCGGGTGCGCCGGGCGGTCGGGGCGCTGGCCCGCAAAGGCTACTCGCCTGGGCTTGCGTTCGAGCTCGTCCGTGAGGCGCTGGCAGCCGAGGGCGAGGAGACCGACGACCTCGAGGTCGCGGGCCTGGACTGACGCGCCATGGACGGCGCCTCGATCGACAGCACCCCGATCGACACCACCTCGATCGACAGCACGGAGGGCCTGTCTCTACCAGAGACGGGCCCTCCGTGCTCGTCGCGCACCCGGCGCGGGAGCGCCCGGCCGAGCGGCTCAGCGCACCGCCGGCGTGGCCGGGGCGGCGAGCGGGTTCCCGATCCCTGCACCGGCGGCCGTGCGGCCGGAGGTGCGGCTGGACAGCGCCCGCGAGAGCCACTGCGCCAGGACCGACAGCCCGTAGTTGAGCAGGATGAACACGACCGCGGCGACCGTCAGGGTCTGCAGCGGGTTCTGCTCGCCGGACGCGAGAACCTGCGCGGCGCGCAGCAGCTCCGGGTAGGTGATGATCTGCCCCAGCGCGGAGTCCTTCAGCACCACGACGAGCTGCGACACGAGCGCCGGCAGCATCGCGACGAGGGCCTGCGGGAGCTGGACGGAGCGCAGCACCTGTCCGCGGTCGAGACCGATCGCGAGCCCGGCCTCGCCCTGTCCCCGGGGGAGGTTCCGCACGCCGGAGCGCACCAGCTCGGCGATGACCGACCCGTTGTAGAGCACCAGTGCGATCACCACGGCGGTGAAGGGCCTGTCGTCGATCCACGGCAGCTGCCGCGAGAACAGCAGCCACAGGAAGATCATCATGAGCAGCACCGGCACGGCGCGGAAGAACTCGACGACGATGCCCGACAGGACGCGGACCACGGGGTTGTGCGCGAGCCGGCCCATGCCGAAGAGGATGCCGAACGCGATGGCGCCGACGGTCGCGAACGCCGCGGCCCGCAGCGTGTTGATCAGTCCCGGGAGGTAGTAGTGCTGCCAGGCCCGGGCGTCGAGTGCGGCGACCCACAGGTCGGCGTCGAGCTGGCCCCTGGTGTTGAGCACGGAGAGCACCCACGCGATCAGCCCGAGGGCCCCGACCGCGCCGATGATGTTGCCGACGAGGATGTTCCGGCGGGCGCGCGGCCCGGGAGCGTCGAACAGCACGGAGGTCATCGCTTCACCGCCAGTCGGTCGGACAGCCAGGTGGTCGCCAGGCCGATGGGGATCACCAGGATCACGTACCCGATCGCGAAGATGAAGAAGATCGCGTACAGGTGGTTGGGGCTGAACTCGATCATGACCTTCATCGTGGAGGCGGTCTCCGTGGCCACGGACCCGGCCGCAGCCACCGTGGAGTTCTTGAGCAGCGCGATGAGCGTGTTGCCGAGCGGCGCCACCGACCCGCGGAACGCCTGCGGCAGGATGACGAGCCGCGCCGCCGCGAGGAAGGGCAGCCCGATCGCCCGCGCCGCCTCGGCCTGGCCCACCGGCACGGTGTTCACGCCGGACCGGATGGCCTCGCAGACGAACGCCGCGTGGTAGACGGCGAGGCCCACGACGGCGAGCCAGAAGAAGTTGGCGTTGAAGTCCGGGGCCAGCGTCACGGTGAGCTGGGTCCAGACCACGAGGACCATGAACGTGATGATGATGGTGAGGGGCGTGTTGCGGAAGATCGTCACGTACGACGTCCCGGTCAGCCGCAGCGACGCGACGGGCGAGATCCGCATCAGCGCCAGGAGCGTGCCGAGGCCCAGGGCGATCAGGCCGGCCCAGAACGTCAGCTGGATGTTGACCCAGAACGCGCCGATCACGTCATAACGGGAGAACAGCTCCGTGAATCCGGCCAGGTAGTCGTCCACGGTCACCTTTCGAGGGAAGAGCGGTCGCGCGCCGGGCGCAGGGGCCCGGCCGGGCTGCCCGACGCCGGGCTGTCACCTCCTGGGAGGAGGTGACAGCCCGGCGCGGGTCGTCACGGGAAGGTCAGGCGCAGGCGTCCGGCGTCGGCGGGTTGAGGTCCGCGTTCGGGGTGTAGCCGGTGCCCTCGGTGTTCTTCGAGACGAGCTCCTCCCAGGTGCCGTCCTCGATCATCTTGGTGATGGCCTCGTTGATCGCCTCACACTGGTCGCTGTCCTTGGGCAGGCCCACGCCGTACTTCTCCTCGGAGAACGGGTTGCCCACGACCTTGAGCTTGCCGGCGTTGGCCTCGGTGGCCGCGAGGCCGGCGAGGATGATGTCGTCGGTGGTGACGGCATCGACCTGGCCGGCGACGAGCGCGGTGACGCACTCGGCGTAGCCGGGGCGCTCGAGGAGGTTCACGCCGGCGGCGTAGTTGTCCTTGATCTTCTGCGCCGACGTGGAGCCGGTGACGGAGCAGAGGTTCTTGCCCTCGAGGGACTCAGGACCCGTGATGTCCGTGTTGTCCACCGAGACGAGGAGGTCCTGGCCGGCGATGAAGTACGGCCCGGCGAAGCTGATGACCTCCTTGCGGGCGTCCGTGATGGAGTACGTCGCGAAGATCATGTCGACGTCGCCGTTCTGCAGCATCGTCTCGCGGTTCGCCGAGATGGACTCGACGAACTCGATCTGGTCCTCGCCGTAGCCGAGCTCGCCCGCGACATAGCGCGCGACGTCGACGTCGAAGCCGGTGAACTCGGCGCCGTCCTGGTAGCCGAGGCCGGGCTGGTCGAACTTGATGCCGATCTTGATGGTCTCGGTGCTGCCGCCGCCGTCGGTCGCGCCGTCGGTGGGCTCGCCGCCGACCTCGGCACCGCCGCAGGCGGAGAGTGCCAGTGCGGAGGCTGCCGCGAGGGCCAGCATCCGGGTGGTGTGCTTGCGCATGAGTTCCCCTTCGATGTGCGTACTGCTCGGTGGAATCAGTGGGTCGTGAAGGTCAGTGGGTGAGGATCTTCGACAGGAAGTCGCGGGCCCGGTCGCTCTTGGGCGCCGTGAAGAACTCCTCCGGGTGGGCCTGCTCGACGAGCAGCCCGTCCGCCATGAAGACGACGCGGTCCGCGGCCTTGCGGGCGAAGCCCATCTCGTGGGTGACGACGATCATGGTCATCCCCTCGCGGGCGAGTGCCACCATCACGTCGAGGACCTCGTTGACCATCTCGGGGTCCAGGGCCGACGTGGGCTCGTCGAACAGCATGACCTTGGGGTTCATCGCCAGGGCTCGCGCGATCGCGACGCGCTGCTGCTGGCCGCCCGACAGCTGCGCCGGCATCTTGTGCGCCTGGTTGCCGACGCCGACCCGGTCGAGGAGCTTCTTCGCCTGCTCCTCGGCGTCCTTCTTGGACAGCCCGCGAACCTTGCGGGGACCCAGGGTCACGTTGTCCAGGACGGTCTTGTGGGCAAAGAGGTTGAACGACTGGAACACCATGCCGACGTCGGCCCGCAGCCTCGCCAGGCCCTTGCCCTCGGCGGGCAGCGGCTGGCCGTCGATGGAGATGGTGCCGCCGTCGATGGTCTCCAGCCGGTTGATCGCCCGGCAGAGCGTCGACTTGCCGGAGCCCGACGGCCCGATCACGACCAGCACCTCGCCCTTGCGGACGGTCAGGTCGATGTCGCGCAGCACGTGGAGCGCACCGAAGTGCTTGTTCACCCCGGTGAGCTCCACCAGGGGCTCGCCGAGCTCGCGGGTCGCGGTCGCGGTGGCCGACGCCGGAGCGTCGGTCACGCTGTCCGGCTGCGGTTCGTCCGTGGTCGCCTCGTGGTCCATCCCATGAACCTAACGACCGGATGTTTCGAGGGCCAACGTGGGCGGTCATCCAGGCACAACGTTTCGGTAACAGATGCCCGGATTATGCCTGGCCAGAGGCCCCGTAGAATTGCTCCGATGTCCGCTCCCACGCTCTCGCCCCAGACCACGCCCCAGGACGCGACCGAGCCCGAGGCGGAGCGCACCTACCTGGTGCGCACGCTCGGCTGCCAGATGAACGTGCACGACTCCGAGCACATGGCCGGCATGCTCGAGCAGGCGGGGTACACACGCGCGTCCAAGGAGGACGAGGCGGCGAACAGCGCGGACGTCGTGGTGATCAACACGTGCGCGGTGCGCGAGAACGCGGCCACCCGCCTGTACGGCAACCTGGGCCAGCTCGCGAGCATCAAGGCGCGGCGGCCCGGCATGCAGATCGCCGTGGGTGGCTGCCTGGCGCAGAAGGACCGCGGCGACATCGTGGCGAAGGCGCCCTGGGTCGACGTCGTGTTCGGCACCCACAACCTCGACGCCCTGCCGGTGCTGCTGGAGCGGGCCCGGCACAACGAGGCGGCGCAGGTCGAGATCGCGGAGTCGCTGCAGGTCTTCCCGTCCACGCTGCCGACCAAGCGCGAGAGCGTCTACGCCGGCTGGGTCAGCATCAGCGTGGGCTGCAACAACACCTGCACCTTCTGCATCGTGCCGCACCTGCGCGGCAAGGAGCGTGACCGCCGTCCGGGCGAGATCCTCGCCGAGGTGGAGGCGCTCGTGGCGGCGGGCGCCATCGAGGTGACGCTGCTCGGCCAGAACGTGAACTCCTACGGCGTCGAGTTCGGCGACCGCGGGGCGTTCGCCAAGCTGCTGCGGGCCTGCGGGCGGATCGAGGGCCTGGAGCGCGTGCGCTTCACGTCGCCGCACCCGGCGGCCTTCACCGACGACGTCATCGCCGCCATGGCCGAGACGCCCAACGTGATGCCGCAGCTCCACATGCCGCTGCAGTCCGGGTCCGACCGCGTGCTGCGCGTGATGCGCCGCTCCTACCGGTCCGACAAGTTCCTCGGCATCCTCGACCGCGTGCGCGCCGCCATGCCGGACGCGTCGATCACCACCGACATCATCGTCGGCTTCCCGGGCGAGACCGAGGAGGACTTCCTCGAGACCATGCGGGTCGTGGAGGCGTCGCGGTTCAGCTCGGCGTTCATCTTCCAGTACTCGCAGCGACCTGGCACCCCCGCCGCGACCATGGAGGGCCAGCTCCCCAAGGAGGTCGTCCAGGAGCGGTTCGAGCGCCTGCTCGCCCTCCAGGAACGCATCTCGGGCGAGGAGTCGGCGCTGCAGGTCGGGCGCTCGCTGGAGGTCCTCGTCGCCGAGGGCACCGGACGCAAGGACGGCGCCACGCACCGGCTCTCCGGCCGTGCGGCCGACAACCGCCTGGTGCACTTCGCGGTCCCGGCCCGGCCCGGCGAGGGGGCCGGCTCGCTCCCGGAGCAGCCGGTGTCGCTCGACGACCCGCGCCTCGCCGACGTGGTGCCGGCGGACGTGCCGCGCCCGGGCGACGTCGTGACGGTCACCGTGACGTCGTCGGCCCCGCACTTCCTCGTGTCGGACTCGGCGCTGACCGGCGCCTTCGCCGTGCGACGCACCCGGTCGGGCGACGCGTGGGCCGCACGCGAGAAGGCGCGCCTGGGCGGCGGGGACGACGACCACGGGCACGGCCACGGCGCCACCGCCCCGGGCCCGGTCGTGCTGGGCCTGCCGACAGTGCGCCGCTGACCTTACTTCGGGTCGTCGCCCGACGGGTCGTCGTGCCCGTCCAGGTCCGGCTCGTCGTCCTCGAGCGACGTGTCCGACGGCGCGAGCGAGGCGACCGTCGAGAAGAACTGGCTCGCCGTCACCAGGCCGCACGACACCGTCTGCGCGAGCTGGTCGTCCGTGGCGCCGTGCTCGAAGTCGACGGACACCTCGGCGTACAGAGCCAGCCCGCTCGCCTCCTCGCGCGTGTAGACCTTGGGCCAGATGCGCTCGCGGTTCCAGTCGTTCGCGGCCTGCAGCACCGCGAGCCGTGACTCGGGCGGCAGCGTGCCCGCCCAGCGCCCCCGCACCTGCAGGATCTCGTCGTGCTCGCCGAGCAGCAGGAACCAGAACCGGTTGCCGTCCCAGGTGCCCGTGACGTCGCCGTCGTCGTCGATCCGGAAGCGGTAGCCGCGGCGCGCGAGGTCGTCGCCCACGCGCTGCGTCGTCAGCGCCCGGGGGCGCTCGATGTCGGCGCCGGTGAGCGTGCGCGTCCGCCCCGCGAGGGGCGCGCGGCGCTGGACAGGGAGCCGCGGGTTCAGGAGACGGGCGAGCCAGCCGCCGCGTCCCTGCCCGTCACGCTGCGGGCTCACGGGGCCGCCCTCAGCGGGTCGGGGTACGTCTCGTCCAGGTGCTCGAAGAACATGGAGCCCGTGGTGAGCCCGCACTGGAGCAGCTGGTCGAGCTGGTCGTCGGTGACGCCGTGCTCAAGATCCACCGTGACCTCCGTGTACACGAGCACCGCGCCGTTGTCGCGGACCCGGACGTACGTCTTGGGCCAGATGCGCTCGGCGTTCCACTCGTTGCACAGCTCGAGGATCTCCTCGAGGCGCTCGATGGTCAGGTCGCGGTGCCACTGGCCGCGCACCTGCAGGACCTCGCTGCCGTCCCCGACGATGAGGAAGTAGAACAGCCAGCCGTGCCACAGCCCGCCGACGTCACCCTCGGAGTCCACGAAGTAGCTGAACCCGTTGTCGGACAGCCACTCCACGACCCGTTCGCGCGTCAGCGGCGTGGGGATGGTCGACGGATCGTCCATCCCGCCCGTCAGCTCGCGCAGGAGAACACCCTCGACCTGGGCACGGAGCTCGTCATCGTCGAGGTCCCGGCGCGGGCCGCCGGGAGCCTGCGGGCTGTTGCCCGCCCGGTCGCCGTCGTCCGCCGAATCCCGGCGGCGTGACCCGAAGAACCTCACTCGCCCACAGTACCCGCACGGTGCCCCAGGAACCTAAGGTCACGCGTTCAGCGAACGCGGGCGGCCGATGAACACCGAGGTGAGAGCCGTGGGGCGGAGCCGAGATCGCCCAGGGGCGGGCATCGTCGGCGTACGGTGTCACCGTGCTGCGCGCCGTCATCGTCCCCGCGACTCCTCTGCTCGTCCCCGGTGCCGCGGGCCTCGCCGACGTGCTCGGCGACGTGCGGTCGGCGGTCCGGGACGCGCTCGCGGAGCTCGTCGCCCACGGCCGGGTACCGCTCGTCGTGGCGCACGGCCGCGTCCTGCAGCACGGGGTGCTGCGCCCGTCGCTCGCGGGAGCGGGCATCGCGGACGCCTGGTTGCCTGACGCGCTCCGGTCACCGTGGGCCCGCCTGACCTCGACCGGGCCCGCCGCGGTCGCCGGCGTCCCCGCCTCCGTCGCGCTGCTGGCGCTCGCCGACGTGCTCGGCGATCGCGCCGCGGAGGTGCGCACCCTGGAGCTCCCGCCGGACCGGACGAACGCACTGTCTCGCGGGGAAGCCTCCGCCGAGACAGTGAGCTTGTCCGACGACGGCCGGACGAACGCACTGTCTCGGCGGGCTGACCCTGCCGAGACAGTGAGTTCGTCCGACGAAGTTACTGTCTCGGCGGGGGCGGCCGGCCAGGTGGCCGCGATCCTCCGCGCCGCCGACGGACTCGTCGTCGCCGGGGGAGGCGTGCCCGGCGGGATCGACGCCGACCCGGGCGCCCTGGCCCCCGGGGTCGCCGCGGCGCTCGCGGCGGTAGGCGCCGGCTGGACGCCCGAGGTCCGGGCCCTCCCGCAGTCCGGCGACCACCTGCCGCCCGAGTACCGGCTGACGCTCCTGCGCTGAGAGAATCACCCGGTGATCATCGTCGCCGTCGTCGGCCCGACCGCCACCGGGAAGTCGGACCTCGCGCTCGACCTCGCCGAGGCGCTGAGCCCGGGATCGCCGGCCGCCGGGCCCGCAGAAGCCCCCACCGAGATCGTCAACGCGGACGCGTACCAGCTCTACCGCGGCATGGACGTCGGCACGGCGAAGGTCCCGGTGGCTGAGCGCCGGGGGATCACGCACCACCAGCTCGACGTGCTCGACCCGCTCGAGGACGCCTCGGTGGCGCGCTACCAGGCGGAGGGACGCGCCGACCTCGCGGCGATCGAGCAGCGGGGCGCCCGCGCCGTCGTCGTCGGCGGGTCGGGGCTTTACGTGCGGTCGCTGCTCGACGAGATGGACTTCCCCGGGACCGACCCGGACGTGCGCGCGCGGCTGGAGGCGCGCGCGGAGGCCGAGGGCCGCCGCGCCCTGCACGCGGAGCTGGAGGGCCTCGACCCGCAGGCCGCCGCGAGCATCGGCCCGCACAACACCCGGCGGATCGTCCGGGCGCTGGAGGTCATCGCGATCACCGGCCGCCCCTACACCGCCAACCTGCCCCGGCAGGAGTACGTGCGCCCCGCGGTACAGCTCGGCCTCGACTGCGACCGGCCCACCCTCGACGCCCGGGTCGCGGGCCGCGTGGAGCGCATGTGGGACGCGGGCCTGGTCGACGAGGTGCGGGCCCTCGCCAGCGCGGAGCAGGGCGGCACCGGTACCGGCCTCGGGGTGACCGCCGCCCGCGCGGTCGGGTACGCGGAGCTGCTCGCCTGGTGGCGCGGCGAGACGACCGAGGCGGAGGCGCGGGACGCCGTCGTCGCGAACACCCGGCGCCTCGCCCGCAAGCAGATGGGCTGGTTCGGGCGCGACCCCCGCGTGCACTGGCTCGACGCCCAGTCGCCCACCCTGCTCGACGACGCCCTCGCCCTGGTCGCTGCCGCCGACGCCGGGAGGCTCCCGGTCCGCGGGACGGCCTCGGACGACCGGCCCGTCCGCCGTAGTCTGGGGTCATGACGCAGACCGAGCCCGCGACCCCCGCCGCCCGGGCGCGCACGCGCGCGACCCCGTCCGGCCTGCGGTTCGTCAAGGGTCACGGGACCCGCAACGACTTCGTCCTGGTCGCCGACACCCGCGGCGAGCTCGACCTGACGCCCGACCTGGTGCGCCGCCTCGCCGACCGGCGCGGCGGCGTGGGCGGCGACGGCGTCATCCGGCTGGTCCCCACCGCGTCCCTCGCGCAGGCGGGCGAGGCCGTGGCCGACGGCGTCCTCGCCGACGACCCCACCGCGATCTGGTTCATGGACTACCGCAACGCGGACGGCTCCGTCGCGGAGATGTGCGGCAACGGCGTCCGCGTCTTCACGGCTTTCGCCGAGAGTCTCGGCCTGGTCAACCTCGCCGACGGCGGCTCGTTCGCCCTCGGCACGCGCGCGGGCGTCAAGCGCGTCCGCAAGGAGGCCGACGGCTGGTACGCCGTCGACATGGGCCCGTGGTTCCTGCCCGGCGGGCAGGACGCCGCGAGCGGCGGTTTCGACGCCGCCGTGCACGTCACCGGCTGGGACGCCCCGCGCCCGGCGCTCAGCGTCGACCTGGGCAACCCGCACACCGTCGTCGCGCTGTCGAGCGTCGACGAGCTCGAGGCTCTCGACCTCGGCCGCGCCCCCGAGGTGGCACCCGTCCCTCCGCACGGCACCAACGTCGAGCTGGTGGTTCCGCTCGGCGAGGAGCGACTGCCCGACGGCAGCACCGTCGGCCGCGTCCGGATGCGCGTGCACGAGCGCGGGGTGGGCGAGACGCCGTCGTGCGGCACCGGTGCGTGCGCGGCGGCGCTCGCCGTGCGGACGTGGCTCGCGGCGTCGGGCGACGTGCCCGACACCTGGCTCGTCGAGGTGCCGGGCGGGCAGGTGCGCGTGCGCCTGCTGCCGGGCGGCAACGTGGAGCTGGCCGGCCCGGCCGAGCTGGTCCACGCGGGCGAGATCTCCGTCTGACCGGGCGTCGCCGCGGGGTTCGCTGATCGTCTACGCTCTCGCGGACCGGTGAGTACCGGTCGAGCTTCGAGACAGTGAGCCCCGAGATGACGATGACGCCTCTCACCGGGACCTGGTACGCCTTCCTGGCGGCCATGGTGGCCCTCGCGTTCGCCACGCACCTGCTGCTGCGGCACCGGCCGGCCCACGTGCGGCGACGCGCGCTGCTCGGCCTGGCGCTCGCAAACGCCTGCTTCTCGCTGACGTTCCACGTCGCGTACCTGACCGACCCGGCCGTCCACTTCCCTCTGTTCCAGAACCTGCCGCTGCACCTGTGCACCATCGTGTCGGTGTTCCTGCTGCCGCTGGCCGTGCGGTTCGACTGGCAGCCCCTGCGGGCGGTCGTGTTCTTCCCGGGCGCGGTGGCCGGCGCGCTCGCGCTCGTGTCGTGCGCGCCGATGTACTGGGGGCACCCGCTCCTGTCGCTGAAGACGTTCTTCTTCGTGGCGCACGCGCTCAACGCGGTGGTCCCGGCGCTGCTCGCCTCGCTCGGCCTGTACCGGCCGACGGCGCGCGACGCGGTGCTGTCGCTGGGCTACACGGTGGTGCTGGCGCTGTGCGTGCTCCCCGTGACCCTCGCCCTGCGCGCGTGGGTGGACCCGGGGGCCAACTACTTCTACGTGTTCGACCCCGAGGGCGCGGCGATCCTCGTGCTCTTCCACGACCTCATCGGGATCCCGCTCGTCTACGAGCTGCCCGTGCTGCTGGTGGTGCTGCCCGTCCTGCTGCTCCAGGTGGCGGTCTACCGCGCGGGGCAGCGCCTCGCGGAGCGTCGGTCCGGGGTGCGCCGCTACGCCGCCGGGACGGCAGGCGGCGAGCTGCCCGGGTTCACGCGCCGCGCGTGACGCGCAGCACCCGGAACCCCTTCGACGACGCCTCGCGCTCGACCGGGAGCCCGAGCGTCTCGGTGATCCAGCGGGCCAGGGAGTCCGAGCCAAGGTTCTTCTGCACCACGAGCCACCCTTCGGCGCCGTCGGCGAGGCGGGGGAGCCAGCGCTCCAGGAGGGCGTGGAGCGCGTCCTTGCCGATGCGGATCGGGGGGTTGGACCAGAGCCCGGCGAACGCCACGTCGTCGGGCACGTCGTCCGGGAGGACGGCGCGGACGTTGCCCAGGCCGAGCCGCTCCGCGTTGCGCCGCACCAGGTCCAGGGCCCGCTCGTTGACGTCGACGGCCCAGACCGTGGCGTCCGGGGACTCCAGCGCCATGGTCAGCGCGAGCGGCCCCCAGCCGCAGCCCAGGTCCAGCAGGTCGCCGCGCTGCGGCGGGGCGGGGACCTCCTCGAGCAGCACCCGGGTGCCCTTGTCGATCCCGCCGGGGGAGAACACGCCCGACGCCACCTCCACCTCGACGTCGCGTCCGGCGAGACGGACGTCCAGGGTGCGGAGCTCGGCCGCCGAGGCGGGCCGCGCGGTGAAGTAGTGGTCGGTGGTCTCCGGATCCGTCACCGGACGATCCTACGGCGGGCTCCAGGAAAGGCATGGCACCGGGACTTCCTGCCGTGGGATCCTTGTTGTACGAAGCATTACCCCCTGGATGGAAGGCAGTACATGACCCACACCCCGACGAACCCCAGCGCGCCGCTCGGCGAGGAGCCGCACGACGACCTGCGCGACGCCCAGGCGATCGCCAACGACGTGGTGGCCCGGGTGCTCGCTCGGGCAGGGACGGCTCGGTCGGACGGCGAGACCGTCCACATGGAGCACGACGGCGAGCAGCTGGACCTCGAGGAGCGCGTGGCCCTGCGCCGCGTGGCCGGCCTGTCGACCGAGCTCCAGGACGTCACCGAGGTCGAGTACCGGCAGCTGCGCCTCGAGCGCGTGGTGCTCGTCGGCGTCTACGCCGGCGGCGAGGCCGCGGCCCAGGACGCCGAGATCTCGCTCCGTGAGCTCGCGGCTCTCGCCGAGACGGCGGGCTCCCAGGTGCTCGACGGCCTGCTGCAGCGGCGCCAGAAGCCCGACCCCAGCACCTACCTCGGCTCCGGCAAGGCGGCGGAGCTGGGCCAGCTGGTCCTCGCGGTCGGCGCCGACACCGTGGTGGTCGACGGCGAGCTGGCCCCCTCCCAGCGCCGCGCGCTGGAGGACGTGATCAAGGTCAAGGTCGTGGACCGCACGGCGCTGATCCTCGACATCTTCGCGCAGCACGCCAAGTCGCGGGAGGGCAAGGCGCAGGTGGAGCTGGCCCAGCTCGAGTACCTGCTGCCGCGCCTCCGCGGCTGGGGCGAGTCCATGTCCCGGCAGGCCGGTGGCCAGGTCGGTGGCGCGGGCGCGGGCATGGGGTCGCGCGGTCCCGGTGAGACCAAGATCGAGCTGGACCGCCGCCGCATCCGCAACCGGATGGCCAAGCTGCGCCGCGAGATCGACGCGATGAAGCCTGCACGGGACACCAAGCGGCTGTCGCGCAAGCGCAACGCGATCCCTGCCGTGGCGATCGCCGGCTACACCAACGCCGGCAAGTCCTCGCTGCTCAACGCGCTGACGGACGCGGGGGTGCTCGTGGAGAACGCCCTGTTCGCCACGCTGGACCCGACGGTCCGGCGCACCCAGACGGAGGACGGTCGTGTCTACACGCTGGCCGACACCGTCGGCTTCGTGCGGCACCTGCCCCATCAGCTCGTCGAGGCGTTCCGCTCCACGCTCGAGGAGGTGGGCGACGCCGACCTGCTGCTGCACGTGGTCGACGCCTCGCACCCCGACCCGGAGAGCCAGATCGCGGCGGTCCGCGAGGTGCTGTCCGAGATCCCGGGCATCGCCGACGTGGCCGAGGTCGTCGTCCTGAACAAGGCCGACGTGGCCGACCCGGCGGTCGTGGGGCGCATCCAGCGTCGCGAGAAGCGCACGGTGGTGGTCAGCGCCCACACCGGTGAGGGCATCGCGGAGCTCCGCGGCGTCATCGCCGATGCGCTGCCCCGGCCCGACGTCGAGATCGACCTCGTGGTGCCCTACTCGCGCGGCGACCTGGTGCACCGCGTGCACGAGGGCGGCGAGATCGACCATGAGGAGCACGTCTCCGCGGGGACGGCGCTGCGGGGCCGGGTGGACGCCCAGCTCGCGGCCGAGCTGGAGCGGGTCGCGGTCCGCGCCTGACCCGCCCCGCCGTGGGTACGGAATGGTCGCCTCTCCGCTCGGAGGGGCGACCATTCGCGTACCCACAGCGAGGGTGTCGGTGGGCGCCCGTAGGATCATCGAGTGACAAGCCTCGACGACCTCCAGGACTCTCCCGCCGCTGCGCAGGCCCCCGGCGCGGGCGACGTCCCGGACGTCGCGACGCTGCTCGAGCTGGCCGTCGGAGAGCTCGGTGGCAGCCCGCGCGACGGCCAGCGCCAGATGGCGGAGGCGGTCGCCGAGGCGGTGGACACGTCCACGCACCTGCTGGTCCAGGCGGGCACCGGTACCGGAAAGTCGCTGGGCTACCTCGTGCCCGCGGTGCGCCACGCGGTGGCCGCGGAGAGCCGCGTCATCGTGTCCACGGCCACGCTCGCGCTCCAGCGTCAGGTCATCACCCGTGACCTCCCTCTCGTCGCGCGTGCGGTCGCGCCGCGCCTGCCGCGGGAGCCGCGCATCGCACTCCTCAAGGGCTGGCACAACTACCTGTGCGTGCACAAGGTGGGCGGCGGCTATCCCGTGGACGAGCCCACGCTCTTCGACCTTCCGGGCGGCGAGGAGCACCCCGCGGTGCCCGACGCCGGGGTGGCGGCCGGGCCGGGCGGTCCCGGTGCCAAGCGGCGCGGCAAGCGGGACGACGGCGCCACGCTGGCCGACCACGTGCGCCGCCTCCACGAGTGGGCCGGCGAGTCCGACACGGGCGACCGCGACGACCTGGTTCCCGGTGTGCCGGACCGCGCCTGGCGCCAGGTCTCGGTGACGGCGCTGGAGTGCTTGGGGCAGCGGTGCCCCATGCTCGCCGAGTGCTTCCCCGAGCGGGCGCGAGCCGCGGCCCGCGAGGCCGACGTGGTGGTGACCAACCACGCGATGCTCGGGATCGCGGTCTCGGGCAGCCCCAACGTGCTGCCGGAGCACGACGTGGTGATCGTGGACGAGGCGCACGAGCTCGTGGACCGCGTGACGGCCGCGGCCACCGTCGAGCTCTCCATGGCGTCGGTGGAGCACGCCTCCCGGCTTGCCCGGCGGCACGGGGGAGCGGAGACCACGGCGCTCGACGCGGCGGCGCAGGCCCTCGGCACGCTCCTCGTGACCGCCCCGGCGGAACGGTTCCCCGATGGTCTGCCCCAGGCTCTGCACACGGCCGTGGGCGGCATCCGCGACGCGGCCCGCGAGGTGCTGACCCGGCTCAAGCCCGAGGCGGCGGGACCGGGCAAGGCGGGCGGGGCGTCGTCGGGCAGCCAGGGTGACCCCGGGCTCAAGATGGCCCAGGGTGCCATGCTCGCGCTCTTCGAGACGGCGGAGCGCATGGCGGCCGAGGACACGAGCCACGACGTGCTGTGGTGCTCGCGCCCGGACGCCGCGTGGGGCGGGTTCGCCGACGGTGTCACCCGGCTGCACGCGGCCCCGCTGCACGTCTCGGGGCTGATCCGGACGCACCTGCTGGCGGAGTCCACGGGGGTCTTCACGTCGGCCACCCTGGCGCTCGGCGGCACGTTCGAGCCGGTGGCCGGCTCGCTCGGCCTGGGCAGGGCCACCCTGGGCGACGGGGAGGCGGCCGCGGACGCGCCGAGGTGGAAGGGCCTGGACGTGGGGAGCCCGTTCGACTACCCGCGGCAGGGCATCCTCTACATCGCCCGGCACCTGCCGGCCCCCGGTCGAGAGCCCACCACCGAGGCGCAGCTCGACGAGATCGCCGAGCTCGTCGGGGCCGCGGGCGGCCGCACGCTCGGGCTCTTCTCCTCCCGCCGGGCTGCCACGGCGGCGGCGGAGGCGATGCGTGAGCGGCTCGACGTCCCGATCCTGTGCCAGGGCGACGACCAGCTCCCCACGCTCGTCCGGGAGTTCGCCGAGGACCCGGCCACCTGCCTGTTCGGGACGTTGTCGCTGTGGCAGGGCGTCGACGTGCCGGGACCGTCGTGCCAGCTCGTGCTCATCGACCGCATCCCGTTCCCGCGGCCTGACGACCCGGTCAAGGCCGCCCGCGCGCGGGCCGTCGAGCAGGCGGGGGGCAACGGCTTCATGGCCGTCTCGGCGGCGCACGCCGCGCTGCTCCTGGCGCAGGGCGCGGGACGGCTCGTCCGGACCACCGCCGACCGCGGGGTGGTCGCCGTCCTGGACCCGCGGCTGTCGACCGCCCGCTACGCGTCGTTCCTCACGCGGTCGATGCCCGGCTTCTGGCCCACGAACGACCCGGCCCTGGTCCGCGCTGCGCTCACCCGGCTCGACACCTAGCCTGAACGGGACCTCGCGAACCGTCCGGACCTGTCCGAGGAGGACCTCTTGAACGCAGCCGTCCCAGGAACGCACGGATCCGGCCGGACCACCAAGCTGGCGGTCGTCGGCGCGGGCGCCGTGGGCTCGACCCTGGCGTACGCGGCGCTCGCACGCGGCTCGGCCCGGACCATCGCGCTGATGGACGTCAACAAGGCCAAGGTCGAGGCCGAGGTGCTCGACCTCCGGCAGGGCCTCATGTTCACGCCCCAGGCGGAGGTGATCGGGTCCGACGACGTCGCGGTGTGCGAGGGCGCCGACGTGGTGGTGGTGACCGCGGGGGCCAAGCAGAAGCCCGGCCAGACGCGGCTCGACCTGGCCGAGGCGACGATCGCGCTCACGCGCAAGATCCTGCCCGGGCTGGTCGAGGTGGCACCCGACGCCGTCTACGTCATGGTCACCAACCCCGTCGACGTGGTGACCTACGCGGCCCTCAAGATGTCGGGGCTGCCCCGTGAGCGTCTCTTCGGGTCCGGGACGGTGCTGGACTCCTCACGGCTGCGGGTGGTGCTCGCCGAGCGGTGCGGCGTCGCCGTGGGCAACGTGCACGCGTACATCGCGGGGGAGCACGGTGACTCCGAGATCGCCCTGTGGAGCTCGGCCACGATCGCGGGCGTGCCGCTGCTGGAGTGGACGCCCTTCGCGGGCTCGTCGCCGCTCGACGCCCAGGCCCGGGAGGACGTGCACCGCGACGTCGTGGACTCCGCCTACCGGATCATCGCCGGGAAGGGCGCCACCAACTATGCCGTGGGGCTCGCGGCCACCCGGATCATCGAGGCCGTCCTCAACGACGAGCACCGGGTGATGCCGGTGTCGTCGCTGCTCGACGACTTCTACGGCATCAGCGACGTGTGCCTCTCGGTGCCGTCGCTCGTCGACCGGCGGGGCGTCACGGAGAACGTTCCGGTGCCGCTGTCGGACGAGGAGCTTGCCGGCCTGCGCGCGTCGGCGGAGAGCATGCGGGCGGTGCAGAAGCGGTTCGGGCTGTAGGACGAGGAAGGCGCCGGGGCAGTGCGTTCGTCGCACCGCCCCGGCGCTTCCCGTCCCTTCAGAGGCTGCGCAGGACCGCCACGACCCGGCCCAGCACCTGCGCGTCGTCGCCCGGGATGGGGCTGTACGCCGCGTTGTGGGGCAGCAGCCAGATGTGCCCGTCCGCCTTCTTGAACGTCTTGACGGTGGCCTCGCCGTCGATCATGGCCGCCACCACCTCGCCGTTCTCGGCCACCGGCTGGCGGCGCACCACCACCCAGTCACCGTCGCAGATCGCGGCGTCGATCATGGAGTCACCGGCCACCTTGAGCAGGAACAGCTCGCCGTCGCCCACGAGCTGGCGGGGGAGCGGGAACACGTCCTCGACCAGCTGCTCGGCCAGGATGGGGCCACCGGCCGCGATGCGGCCGACGAGCGGCACGTACGACGGCGACGGCAGCCGCTCGTCGTCGCTCGCCGTGGCTGCGCCCCAGTGCTGCTCGGCGGGCGCCGGCGTGCCGGCGGAGGTGTTCGAGCCGCCCGGGTCCACGACCTCCATCGCCCGCGGGCGGTTGGGGTCGCGCCGGAGGAAGCCCTTGCGCTCGAGCGCCATGAGCTGGTGCTTCACGCTTGAAGGGCTCGCCAGCCCCACCGCCTCACCGATCTCGCGCATCGTCGGCGGGTAGCCCCGGGTCTCGACAGAGTGCTGGATGGTCTCGAGCACACGCCGCTGGCGCGGCGTCAGCCGGTCGGCCGCGGCGCCGAGCTCGCGCACCTCGGCGAGCCCCTCCCCGGCCGGGGTCTCCCTGTCGAGCGTGGCGACACTGCTCAGGGCAGCGTCCACGGCCGTGCCGCCGTCGTTGCCGTCGCGTCCGGTCATGACTGAACCCCTCCTGCCCGCGCCGCGCCCGTGTGACGCCGCACCGAATGTGATGCCGCCTACCTGGTGCCACCTGTCGCCAATCCGACATATGTCACCTCGTTGCGCCTCCCACTCTAGGTCACGCTCCGCAATCCATCAAACGAATGTTCGAGCGTGTCTCGACACGGGCGGTCGGTCGTGCTACACAATGGTACGAGCGTTCGACGAACAAGCGTTCTACGCACGTCAGTTCGATCCACGATGGAGGAAGTCATGGGGGCGACGACCATGAGCCCGGCCCGGAGCACCGCGAAGGTGCGTCCGCACCGGGGCGAGCGGCACCTGTACCTCGTCCCGCCGGCCGCGGAGGCCCCGCGGCAGCGGCCTCGGGTCGTGCACCGCGCCGGTGAGCGGCCCTCCGCTGTGCGGCCCGTGCCGACGCCGGCTCCGGTGCCGGCTCCGGCTCCCGAGACCGCGCCGGCTGCGCAAGGGCTCGCGACCCGGCTCGGGCTCGACGGCCTGCGGCTGACCCGTCGCGGTCGTGCGGTCCTGGTGCTGCTCGCGGCGCTCCTCCTCGCCCCGGCTGCCACCTGGGGCGCCACGGCGGTGGCCAGCTCCGCGGAACCTGGCGTCGAGGTTCAGGTGCACGCCGTCCAGCCGGGCGAGTCGCTCTGGGACTACGCCGCCGCGCTCACCGCTCCCGGCGAGGATGTCCGCTCGGCGGTCGCGCGGATCCAGGACCTCAACGACCTGGACGACGCCACGCTCCGCGTCGGTCAGGTGCTCCTCCTGCCGGTGGAATGAGTCACACGGTGGCGGGCGACCAGCCGATATGTTGCGTCGATGTTGCACGGGGGTGGTTTGCCCGCTTACGGTCAAGGCGCGACCGGGGTGCACCCGGTCGATGACCCGACCCCGCAGGAGTGAAGCGATGCACTGTCCGTTCTGCCGCCATGCGGACTCGCGCGTGGTGGACTCGCGGACCGCGGACGACGGCGCGTCCATCCGCCGACGTCGCCAGTGCCCCAGCTGCAACCGCCGGTTCACCACCATCGAGACCGCCAGCCTGTCCGTGGTCAAGCGCTCCGGGGCGACGGAGCCCTTCAGCCGCGACAAGATCATGGCCGGGGTGCGCAAAGCCTGCCAGGGGCGGCCGGTGAGCGAGGACGACCTCGCCCTGCTCGCCCAGCGGGTCGAGGAGACGCTGCGCAGCAACGGCAGTGCCGAGATCGACGCGTACGAGATCGGGCTGGCGATCCTGGGGCCGCTGCGCGAGCTCGACGTCGTGGCCTACCTGAGGTTCGCGAGCGTGTACCAGGCGTTCGACTCGCTGGAAGACTTCGAGAGCGCGATCACGTCGCTCCGGGCGGAGCGGGAGGCTCGCACCGGTGAGCCCGCTGCGACGGACGACGTGCCGGCGGGAACCGCCTGAGTCGCGGATCATGGCGCTGGGTGCCTGCGGATATTCGTTGGCGCGGGCGCGTCCCGTGGGGCACGCTGGTCAGCGGACGGGCCCGCGCCGAGGGACCCCCCGAGTTGAGGAGGTGTTCGGCATGACGTCAGTCGACGGAGCTGCCGGCGAGGAGAGGGCGGCCGGTACGGCTGCCGAGGACGCGGCCGCGGAAGGTCGCCCCACCACGCCGAGCGAGGACATGAAGGCCAAGTTCAAGGCGGCGCTGGACCGCAAGAACGCGGCGAGCCACCGCACGTCCGACGGCGATGCGAACACGGGCTCCGTGCACGCGTCCGAGACCGCCGGACCGGTGCAGAAGATGTTCCGCCGCAAGTCCGGCTGAGCCTTCGGTACAGAGGCCGCCGACCTGGTGAAAGCCGGGTCGGCGGCCTCTGGCTTCCCTGCTGGCGGGTGTAAAGCATCCATATGGGTGAATCCTTGACCTGGATGTGGCATTTGGGTGAACCTGTAGGGGTTTGCTCCGCCGGTGGTCGAGGGGGCCCGCTATGGACAGCACAGCCGAGGACTCGGGACGCGCGCTGAGGCGGTTGAGCAGGGGCCGCTGGCCGGCGTGGCTCGTGGCCTGCCTGGTCCTCACGGCCTCGGTTGTGCTCATACCTGGCGACGACGTCCAGGGTGCGCCGCGCTTCGACGTGCTGTGCACGGAGCTGATCGACGGGATCGAGGGCATCGCGGAGGACCACGAGCTGCCCGGCCACAAGGACTTCCCCGTCAGCCAGAAGATCCCCGACTACGAGTACCAGAACGTTGCCGAGTCGCTGCGTGACAGGGAACCGCCCACGCAGGCGGAGCTCGACGCGCTCGAAGGCGACTACAAGCTGTTCACTCCGGGCACCGAGGAGCACATGCTCCGCCGGTGGAAGGTGTACGAGGGCGACTGGGACTGGGAGAGGTGGCGCAACACCTACATCCCGAACATGTCGAACGACGCCCGTGGCGACGGGTTCCACCGCAACGTCGGCCGCAAGCTCAAGCTCGGCGGACCGGACTGGATGTGCGAGGACACCAAGCTCTGGGACGAGGAGAAGCTCGGCACCGAGCGCCGCTACGACTCGGTGAACCGGGCCAAGAAGCTTGCGTTCGAGCTGAAGTCGGGCGGCTCGCCCCTCAAGCTCGAGCAGCTCCAGGCGGACAAGGCCCTCATGAGCTCGGGCAAGGGCTGGAAGGTGTACTACGTCTTCAGCCAGGCTCCGCTCCCGGGCCAGATCAGTCTGATGAAGGCCTACGGCGTCCAGTACGTCGTGCTGGAGTCCGCGGCGGTGCTGAAGAACCCGCCGAAGGACCCGGACAACAAGTCGATGAACCCGGACCCGAAGCGGCCGACGGGCGGCGCGGCGAAGGACGTGGCCACCCGTTCCGGCCGGACAGCGGCGGAGGCGCGCGAGGCCAGGCGCCTGGCGGAGGACTTCGCGCGGGACCACCGGCGGCAGGGTTTCGGTCCTCAGCGACCCGGGGGCATCGACTGGACGTCGCTGGAGCTGCGGTACGTCGCCGACGACCCGCAGACCAAGGACTTCGGGTACGCGTTCTCGGCCGCCGAGCTTCCCGACGAGGGTGAGGCGGAGCCGTCGTTCGGGGGTGAGGCAGCGCTCGACCTCTCCTCCGACGCGCTGTTCACCTGGCTGGCGCTGGACCCGAGCCAGTTCTGGGTCAACCTCAACCCGGACACGCCGGAGACCATCATCGACGAGGAGCTCGCCACCACCGACGCCGGGCGGGTCCTGCTCGAGGCGGACCTGCGCTTCAAGGAGACGCAGAACCGCTACATGGACCCGGAGACGGACCACGGGCGGGCGTTCTGGGACGGGATGGAGCGCACGGAGGAAGGTCTGATCTGTCACGGGTCGTACCGGATGTGGGTCGAGCCCAAGCCCGCCACGGTCCGTGAGGACGGCGACCAGCTCTACATCCTCGACGCACCGCTCGCGGCGAAGTACGAGCCGTTCGAGATCGACTGGCGGCCGCCGGGGGAGGACCTGTGCGCCGGCGCGCCTCAGGACATCGTGGACCGCAACACCCAGCGGATCGCCGACACGTTCGCCCCGCTGCTCGAAGAGGCGGTCAGCACCGGACCGGAGTACGCAGACCTCCGTCGCGTCTACACCTCGCGGGTGGCCGCGCAGTGGCTGAAGGAGCGTGACGCCGAACGGCCCGGTGCCTTCCACGACGTGATCGGCTCCGGAGACGTGTCGCGATGGCCTGCGCGCACGGCGTGGGACCCGCAGGACATCTTCGACACCTATCTGGAGCAGATGAGCACGCCGCTGTTCCGGTACGAGTGGACGCACGGCGAGATGGAGTACTGGCTCGACATCGCCGGGGGCATCACGCTTCCGGACACACCGCGGGACCCGATGCCGGCGGATCAGTTCGCCACGGAGCACCCGACGCTGCCGACGACCGTACGGGCGTCGGCGCACGACGCGGTCCGCGTGCCTCTCGCCGCCCAGACGGGCGACGCGGTCGGCACGTTCGCGGAACCGGTCGAGAGCATGGCCTGGCTCGGCGGAGCGCCCGTCGCCCAGACGCCCGATCCCGGGCCCAGCGACCCGCCGGATCCTCAGCCGACCGACCCGCCCGGCCCTGCACCGACCGACCCGCCTCAGGGTCCGGGACCAGGCGCGCCACCCGGCGGCGAGCAGCCGCGGCCCGCTGGTGACGGCCCGCAGGCGCCGCCGGCCGACCGGCCCCGCGTCGTGGCGGCGTCGGGCCCCCTGCCCGAGACCGGGTACTCCGGCCAGTGGGCGGCGCCCACGGCGCTGGCTCTCGTCCTTGCCGGCCTGGGCCTCATCCTGCTGCGGCACCGCTGGCCGCGGCAGGAATGACGCCCGTCGCTCCGGGTACGCGAAGGGTCGCCCCTCCGGCGGGAGGGGCGACCTTCGCGTACCCGCAGCGGGAGCGCGGGCGGGGGAGACGGTCAGGCCGGGACGGCCGGTCCCGGCGGGAGCTCCTCATGCTCGAGGTCGTCGAGCAGCCGCAGGCGGATGGTCGTCTCCATGCGGCCCAGCTTCTTGGACGCGCCCCGCTCGGTGACCGCCGAGATGTCCGTGACCACGTAGCCGATCTCGCCGCGCGTGGCGAGCAGCTGCCCCTCGATGTTGGCGCCGTGGTCGGCGAGGATCCGGTTGACCTCCGCCAGCACCCCGGGCACGTTGCGGTGCAGGAGCGCGACGCGGCCCACGCCGGAGGGCGCGAGCTGGAGGTTGGGCACGTTGACGCTGAGCTCGGTGGAGCCGCTCAGCGTGTAGTCGCGCAGCTTGCCGGCCACGAACCGGCCGATCGCCTCCTGGGCCTCCTCCGTGGAACCGCCGATGTGCGGCGTGAGGATCACGTTGGGCAGACCGCGCAGGTCGGACTCGAACGCGTCGCCCTTGGTCTTGGGCTCGTGGGGGAAGACGTCGACGGCGGCACCGGCGATGTGGCCGCTGATGATCGACTCGCGCAGGGCGGCGTAGTCGACGACGAACCCGCGCGACAGGTTGAGGAAGATCGAGCCCTCGCGCATGCGGGCGAACTGCTTGGCGCCGAACATGCCCGCGTTGCCCGACCGGCCGTCCACGTGCAGCGTCACCACGTCGGCGGTCTCGAGCAGCTCGTCGAGCGTGTCCATGCGGTGGGCGTTGCTGAGGGCCAGCTTCTCCGCGGTGTCGTAGAAGACGACGCGCATGCCGAGGTTCTCCGCGACGATCGACAGCTGGGTGCCGATGTTGCCGTAGCCCACGATGCCGAGCGTGCGGCCGCGCACCTCGTGCGCGCCGTTCGCCGACTTGTCCCACACGCCGTCGTGCAGCATGCGGTCCTTCTCGGTGAGGCGGCGCGTCAGCGCGATGATCTCGGCGAGGGCGAGCTCCACGACCGACCGCGTGTTCTGGAACGGGGCGTTGAAGACGACGACCCCGCGGGCCGCTGCCGCCTTCAGGTCGATCTGGTTGGTGCCGATGCAGAACGCGCCGATGGCCTCCAGCTGCGGGGCCTCACGGAGCACCCGCTCGGTCACGTTCGTCTTGGACCGGATGCCGAGGACGGACACGCCCTGCAGCGCCTCGATCAGCTCGGACTCGTCGAGAGCACCCTTGCGGGTCTCGACCTCGAACCCTGCGGACTGCAGGATCGAGACGGCGAGGGGATGGACGTTCTCGAGGAGGAGGGCGCGCTGCACGAGCACCATGGTGCGCCCCCGCCGGAGGATGTGACAAACGCGTTACGCCGTCCGTCCGCCTGCTGGGACGGCACGGCTCACACTTCGGTGGAAAAACCCTCGGGCAGATCCCTCGAGTGCGTGACCACGAGGCGCTGCGTGGGACGCGTCATCGCCACGTAGAGGTCCGACGTGCCGCCGGGTCCCTCGGCGATCTCGGCGGGCTCCACGAGCACGACGGCGTCGTACTCCAGGCCCTTGGTCTCGCGTGGCGTCACCACCGTGACCTGCGCGTCCTCGGGGCGCTGCCGGGCGAGGCGGGCCGCCTCGTCGGCGCCCAGGGCCGAGGGCAGCGCCTCGGCGAGCGCGGCGGTCAGGGCCGCGGCCCGGTGCGCGACCGCCACGACCGCCACGCGACCCGCCTCGGCGCCCACGAACTCCTTGGCGAGGGCGACCGCCTCGGCGACCACGGCGTCGTCGGCCACCGCGGGGCGGGCCGTGCTCCCGGACCGGGACCGGACCACCACGAGCGAGCCCGGCACGTCACGGGCCGCGCGCAGGCGCGACACGGGGAGGCCCGCCGCGGTCGCGACGCGCTGCGCGGTGTCGGCGATGCCGGCGGGCGTGCGGTACGAGATCGTGAGCTCGGCGAGGCGCCAGCCCCCGCTGCGCAGCACCGGGTCGAGCTGGGCGGGCCACGAGCGGGCGCCCGCAGCCGACGACGTCTGCGCCACGTCGCCCACGATGGTGAGCGACCGGGTGGGGACACGCCGCACCAGCATGTGCCAGGCCATGGGGGACAGCTCCTGCGCCTCGTCGACCACCACGTGGCCGTAGGTCCAGGTGCGGTCGGCGGCGGCTCGCTCGGCCGTCGTCAGGCGCGGCCCGGTGGCGGCAAACCGGGAGGCGAGCGTCTCGGCGTCGACCAGGCCGCCCCCGGCGCCGCTGTTCTCCAGCACCGTCCGCGCGTACTCGAGCTCCTGGGCGCGCTCGGCGTCCCGGGCGCGGGCCTCCGCCTGCGCGATCGAGTCGTCCTCACCTAGCAGCTCCGCCGCCTCGTCGAGGATCGGCACGTCCGACTCCGTCCACGGGGAACCGGGCTCGCGGAACAGCAGCTCCCGGTCCCGGCGCGACATCTCCGGAGCGGCCTCGGCGAGGCGGTGCGGCTTGGCGAAGAGGTCCTCGACGAGCTTCTCGGGCGTGATCGGGAACCAGGCGAGGTTGAGGGCCACCCGGATGTCGCGGTGCGACCGGAGGTCCTCCATCACCGCGGCACGGTCCTCGGCGGCCAGCTGCTCACCCAGCATGTCGCGGTACTGGTTCGCGAGGCGGCCCAGCATGTCGCGCACGAACGTGGCACGGGCCGCGTTGTGCGGCTTGTGGGCGCGGCGCGCGTGCCCGATGGCGTCGCGCACGTCACGGCGCCGGACCACGAAGTCGTGCCCCTCGACCCGGACCGTCAGGTCCCGCTCCGGGACGCGCTCGCGAGCACGCACCGCGTGGCGGACGATGTCGCGCCACGCCAGGCGGCCCTTGATCTCGGCCACGCGCCCCTCGTCCACGGCGGTAGCCCGGATCCCGGGCAGCAGGTCACCCACGGTGGAGGACACCACCCCGGTCTCGCCCAGCGACGGCAGCACCTGGTCGATGTAGCGCAGGAACGAGCTGGACGGGCCCACCAGCAGCACGCCGGAGCGCTCCAGCAGGCGGCGGTGCGCGTACAGGAGGTACGCGGCACGGTGGAGCGCCACGGCCGTCTTGCCGGTGCCGGGACCGCCCTGGACCACGAGCGCGCCCGAGAGCTCCGACCGGATGATGCGGTCCTGCTCGGCCTGGATCGTGGCCACGATGTCGGACATCCGGCCCGTGCGCCCCGTCGCCATCGCGGCCAGCAGGGCGCCCTCGCCGGAGAGCGTGGTGGCGTCGACGTCGGCCGACAGGTCGAGGACCTCGTCCTCCACGCCGGTGACCGTGCGGCCCGACGTGACCAGGTGCCGGCGCCGGTGCACGCCGTGCGGGTGCAGCGCCGTGGCCCGGTAGAACGCCTCGGCGGCCGGTGCACGCCAGTCGGTCAGGAGCGACCGGTGCTCCGCGTCCGTGAGGCCGATCCGCCCCACGTACCGGGTGCCGCCCTCCGCCAGGTCCAGGCGGCCGAAGGCCAGCCGGTCCTCCACGGCGTCCAGCTGCGCCGCCCGGTCCTCGTAGTGCGTGGCGAACGCGTCGCGCTCGCTCCGGTTCTGCGGCGTGCCCACCGCACCCGTGAGCCGGACCTCCCGCAGACGCCCGCGCGTGGTACCCCGCAGCTCGTCGAGGCGGGCGTAGAGCACGTCCACGACGGCCTGCTCGCGCTCCAGCTCGTCTCGAATGCTCGTCACGCGCACCTCCGTACTGTTCGACGATCGCCCCCTGGTGGCGGCGACCGCTTCCGGCCTGACGACCGGCCGTCCATTATTGCCCATCGGCGCAGCGTCGCGTGCCTCCCGGCGCACCGGCGCGGGCACACTGACAGCCGGTCAGGACGCGGCTAGGATCGCCGCCATGGTGAGCGGCGGGGCAACCCCTGCGAGGTCCGACGACGGCCTCGGACCCACGCACGACGCGCCGCTCGGCGAGCCCTTGACGATCCTGCTCGTCGAGGACGACGACGCGGACGCGCTGCTCGTCGGCGAGCTGCTCAAGGACGCCGAGGTCGAGGCCGCGGTGCAGCGGGTGCGGAGCCTCGACGAGGCGCTCGCGGTCCTGTCGCTCGTCCAGGTCGACTGCCTCCTGCTCGACCTCGGGCTGCCCGACGCGGAGGGTCTGGGAGCCGTCGAGCGGGTCGCCGCCCAGATCGAGGCGCTCCACGTGCCGCCCGCGATCGTGGTCCTCACCGGTCAGACCGGCGACCACCTCGGCGTGCGCGCGGTGGCGGCGGGCGCGGACGACTACCTCGTCAAGGCCGAGACGGACGGCCCTATGCTGGCCCGGTCCCTGCGCTACGCGATCCTGCGGCGCCGGTCCGCCGCCCAGCAGCTCGCGCTGTACCGCAGCGAGGTGCGCGCGGCGGAGACGACCCGTCTCGAGCGGGCGCTCCTGCCCAAGGAGCTGGTCCGCGACGAGAAGGTCTCCGTCCGCGTGGGCTACCTGCCCGGCGGGAACGGGCTGCTCGGCGGCGACTTCTTCGACACCGTCGAGCGCGAGGACGGCACCCTGTTCACGGTGATCGGGGACGTCGCCGGGCACGGGCCCGACGAGGCCGCGCTCGGCGCGGCCATGCGCACCGCCTGGCGCACGCTCGTCCTGTCGGGCGCGGACCCGGACGACGTGCTGCCGCTCATGGAACGCGTCCTCCTGCCCGAGCGGGGGCGTCCCGAGGTCTTCGTCACCATCTGCCAGGTGGTCGTCACACCCGACCGGGGCGCGATGGACGTCTACCTCGCGGGCCACCTGCCGCCGCTCCTCGTCACCGGCACCGGCGACGCCCTGCGGTGCGAGGAGATCTCGCCCGCCGACCGCGGGCGGGCCCTCGGCATCCCCGTGCGCGGAACCTGGCGCCCGCGCCGCGTCGACCTCACCGAGCCGTGGACCGCCGTCCTGTACACCGACGGGCTGGTCGAGGCGTCGGTGGTCGACGGGACCGTCGTGGAGAGCGCCGCCGGCCTTCCTCGGCACCGCCGCCTGGGGGCGCCCGGCCTGCGCGCCGTCGTCGCGGAGGAGCTCGCCCGGGGCACGGACGAGATCGTCAACCGGGTGCTCCGCCGCGTCCGCGCGCTGCACGGAGGCCCGCTGGTCGACGACGCCGCGCTGCTGTTCGTCGGCTGGGCCGGCCACGGTGCCACCGCCCGCGGCGAACGGACCTCCACCCTGGCCGACTCCGTGGAGTGGTCGCGCCTATGACGGTGCTCTCCGAGCCGTGGGAGCGCACCGCTGACGGGGTCTCCATGCGGCGACGGCTCGCCCGCCTGCTCGGTGCGATCGCCGCGATGCTCGCCCTGGCGCTGACGGTGGCGCTGCTCGCCCTCACCCAGGCGCGGAGCCTCGGCCACCGCGTGGAGGGCACCTACTACGACGCCATCGTCCAGGGCGACAACGCCACGATCGCCCTCCGCGACGCCGACGCCGCCGTCCGGGCCTACGTCGCGACCTGCGACCCTGCGGCTCTGGGCCAGTACCAGCGGGCCCTCGCCGGTGACCCGGGCGACGAGGGGACCGGCCCGGCCGGGCTCGACCTCCTGGACGCCCATACCCTGGCGGCCCTCGAGCGGGAGGAGAACCCGGAGGTCCACCTCCGGTACCGGCCCGCTGCGGAGAGCGTCGACCTGTGGGTCGGTACGGTCGGCAAGGCGTCGGTCGACGCCGTCGCGACCGCCCGGCAGGAGGCGGCCCGCGGAGGGCCGTCCTGCCCCGAGCGGGCCGCGGTGCTCGCGCCGGCACCCGTGCGCGCCGAGCTGTTCCTGCGGCAGGCGCAGCGCGACGTGGCCGAGTACCTGGACGAGGTGAAGGCCCGGCGCGAGGCGGCGCTCGCCACGCAGGACCAGTGGAACCAGCTGCTGCTGGGGTCCGTCGTCACGCTGGTGCTCGTGGTGGTCCTCATGGGCACGCTCATGTGGCTGGCGCTGGAGACCTGGGTGATCAAGCCGCTGCAGCTGCTGTCGGCGTCGGTCCGGGTGGTCAGCGGCGGGGTGCTGGAGCGGGAGATCCACCCCGACGTGGGGGTGGGCGAGGTGGCGGTGCTCGCCGCGCACGTGGAGACCATGCGTCGCGAGCTGGTGCACCAGGTCGACGAGATCCGGCTCTCGCACCAGGAGATCGAGGACGCCCACCGCCGCCTCAGCCTCCAGACGGAGGAGCTGGGGCGGTCGAACCGCGACCTGGAGCAGTTCGCGTACGTCGCGTCGCACGACCTCCAGGAGCCGCTGCGCAAGGTCGCCAGCTTCACGCAGCTGCTGCGCAAGCGGTACGGCGGGCAGCTCGACGAGACGGCCGACCTGTACATCGACTACGCCGTCGACGGCGCCAAGCGGATGCAGCAGCTCATCCAGGACCTGCTGGCGTTCTCGCGGGTGGGCCGGGTCACGGGCGCCCGGACCGACGTCCCGCTGGAGGAGCTGCTGACGGCGTCGGTCGCCGACCTCGACGAGATGATCCGCGACAGCGGCGCCGTCGTGACCCACGGGCGGCTGCCGGTGCTCCACGGCGAGCGTGCGCTGCTGAGCCAGCTCGTCACCAACCTCGTGAGCAACGCCGTGAAGTTCCGCCACCCGGACCGCCGGCCCGAGGTCCACGTCGACGCGCGGGCGATGCGCGCCCACTGGGAGATCTCCGTGGTGGACAACGGCATCGGCATCGACCCGCGCTACACCGAGCGGGTCTTCGTGATCTTCCAGCGCCTCCACGGCCGGGAGGACTATCCCGGCACGGGGATCGGCCTGGCCCTGGTCAAGCGGATCGCGGAGCACCACGGGGGCCGGGTCTGGATCGAGCCGACGCCGGGCGGCGGGACGACCGTGCGCTTCACGCTGGCGCGCACCCCGTCCACAGGTGCGGCGGGGCGTGCGTCGACCGAGCGGGCCCAGTCCACTACGCTCGGGTGATCCGGCCTGGTCAGGGCCGACGCATCGGGGGGCAGGTTGATGGCGGAGGGCCAGAAGGTGGTCGAGATTCTCCTGGTCGAGGACGACCCGGGCGACGTGCTGATGACGCGTGAGGCGTTCGAGGACTACAAGATCGCCAACCGGCTCTCGGTCGTCACCGACGGGGTGAGCGCGCTGGAGTTCCTGCGGCGCCAGGGCGAGTACGCGGACGCCCCCGTCCCCGACATCGTGCTCCTGGACCTCAACCTGCCCCGCATGGACGGCCTCGAGGTGCTCGCCGTGGTCAAGAACGACCCGGCCCTGCGGCACATCCCGGTGGTGGTGCTGACCACGTCGGACTCCGAGGAGGACATCATCGGTTCCTACTCCCTGCACGCGAACGCCTACGTGACCAAGCCGGTGGACTTCGAGCGGTTCATCGACGTGGTGCGGCAGATCGACGACTTCTTCGTCTCCGTGGTGCGGCTGCCCGGGCGCTGAGCCGCTCACCGGCGGAGCCGTCCGTTCCGGAGGAGAACCTCCCGTCAGGTCCTGTGAGGACACGCCGGTAGGCTGCGCCGGTGGCGAGGGCGCGCACGAGTTGCGGGCAGCGGGAAGCATCCGAGCCTGCCTCGTTGTTAACTCCCTCGAAGGACGACGCACGTCAGGAGGATGAGGCCAGGTGCTGGACCCGCAGGGCATCTACGAGGTCGACAAGGCAGCGGTCGCCCGGACGCTGGGGGAGGGTTCTCCCAGCGGTTCCGACGGCCCTGTGCTCGTGCACGCGGTCAAGGGCTTCGTCGACGCCGGGGCGGCCGGAGAGCTCGCCGTCGCGCACGCACGGTCGGAGCTCACGGCGGAACGTCTCGTGACGTTCGACATGGACCAGCTGCTCGACTACCGCTCCAAGCGCGCCACGTTCACGTTCGACACCGACCGCTGGGCCGACTACGAGGAGCCGTACCTCGTGCTGGACCACGTCACCGACGGTGAGGGCACCGGCTTCCTGCTGCTGCACGGGGTCGAGCCCGACCTCCAGTGGGAGCGCGTGGTCGGAGCCGTCCGCCAGCTGGTGGAGCGGTTCGGCGTGAGCCTCACCGTGGGTCTGCACGGCATCCCCATGGGGGTGCCGCACACCCGCCCCCTGTCGCTGACGGCGCACGCCACGCGGTCCGGCCTGGTGGACGACTACACCTCGTGGTTCGGCTCCGTGAAGGTGCCGGGCTCGCTCGCCGCGCTGCTGGAGTACCGGCTCGGGCAGGCCGGCCACGACGCGCTGGGCTTCACGGTCCACGTGCCGCACTACCTGGCGCAGTCGCAGTACGCGCCGGCGGCGGTCGTGGCGCTCCGCCACGTGGAGCGCGCCACCGGGCTCGACCTGCACGTGTCGGCCCTGGACGCCGCCGCGACGGACGCGACGCTCGAGGTCGAGAAGCAGGTGCAGGAGTCGAGCGAGGTAGCCGCAGTGGTCAAGGCGCTCGAGGAGCAGTACGACGCGTTCGCCCGCTCCGTGGGCCGGACCAACCTCCTCGCCGAGACCACGCCGCTCCCCACCGCCGACGAGCTCGGCGCGGAGTTCGAGCGCTTCCTGGCACAGCAGAACGGCGACTGAGCGACGCACCCCGCGACACACGGTGTCAGAAATGTGCGTGTTCTGTGGCGTCGGTGAGTGAGCCATGCCACACTGGCGCCGTTGCACGTGCGTACCAAGGCATGACCCGTCCGTTGGTCGTGAGCACGAGGGATGCATTGCGGCACGGTGGCGGGCAGCGGGCCCGTCGCCGGATCCCGGACGGAAGGTCGAAGGACAGCATGGCGCAGGGTTCTGTGAAGTGGTTCAACGCGGAGAAGGGCTACGGGTTCATCGCCCAGGACGGCGGCGGCGCTGACGTCTTTGTCCACTACTCCGCCATCGAGACGAACGGGTACCGCACGCTCGAGGAGGCCCAGCGGGTCGAGTTCGAGATCACCCAGGGGCCCAAGGGCCCGCAGGCCGAGCAAGTTCGCCCGCTCTGATGCGTCTGGGCCGGACGCGCTGAGCGTCCGGCGGTACCGGCAGAGGCCGCGCCCCCTCGGGGACGCGGCCTCTGTGCTGTCCCCGTGCCGCCGCCCCTGGGGTTGTCAGACGCTCTCCGGCGTATTCGCCGGGGAGCGTCTGACGACTCGGGTCAGAGGAGCGGGTCGGTCGGCAGGGGCGCGGCCGTCCCGGCGAAGCGCGTGACGTCGTCGCCGACGAGCAGGGTCGCGGGCACCGGCAGCGTCCGCAGAGCCCGCCCCAGGGCAGGGTCCCGCAGGTCGGGGGCGGGCCTGCTCGCGTCCGTCCCGCCGTCGGCCTGCCCGACGCCGGAGCTCGCCTCGGGCGGGTCGGCCGCCTCGTCCTGGGGCTCCGGCACGGCCCGGACCGCCGCGAGCACCACGTTGCCGTAACGGCGCCCCTTGAGGACCGCGGGCTCGGCGACCGCGGCCAGCCGGCCCTGGTCGGCGGCGCCGGGCCCGAAGACCGCGGCGAGGCTCGCCACCTCGCGGCGTGCCACGGTGAGGGGTGGCCGGTCGGCGCAGTTGACCAGCAGGACGCCGCCCGGGCGGAGGACCCGCCGGGCCTCGGCCGCGAACCCGGAACCCACCAGGTGCCCAGGCGTGCTGTCCCCGGCGAAGACGTCGCGGACCACGACGTCGTAGGACTCGTCGGGGAGCGAGGCGAGGGCCCGGCCGGCGTCGTCGGCCCGCAGGCGCAGCCGTGGGGCGCGGGGCAGGGCGAACCAGGCCCGGACCAGCTCGAGCAGGCGCGCGTCGAGGTCGACGCCGAGCTGCCGCGAGTCCGGGCGCTCGTGCTCCACGTGGCGCGCGAACGCGCTCCCGGCCGCCCCGAGGTGCAGCACCCGCAGCGGGCCGCCGGGGAGCAGCGCCACCACGGCGGCCATCTGCTGCATGTACTCGAAGTCGAGAAACCCCGGGTCGTGCAGGTCGAGGCTGGAGCTCGGCACGCCGTTGACGTGCAACGTCACCCGCTCGGGGTGGTCGGGGTCACGCACCGCCTCGGCCGTTCCGGTGTCGATCGGGACCGGTCCCGCCGGAAGGTCCGCCGGGAGTGTCAGAGGTCCGGAGGAAGATGAGGAGCGTCGGACGGAGCGGGCGGTGCGGCGGGCCATGGGCCCAGTCTCTCGCGCTCCGCCCGGCCGCTTGACAGAGTAGAACGCATGTTCGATAGTGAGGCGAGGATCGATCGAAGGAGGTCGGCGATGGGTGGGACGCAGGAGACGTCGAGGGCTCAGGCTCACGTGATGGTCCCTCGCATGACGCCACGTGTGGTGCCGCCCGCGGTCAAGGACCTGCTGCGCCGGGCTGACGCCGAGCTTGCGGCGGCGGCCGCGGCCGACGACCCGGGGGACCGGTTCGTGCACGGGCACCTGGCGGCGATCCGGTCGGCGGCGGCGGTGGTGGCCCTACGAGGTCGTCCCGCGCGGCGCACCGGCGTCCGCACGGTCTGGGAGATGCTCGCGCACGTCGAACCGGACCTGGCCGCCTGGTCGGGCTACTTCGCCTCCGGCGCGCGGCTGCGCGCGGCGGTGGACGCGGGGCGTTCGGGCGAGGTCGAGCCCGCGCGCGCCGACGAGCTCCTCGCCTGCGCGGAGGACTTCCGCGACGAGGTGGCCATGCTCGTCGACCCTGACGCCGGGTTCTCCCGTCAGCCCCGTCTCGCCCTCGTCCCTGCCGCCTCGTGAGCAGGCCGTGAGCAGGGGTCCGCGCGCCGCCGGTGCGCACCGTGACTGGGGCTCCGACGAGTCGGGCTGTGCGGTGCTCCACCTCGACATGGATGCGTTCTTCGCGTCCTGCGAGCTCGCGCGCCGGCCGGAGCTGCGCGGACGTCCCGTGATCGTCGGCGGGCGTGACCGCGGCGTCGTGCTGGCGGCGACGTACGAGGCGCGCGCCTTCGGTGTGCGGTCGGCCATGCCGATGACGAGAGCGCGGGTGCTCTGCCCGCAGGCGGTCGTCGTCCCGCCGGACCACCACCTCTACCACGACGTCTCGCGCTCGGTCATGGAGCTCCTGGGGCAGGTCACGCCGCTCGTGGAGCAGATCAGCGTGGACGAGGCGTTCCTCGACGTGAGCGGCGCCCGCCGGCGTCTCGGGCCACCTACGGCCATCGGGGCGGCGCTGCGTGACCGGATCCGCGCCGAGCACGGCGTCACGGCGTCCGTGGGCATCGCCAGGAACAAGTTCGTCGCGAAGCTGGCGTCCACCCACGCCAAGCCGGACGGGATGATGCTGGTCCCGGTCGACGCCACCATCGACTTCCTCCACACCCTGCCCGTCGGTGCGCTCTGGGGAGTGGGCGAGCGTACGGAGGAGGCTCTCGCGCGGTGGGGGATCACCACTGTCGAGCAGCTGGCGCACACCGACCTCCTGAGCCTGCAGTCGGCCGTGGGGTCGGTCACCGGGGCGCACCTGCACGACCTGTCGTGGGGGCGGGACCCTCGTCCCGTCGTCCCCGGGCGGGAGGAGCGGAGCATCGGCGCCGAGACCACGTTCGCCACCGACCAGCACGACGCGACGGTCGTCGAGCGCCGGGTGCTCGAGCTCGCCGACCGGGTCGCCGCCCGGATGCGGCAGCAGGGCGTCGTGGCCCGCACCGTGTCGGTGAAGGTGCGGACGAGCGACTTCCGCACCCTCAGCAGGTCCCGCACCCTGAGCGCCCCCACGGACGTGGCGCGTGAGGTGTACCTCGTGGCTCGCGAGCTGGTGGCCGGCGTGGACCTGCGCGGGCTGCCCGTGCGCCTCGTCGGGGTGCGCGGCGAGAACCTGCAGCGCCGGGAGGGGTCGGTGGGGCAGCCCACGCTCGAGGAGGCGAGCGACCCCCGCGGAGAGGCGCAGCGCGAGGCGGAGCTCGCGCTGGACGCCGTGCGCGAACGGTTCGGGCGGGCGGCGATCGGTCTCGGAGCCCCGGGGCGGTCATTCGAGCCCTCCAGGCCCAGGTAGGATAGCTAGACCTGGGAGAATGACCCTGATATGACCAGGATGTCGACTACCACGTACGGCCCGAGCGGCTTATCCTGAAGTAGACACTGTTCCTTTGCGAGATCCGGGGGTCTCGATGCCTCTGTCCGAGTACGAGCAGCGTGTGCTGGAGCAGATGGAGCGCGCACTGACCTCTGATGACCCGCGGCTTGCCAACACGCTCCAGTCGACAGGTCGGCGCTCACCGCTGCGCTTCGTCCTGGCGGGAGCCGGCGTCGTCGTCGGTCTTCTCCTGCTGGTCTACGGCGCAGCCAACGGTGAGACGTTCGGCACCATCGTGGGAGCCGTCGGGTTCATCCTGATGTTCGCCGGAGTGACGTTCGCGATCACCGGCCCGCGCAAGCCCAAGCAGGGCACGCTCGGGCTCGTGAACCCGGACGGCAGCGTCCGGCCTGGTCCGCAGGCACCGGCCAAGGGCAAGCGTGGAGGCGGCTACGCCGGATTCCTCGCTCGGCTCGAGGAGCGGTGGGACAAGCGGCGCGGTCAGGACGGTCGAGGCTGACCTCCTGACTCCGCGAACCAGCACGGCCCCGTACCCGTCAGGGTGCGGGGCCGTTCCGTATCCGCACCTGCTGCCCGGCACGATGGCCGGCCCGGCACGATGGCCGGCCGGGCACGATGGCCGGTCCGGGCGCCAGGGACCCGGGCGTCAGGGACCGGCCACACCGCAGGCTCGGCGGAGGCCGCAGGCTCAGGCCTTGACCGCGTCCTTGCGGCTCAGGGCCTGGGTCAGCGCCGCGGACACCTCGTCCGAGAGGGTCCCCAGCTGCTCCGCGGACGGCGGCACGTAGTCCCTCGCGTACCGCTCCGACTCGGCGGCGTCGGCGAGGGCGACGAGCCGGTCGGCCACGTCCGGCGGGAGCGGCTCGCCGGTCCGTGCCCTGACCTGGGCGTCGATCGCCTCGGGCGCCCGCCGCAGGGTGGTCGACGGTGGCAGCACCACGTCGCGTTCGGCGAGCAGCGCGAGCACCCGTGACCATGCGCGCTCCGGGTCCAGCACCTCGACCTCGGCACGACGGCGCAGGAGCCACACGACGACGCCCGCGACCAGGAGCAGGCCACCGACACCGGTGGTCAGCCACACCCAGGACGGCACCGAGCTCTCGCGGGTCGTGCCGGTCCCTGTCCCGGCCTCCGCGGTCGCGGTCGCCGTCGCGGACGGCGCCGCCTCGCTGGCGGTGGGCTGCGCGGACGGGACCTCCTCCGGCTGCTCCGTCTGGAGCGGTGCGGGCGCCACCAGCGCGGGGTCCGCATAGCGGGGCGGCGCGCCCGTCTGGATCGCGGGGGTGGGCTCGAAGCGGACCCAGCCCGCGTCGGCGAAGTAGACCTCGGGCCAGGCGTGCGACGCCTGCCCGGTGACGGTCCAGGTGCCGTTCGCCGAGCGCTCGCCGGGCAGGTAGCCCACCCCGAGCCGGGTGGGGATGCCGAGCGACCGGGCCATGACCATCATCGTGCTCGCGAACTGGACGCAGTAGCCCTCGCGCTGCTGGAGGAAGTCCCAGACCGGGTCCTCGGAGTCGTCGTAGTCGGTGTCCGGGGTGTAGGTGAACCGGCCGCCGTCGCGCAGGTGCGACTGCAGCGCCATCACCTGGTCGTACCGGCTGCCGGCGGAACCGGCGATCTCCTGAGCCAGCGCCGCGATCTCTGCGGAGTGCGCCGTGTCGGGCACCTCCGTGTAACCGGACGAGCCCGGGTCGGGGCCGGAGGCGGCACGCAGGCTCTCGGGGCTGAGCGCCCGGTCGTAGACGGACAGCGTGTAGACGTCGCCGTCCCGCGTGTCCCGCGTCCCGCGGACCTCGTCGCGCGAGTTGTAGTACTCCCAGCTGTTGCCCTCGACCGCCACGGACCGCGGGTCTACGGGGATGGGCAGCTCGGGGCTGGAGAGGCCACGGACCGTCATGGTGACGTCGCGGGCCTCGGCCTCGGGGGCGTACCCGCCGGGCCACAGCACGTCGTCGTCGTCGAAGTCGCGGCCGCCGCCGTCGAGCACCGCCCGCTGCGACTGGGTGCCGTTGAACGCGGTCAGCGTGAACAGGCGGAGCGGGCCGATGTTCGCCTCGTCCGAGGTGCGGTACGTCAGCACCACCTCGTTGGACCGGGCGCCGAGGGGCTCCCGGAGGTCCAGCTCGTCGGACAGCTGGACGGTGCGTGCCTCGGTGGCGATCAGCTGGGAGAAGCCGCGGGCGAAGGCGGGCAGGGCGTTGAGCCCGGAGCCGACTCCGAGGGCGAGGACGGCGACCAGCAACGACGAGACGGCGGTGATCCCGGCCCGGCGACGCTGGGCCTGCCGCACTGCGGGGTCGCGAGGCTCCGACCGCCAGCCCGGCATGGCACCGACCGGGTCGACCGTCAGGAGCAGGAGCGCTGCACTGACCACGACGATGAAGACCCACGAAGGGACGTCGCCCATCAGGGTGAGCGCAGGGGCCCACAGGAGCAGCAGCGGCGCAGCCGCGAGGGCGGGCATCCGGGCCCCGGCGAGCGAGTCGGCCACGAGGAGGACCAGGAGAGTCCCCGTGACCGCGGCCAGGCCGATGGCGAGGGAGTCGTCGACGGGGGCGACCTCGTCGCGCATGATCTGCCCCGCCGAGCGGAACCGCTGTGTCAGGCGGTCGAAGGACTCCGCGCCGACGAACACCTCCGCCCGCTGCGTCGGCGCGCCGAAGCGCGCGAGGACGAACCAGAGCGCCATGACCGCACCTGCCACCGTGCTCCAGAACGCGATGGCGCCGCCGGCCTGCGGCCCTCGGCCCGACGACGTCCCGCGGGCCTGGCCGGCCGCCGCGGCCCCGGCCTCGCTCGCGCGGGCGGCACGGTCGAGGTCCGCGCGGATCAGGAGCAGGCGCACCGTGTTGGTGGTGACCGCGACGAGCAGGATGCCCTGGACCGCTGCGACGGTCCAGGCCCCGGGCTCGATGACGGCGCTGAGCGTCAGCATGGAGACGAGGACGGCGAGCGTCACGAGCACGCCGGTGACGAGGGTGCGGACGAACGGTCCGCGGTAGGCGGGGATCATGAGGCACGCTCCGAGAGTGCTGCCCAGGCGCGCTCCGGCTCGGTGCGCGACTCGGTGACGGCGACGTGCCAGCCCGTGGCACGCAGCTCGACGGCGGTCTCGTCGACCTCGTGCCGGAAGCCCGTCTCGCGCGGCGCGACGAGGATCGCCCAGCAGGTGCCGTCTGCGGCCAGGGCGGCGACCTGACCGCGGACGGCCGCCGGGACGGGGCCGAGGACCGCCACGATGATCTCGCCGGCGGAGCGGGCGAGCCGCAGCGCCTGGGCGGTGTTGGCGACGGCGCGCTCGGCCTCGGCGGCGCCGCGGTGGCCCTCGAGGTCCACCGTGGCGTCGAGGATCAGCGGCCGGCCCGCGCGCGTGGTCGCGAAGCGGGCGCCGTCGACCTGCGGTACCACGGCCGTGGACACGAGCCGAGCCGGGTGCCCCGCCTCGAGGAAGGACACGGCGATGGACGCCGCCAGCTCGACGGCCCACTCGCCGTCGTCGATGGCGGCGGGGTTGTGCGGCCCGACGGCGGCGCCCGCCTCGTAGCGGTGCGGCAGGAGCGACCGGTCCACGACCACCGTGACCGGGCGGACGCCGGCGGCCTCGTCGGCGCGGACCATGAGGTGGCCGCGCCGGGCGGCGCTCGCCCAGTGCACGCGGCGCGGGTCGTCGCCGGCCACGTACTCGCGGAGCACGGAGTCGTCGGTGGACTGCAGGCGCGCGCCGGTCGAGGAGCGGTCCACGTCGCCGAGGGCCCGGGTCCGGACCGGGAGCTCGACGGTGCGCGGCCACACGGCCACCCCCGTCGCGTCGCCGAGCGGCTGCGTGGTGCGCACCAGGCCGAACACGTCGGTCCGCGTCGTCAGCAGCGGGCCGAGCGGCCAGCGGCCACGTCGCGTGGGCGTGAGCTGGTAGCCGACGGCGATCCGGTCGGCCCGGGCGGACACCCGCGCGCGGATGCCCTCGTGCCCGGCGAGCTCGTGCGCCGCCTGCTCCGACAGCCGCAGGCGGGCCAGGCGCTCGTACGCGGCGCCGGTCGGCGAGACGGCTGCCACCAGCAGCGACGCGTCGGCAGTGCGGCCGCGCACCACAGGGCTCGGCGTCACGTGGCGCACCACGCGCAGCGCACCGGAGCCCGCGTCGAGGCGCTGGCCACCGGTCACGACCCAGGCCACGCCCACGGCGAGAAGGCAGGCGGCGCCGAGCGCGACGACGTCGGCCAGCGCGAGGACCAGGCCCGTGACCATCAGGACCCCGCCCGTGCAGACCGCCCCGATGCCGCGCGGCGTGAGCCGCACGCGGCTCGCGCGCGCCAGGAGCTCACGGAACTTCATGGGCGTCAGCGACTGTTCCGGTGCTGGCGGTCGGACGCGTCGAGCGGCGGGACGGGCGTCTGCTGGACGATCTGGTCCACGATCGCCTCCGACCCCACGCCTCCGAGGCGCGACTCGGTGGTCAGGATGAGCCGGTGGGCGATGACCGGGCGGGCGAGGCGCTGGACGTCGTCGGGCAGCACGTAGTCCCGGCCCGACATGGCCGCGAGAGCCTTGGCCGCGCGGAGGAGCTGCAGCGACGCGCGGGGCGAGGCGCCGAGCTTGAGGCCCTGGTGCTCGCGCGTGGCCGTCACGAGGGCGATCACGTAGCGCTTCACCGCCGGGGACGCGTAGATGGTCCGCACGAGCGCCGCGCACCGCAGGATCGTGGCCCCGTCGGTGACGGGCGCGAGGTGCGCGAGCGGGTTCTCCGCCTCCTGCCGCTCCAGCATGAGCATCTCGGCGTCGAGGTCGGGGTAGCCCACGGTGATGCGGGCCATGAAGCGGTCGCGCTGGGCCTCGGGGAGGGGGTACGTACCCTCCATCTCCACCGGGTTCTGCGTGGCGACCACCAGGAACGGCCGGGGCAGCATGTGGGTGGTGCCGTCGACGGTGGTCTGGCCCTCCTCCATGCACTCGAGCAGCGCGGACTGTGTCTTGGGAGAGGCGCGGTTGATCTCGTCGCCGATGACGATGTTGTTGAACACCGGGCCCGGCCGGAACTCGAACTCGTGGCTGCCCGTGCGGAAGATGTTGACGCCGGTGAGGTCGCTCGGTAGCAGGTCCGGCGTGAACTGGATGCGGCCCACGTGGCAGTCGATGCTCTTCGCGAGGGCCTTGGCCAGGGTGGTCTTGCCGACGCCCGGCACGTCCTCGATGAGCAGGTGTCCCTCGGCGAGCAGCACCGCGACGGTGAGCTCCGCGAGGCCCGGCCGGCCCGACACGACGGTCTCGATGGCGGCACGGACCCGCGACGTGACGGCCACCAGCTCCCCGAGGGGGTTGCCTCCAGGCGCCGCCTGCGGTGCGGGGTAGCCGGCGGCACGTGGCTCGACCAGGCCTGACGTCGTTGGTTCGGGGAGCATGTGACCTCCGTCGGCCTGGGGACGCTGCAGTGTGCCCGGGTGTGGGCGCGGGTGCTGGCACGGGTGTCGGCGTGGCACTGGCCGCGCCGCGGCCCGTGGGGGAAGCCTAGTCGTTTCCGGTGTGTGCACTGTTACCTGGATCACGGTTTCCCGCTGCCCGACGGCGGGCGGGTGGGCCCGGTCCGTCGGCGCGCCGCAGCGGCGCGGCGGGGGCGGGGTGCGGGCGCTGGTGGGGTGGGGATTTCACCCGCCGGGCCGGGGGTGCCGCGTGGGGCGCCGCCGCGTGAGCGGCAGTTCGAGCGGCCCGCGCCGGGTGATCGGCAGTTCGTAGCATGATCGGCAGTTCGAGCTGCCGATCATGCTACGAACTGCCGATCACCCGAGACGCGGCGGTGACGGGGCCGGGGCGAAGGGATGCGGGGCCAGTGGGAATCGAGGTTTCTGCTCGGCCTGCGGCGTGGACGACGGCGCGCGTAGTGTCGGTCTCATGGCGTACGACGACGACGTTGCCGCGCGCATCCGGGACCAGCTCGCCGGTGTCCCCGGCGTGACCGAGCACAGGATGTTCGGCGCCCTCTCCTTCCTCGTCGCGGGCAACCTGGCGGTCGCGGCGAGCGGTCAGGGCGGGATCCTGGTGCGCGTCGGCGACGAGGCGGACGAGCTCATCGAGACGACGGCGGCGACTCGTCCCGAGATGGGTACGCGGACGATGAAGGGCTGGGTCCACGTCGATACGGGCGACCTCGGTCCGGAGGACCTGTCGTCGTGGGTCGACCGCGGCGTGGCGCACGCCCGCTCGTTGCCGCCCAAGTAGGCCAAGCGTCTGATCGGCAGAACGTCGGATGATCGGCAGCCCGGGCTGCCGATCATCCGACGAACTGCCGAACACGCGGGCCGCGCCGACGGCGCCGCCCGTCGCCGAGCGGGCCGCCGCCGACCCCGCACGCCCCCTAAACGATTAGCCCACTCCGCATCGTCGAAGCGCTTCACTAAAGTTTCGGCGCCGGGCACGACGTCGTGCCCCCGGGGCCCTCCGAGCCCCGACCGTCTGCACGAAGGAGTGACCACGGATGAGATTCCGTCCAGCGCTCGCGACCCTTGCCGGGTTCGGGCTCGTCGCCTCCGGGCTGGGAGTGGCCGCCGCCGTCGCGGCCACGCCGAGCGCCACGAGCCCGAGCGCCGCCGCGGCAGCGACCGACTACGAGTGGGGCAACGTCGAGATCGTCGGCGGCGGGTTCGTCCCCGGCATCGTCTACAACCAGGGGGAGCCGGGCCTGGTCTACGCCCGCACCGACGTGGGCGGCGCCTACCGCCTCGACCCCGCCACCCAGCGATGGGTCCCGCTGCTCGACCACGTCGGCTGGGACGACTGGGGTCACAGCGGCGTCCTCAGCATCGCGGCCGACCCGGTGAGCACGAACAAGGTGTACGCCGCCGTCGGCTCGTACACGAACTCCTGGGACCCGAACAACGGCGCCATCCTCCGCAGCAGCGACCGAGGCGAGACCTGGCAGAAGACCGACCTGCCCTTCAAGGTGGGCGGCAACATGCCGGGCCGCGGCATGGGCGAGCGGCTCATGGTGGACCCCAACGACAACCGCGTCCTCTACTTCGGCACCGAGGGCGGCAACGGCCTCTGGCGCAGCACCGACAGCGGCGTCACGTGGGCCAAGGTGGCGAGCTTCCCCAACCCGGGCAACTACGCGCAGGACCCGGCCGACCCCAACGACTACCTCACCAGCAACCAGGGCGTGGTGTGGGTGGTCTTCGACCCGAGGACGGGCAGCGCCGGCTCGCGCACCCAGACGATCTACGTGGGCGTCGCCGACAAGGAGAACAACGTCTACCGCTCCACCGACGGCGGCACCACCTGGCAGCGCGTGCCCGGCCAGCCGACCGGCTTCATCCCGCACAAGGCGGTCCTCGACGACGAGGGCGGCCAGCTGTACGTCGCCACCTCCGACACGGGCGGCCCGTACGACGGCGGCAAGGGCGACGTCTGGCGGCTCGACACCGCCACCGGCACGTGGACGCAGATCAGCCCGGTGCCGTCGTCGTCCCCCGACGCCTACTTCGGCTACTCGGGCCTGACGATCGACCGCCAGGACCCCGACACCCTCATGGTCGTGAGCCAGATCTCCTGGTTCCCGGACATCCAGGTCTTCCGCAGCACCGACCGCGGCGCCACCTGGACCCAGATCTGGGACTGGGCCGGCTACCCGAGCCGCACGCTGCGCTACGCGCTCGACATCTCCGGCGCGCCGTGGCTCGACTTCGGCAAGCAGGCGACGCCGCCGGAGACCAGCCCCAAGCTCGGCTGGATGACCGAGGCGTTCGAGATCGACCCGTTCAACTCGAACACGTTCCTCTACGGCACGGGCGCCACCGTCTACGGCGGCAGCAACCTCACCGCCTGGGACACGGGCGGCACCGTGAACATCTCGGTCAAGGCGCAGGGCCTCGAGGAGACGGCGGTGCAGGACCTCGCGGCGCCTCCCGGGGCGGTCGACCTGGTCTCGGGCATGTACGACATCGGCGGCTTCGTCCACGACGACATCGACACCGTGCCCAGCAAGTACCACTACTCCCAGCCGTACCACGGCGGCGTCCTCAGCGTGGACTTCGCCGAGCTCGCCCCTGCCACGATGGTGCGCGCCGGCAACGGCGGGGACACGGACTCCCACCTGGGTGTCTCCACCTCGAACGGCGGCTCGTGGTGGGCGGCCCAGCAGCCGGCCGGCGTCACGGGGGCCGGGACGGTGGCCGTGAACGCGGACGGCTCGCGCATCCTGTGGAGCCCGGACGGCGCGGGCGTGCACGTCTCGACCACGCTCGGCTCCTCGTGGACCGCGTCGACCGGCGTTCCCGCCGGCGCCGAGGTCGAGGCGGACCGCCAGGACCCGCAGACCTTCTACGCGTTCCACCAGGGCACGTTCTACCGGTCCACGAACGGCGGCGTGTCGTTCACGGCGTCGTCCGCCGCGGGCCTTCCGGCGTCGGGCCCCGTGAAGTTCGCGGCGGTGCCGGGACGGGCCGGCGACGTGTGGCTCGCGGGCGGCGAGACCGACGGCACCTACGGCATGTGGCGCTCCACCGACCGCGGTGCCACCTTCACGCGGATCACCGCCGTCGAGCAGGGCGACGTGGTCGGCTTCGGCAAGGCGGCCCCCGGCCGCACCTACCCGGCCGTGTACACCTCGTCGAAGATCGGTGGGGTCCGGGGCATCTTCCGGTCCGACGACGCCGGCGCCACCTGGGTCCGCATCAACGACGACGAGCACCAGTTCGCGTGGACCGGCAACGCCATCACCGGTGACCCGGACGTCTACGGGCGCGTGTACGTCGGGACCAACGGCCGCGGCATCGTGGTGGGCGACTTCACGGGGACGGCGCCGTCGCCGACGGCGAGCCCGTCGCCCACTCCTACCCCGACACCCACGCCGACCCCGACTCCTACCCCGACGCCGACGCCCACGCCGACCCCGACCCCGACCCCGACCCCGACCCCGACCCCGACGCCCACGCCGACCCCGGTCGGCGCCTGCACCGCGACCTTCAAGCAGACCGGCAGCTGGCCGGGCGGCTTCCAGGGCGAGGTCACGGTGAAGAACACGGGCACCGCAGCCGTGTCCGCCTGGCAGCTGGCGTGGAGCTTCGGCACCGGCACGACGATCCAGAGCGCCTGGGGCGCGGACGTGACCCAGACGGGCACGTCGGTGCTGGCGAAGGCGCCGTCGTGGGCGCAGACCCTGGCGCCCGGGGCCTCGGCGACCGTCGGGATGGTCGGCGGGACCTCCGGGACCCCCGCGGCGAGCGGCTTCGCCCTGAACGGGAAGGCCTGCACGTCGTGACGCGCTGACCCGCACCAGGTGAACGCGCCGGACTGCTTCCAGGTCCACCTACGAGCCCGTAGGCGGACCTTGAAGCAGTCCGGCGCGTTCGTCTGCCCGGACCGGGCCAACGTGCCCCTCCACCTCCCTCCACGCCGTCGGGTGAACCGCCCTGTGGCCTCCGTCACCTGCGTGTCGCGCGACGCCACGCCGAAGCCCCGCCACCCCTGTGCCCCGAATCGCCAGGGACCCGCACGAAACGGCCAAGGCGCCACGCCGGTGCCCAGAATTCCTCCACCTCTTCTTTGCCTGAGTGACCTGCATCTTGACCGGAACCACGCGCGCGTCCCGGCCGTTTTCCCGGGAGAAGTGGAGCGAAGTGGAGTAGCGTGGAGTGCGCGGGAGCCCGAGGGGAGGTGCGAGCCGTGGACACAACGACATCGGGGGTGTTCGCCGGCTCGGGCCTGCTGCTCGGCACGTACACCCCGAAGCTCGACGAGAAGGGTCGGCTGATCCTTCCCGCCAAGTTCCGGGGTCGTCTTGCGTCGGGGCTCGTCATGACGCGGGGGCAGGAAAGGTGTCTGTTCCTGCTGCCGATGGACCAGTTCCAGCGGATGTACGAGCAGATCAGCCAGGCGCCGGTCACCAACCGGCAGGCGCGTGACTACCTGCGGATGTTCCTGTCGGGCGCCAGCGACGAGGTACCCGACAAGCAGGGCCGGATCGGCATCCCGGCCCCGCTGCGGGAGTACGCGGGGCTGGAGCGCGATGTGGCCGTGATCGGGGTCGGCACCCGGGTGGAGGTCTGGGACGCGGACGCCTGGACCACCTACCAGCAGGAGAAGGAGTCCGACTACGCCGAGACCGCGGAGGAGATGTTCCCCGGAATCGGATTCTGACGAGCAGCGGCCGGGTCCGCCCGGTGAGGCCTCCTCCCGCAAGGGTCCGGCACACTTCCCCGGTGCCGGAAAGGAGCGGAGGGAGACCTGACCGGACGGGCCCGCAGCAGCGGTCCGGGAACCACGACGACGCACAGGAAGGAGGGCACATGGACGAGACGCCGGAGCGTGACGCGCGCGACCGTCACCTGCCCGTCCTCCTGCAGCGCTGCGTCGACCTCCTCGCCCCGGCCCTCTCCGAGCCCGGTTCCGTCCTGGTCGACTGCACGCTCGGCATGGGCGGCCACACCGAGGCGGTCCTCGAGCAGCTCCCGAATGCCCGCGTCCTCGGGATCGACCGCGACCCCCAGGCGCTGCGCCTGGCGGGTGCCCGGCTGGAGCGCTTCGGCGACCGGTTCACCCCGGTCCACGCGGTGTACGACGAGATCGGCGACGTCGTGGCCGAGCACGCCGGCGGCAGCGTCCAGGGCGTCCTCATGGACCTGGGCGTCAGCTCGCTCCAGCTCGACGAGACGGAGCGCGGCTTCGCGTACGCGCAGGACGCCCCCCTCGACATGCGCATGGACCCGACCCGCGGCCTCACCGCGGCCGACGTGCTCAACACGTACGACGAGCGCGCCCTCGCCCGCATCCTTCGCGAGTACGGGGAGGAGCGGTTCGCGCCCAAGATCGCCCGCGCCATCGTCCGACGGCGTGAGGAGCGGCCCTGGGTGCGCAGCGGCGAGCTCGTGGACCTGCTGCGCGCCACGATCCCGGCAGCCACCCGCAAGACGGGCGGCCACCCGGGCAAGCGCACCTTCCAGGCGTTGCGCATCGAGGTGAACGGCGAGCTGGAGGTCCTGGAGCGCGCGGTCCCGGCGGCGATCGAGGCGCTCGCGGTGGGCGGCCGGATCGTCGTGGAGTCCTACCACTCGCTGGAGGACCGCATCGTGAAGCGGGCGATCGCCCGCGGCGTCACGTCGAGCGCCCCGCCAGGACTCCCGGTGGAGCCCGAGACGCACAAGCCCTACCTGGAGGCCCTGACCCGCGGCGCTGAGGAGGCGGACGCGGAGGAGCTGGAGCGCAACCCCCGCTCGGCGTCGGTCCGCCTGCGGGCGGCCCGCCGGGTACGACCCACACCTGACCACCTGACGACGAGGGAGGACCGACGATGAGCGCAGAACGCGCCCACGCGCCCGTCCGGGCACCGCGCAGGGCGGACCGTCCGGCCGAGGCGCCCCGCAGCCGCCGGCCTGGGCTCACCGCGATCACAGGCGGCGCGTCGTACCGGCGCGGCCGGTTCGACGCGGTGCGTGCCCCGCTGCACTCGACGTCCCGCGTGCCGTTCGTCGTGCTCTGCGCGACGGTCCTGCTGGGATCTCTGATCGCCGTGCTGATCCTGAACACCACGCTCGCGCGCGGCTCCTACGAGATGTCGCGCCTCCAGCGGGACGTGGGCCAGACGGCCCAGGACGTCCAGGGCCTCCAGGAGCAGCTGCACCAGGCGGAGTCCACCCTGGACGAGCGCGCCCGCGCGCTCGGAATGGTCCCGGCGGAGAACCCCACCATGGTCAGCGTCGAGACGGGCGAGGTGGTGACGGGGGCCACCCCGTGACGGGTAACGAGCCCCGTCGCGGCCAGGGCCGTCCCGCAGCGGACGGCCCGACGGCGGCACGCGCCTCAGGCGGCCGCCCCACCCTGGGAACGGGGCGGGGCGGCCGGCCTGCGCCTGCCGCCAAGACGCCTGCTCGGAAGGGGGCAGCGGGGAAGACCCCCGCACCCCGGAACGCCCCGGCCGGGAAGACGCCGGCCCGGGGCACCTCCGCCCGGGACGCCTCGACCCGCAGCGCACCCGCACAGGCCGCCGGCGGGAAGAAGCCGACGACGCGGGCGACCTCCGCGAAGGGCGCGCCCGCGAGCGGGAGGACACCCCGGCCGACGTCGGCCAGGACACCCGCCAAGGCCCCCGCCCCGAAGGCGGCCGGACGCGCAGCGGGTGCGCGGCCGCGCGCCTCGGCGGCCCCGCGGCCCGGGGCGAGCCGCACGCGGACGACTGCCGCCCCCCGCTCCGCGCAGCCCGCCGCCCGGATGGGGCTGCAGGCTCCGCCGCGCCCGCCCGCGCCGTCGCGCCGTCGTGTGGCTCGGCCCACCCCGCGGCTGCGCCGCCCCGGCAACCCGGAGCTGCGGCAGCGGTGGCTCATCGGGCTGGCCGCGCTGGTGGTGCTGCTCTTCGTCGGCCGGCTGGTGCAGGTCCAGGTCTTCATGGGGCCCGCGCTCGCGCAGGACGCGCGCGAGGCGCGGCTCGCCACCACGGTGACCCCGGCGCACCGCGGCGACATCACCGACGTGAACGGCGTCGTGCTGGCCACGTCGGTGGACCGCTACACGGTGGTGGCCGACCAGCGGTCGATCCAGAGCTTCAGCGGCCACAACCGCGTCGACGCCGAGGGGCAGCCGGTCGAGGACGGCGCCCTCGGCATCGCGCAGCTGCTCGGGCCGGTGCTCGGCACGCCCAAGGCCGAGCTCGCGGCCCGGCTCAGCGGCGACTCGGGCTACGTGGTGCTCGCCAAGAACGTGGTGCCCGAGGTGCAGCGCGCCATCGCCGACCTGCGGATCCGCGCGTACGTGCGGACGGACCTGGTGTCGCAGCGGGCGTACCCGTCGGGCACGGTGGCCGGCTCCCTCGTGGGCTACATCGACGCGGAGACCCAGGCGGGCCAGGGCGGCATCGAGAAGGCGTACGACGACGTGCTCGCCGGCGAGGCCGGCTCCGTGACGTTCGAGCGCAGCCTCGACGGCCAGCAGATCCCGACCGGCGACCAGGAGACCGTGCTCGCCGTGCCAGGGCGTGACGTCCAGCTGACGCTCGTGCACGACATCCAGTGGAAGGCCCAGGACTCCATCGACCAGGCGGTGTCGGCGACGGGGGCCGAGTACGGCGTCGTCGTCGTCCAGGACGTCCGGACGGGCGAGATGGTGGCGCTCGCCGACTCGGGTTCCGTCGACCCTAACGACCGGTCCACGGACCGCGTCGCCGAGGGGTCGCGCGCCGTGAAGGACCTGTTCGAGCCGGGGTCGACGGGCAAGGTCATCACGATGGCCGCCGCGCTCGAACGCGGCTTCTGGACGCCCGACAGCCAGTTCACCGTGCCCGACACCTACACCGCCCCCAGCGGCCAGACGTTCCGCGACTCCCACGACCACCCCGTCCAGCGGCTGACCCTCACGGGGATCCTGTCCGAGTCGTCGAACACCGGCACCGTGATGGTGGGCGAGAAGATCCCCGTCCAGGTGCGGTACGACTACCTGCGCAAGTTCGGGTTCGGCGAGGTGTCCGGGCTGGGGCTGCCGGGGGAGTCGAAGGGCCTGCTGACCCCCGCGGAGGCATGGGACGCGCGCACCAAGGACGTCGTGCTCTTCGGGCAGGGCGTCTCGGTCAACGCGATCCAGGCCACGTCCGTGTTCTCCACGGTGGCCAACGGCGGTGTGCGGATGACGCCCACGCTCCTGGAGGCCACGGTGGCCCAGGACGGCGAGCCGGTCCCCGCCGAGCGCGCCCCGGGGGAGCGGGTGATCTCCGAGGAGACGGCCGACACGCTGCTGCACATGATGGAGTCGGTGGTCGACGGCGGCACGGGCAGCAACGCGGCCGTCCCCGGCTACCGGGTCGCGGGCAAGACCGGGACGGCCCAGCTGTGGCTGGACGGGGGCGGCGTCACGTTCGTGTCGTCGTTCATCGGCGTGGCCCCCGCGGAGGACCCGCGATACACGGTGTCGGTGTTCCTCAAGAGCCCGCGCACGTCGATCTTCGGTGGTGAGGTGGCGGCCCCGGTCTTCCGGGACGTCATGGGCTTCACCCTGCAGAAGATGGACGTGCCGCCGTCGAGGGAGCCGTACACCCCGCTGCCGACGACCTGGTGAGGTCACCCCGCCCGGAGGATCTCCGGGGCTCGTTCACCGGGCCGGACCCCGACGGCCACATGCATGCCGAGGGCACGCGCGAGTCGATCCAGGGTAGGGATCGAGGGCACAGTCCCTGCATTCTCGATCCGGGCGACGACGCTCTGGTGAGAGCCCATGCGCCGGGCGAGCTCAGCCTGCGTGATCCCGGCCGACACGCGCGCGTCGTAGACGAGCTGCGCCAGCTCTGCGGCAAGCGTGGCCTCGTCGTATGCCTGGTCGTAGTCGGCGCGTCGGGACTCCGACATACCGGCGAGACGCTCGGCGCGCAGGTCGTCCCATGATGCATTGCCCATGGCAGTCACCTTTCCGATCCTGAGGCGAGCCGGTCGTGCAACGCGCTCCTCGCACGTTCCACCTCTCCCGCCTCGTTCTGTCGCTGCTTCCGGAAAGTCGTCAGCGTGATGACGTTCCGTCGAGGTTCGAACGCGAACGTGATCCTGCGGGCGAGGCCCTCGCAAGTAAATCTCAGTTCGAACAAGCCACCTCCCAGCGATCGAGAGTGGGGCATGCGGAGCATGTGGCCGCGTTCCGACAGAAGGTCGAGCATGCGGTCGACCACTGCCGCGTCACGGTCGCCCAGCGTGCGGTACCACCTGGCGACCTCGTCGGACATCTCTATAGCCCAGGTCATCTCGTGAACATAGCAATGATGCTATGCCCGTGCAGCGTGACGCGGCAATCCCTGTGGACAGCCCCGCCGTCAGGCCAGCGGCCTCGGCCTCTCGGCCCCGGCCAGCGTCGCCGCCAGGATCGCCTCGATCGCGAACGCCGTGGAGTCGGCGAGGTCCACGGCGTCGGGGTCGAGCAGCCACTGCACCTGGAGGCCGTCCATCACGCCGATGACGGCGCTCGCGGCCCGGTCGAGGTCGGCGTCGGGGATCTCTGGCGGCTCCTCGCCCGTGGCGGCGGCCCGCTCATCCACCACCTCGCGCAGGGCCTGCGCGATCTCGGCCCGTAGCCCGGTGAAGCGCTGCGTCACCCATGGCGCCGCGGGGTGCCCGTCGGTCACGGACTCGCCGGTGAGCACGGAGTAGGCCTGCACGATGCCGCGCCGGTCGGCGTTGATGCGGGCGGTCTTGAGCAGGTGCCGGAACAGGTCGAGGCCGCCGGGGATGTGCTTGCCCTCGAGGTGCTCCACGTCGACGCGGTCGCGGTACTCGAGCACCTCCCACAGCAGCTTGTCCTTGCTGCCGAAGTGGTGGAGCACGCCCGCGTGGGTGATTCCCACCTGCTCGGCGACGTCGACGAGGGAGCCCGCGTGGTACCCCTTCGAGCCGAACACGCGGGTGGCCGCGCGCAGGATCTCCTCCCTGCGCTGTGCCCGCGCCGGGCGCGCGGGGCGCGTGCGAGCGGGGGCGGGGGTCGTCGCGTCTGCCATGTGGCTACGATACTGCCCCGGAGGCACTTACTAACTGGTAAGTAAGTGTGGTTCAATCATCCCTGCCACATCGTCCGTAGTCGAACGGAGTTCACCGCGTGTCATCGCAGACCGCCACCGCGGAGCCCCAGCTGCTCCACCTGCTCGACCAGCTCACCGTCGAGGAGAAGGTCGCCCTCGTCGTGGGGGCCGGCCTCTGGAGCACCGCTCCCGTCGAGCGCATCGGCCTCGAGCCGGTCGTCCTGTCCGACGGTCCCGTCGGGGTGCGCGGCACCGGCGACGGCACGGGCGGTGGCACGTCCGCGATGCTTCCCGCCCCGTCGGCCCTCTCGGCCACGTGGGACGTCAGCCTGGCCGCCCGGGCCGGCGAGCTCTTCGCCGCCGAGGCCCGGCGCCACGGCGTCGACGTGGTCCTCGCTCCGCAGGTCAACCTGCAGCGCACCCCCGTGGGCGGCCGCCACTTCGAGTGCTACTCCGAGGACCCGCACCTCACGTCCGAGGTGGCGGTGGCCCTGGTCACCGCCGCGCAGGCGCACGGCGTCGGCATGTGCGTGAAGCACTACGTCGCCAACGACTCGGAGACGGAGCGCACCCGCTACCTCGCTCGGGTCGACGCCCGCACCCTCCGCGAGGTCTACCTCCAGCCGTTCGAGCGGCTCGTCGAGGCGGGCGCCTGGAGCGTCATGGGCGCCTACAGCGGCGTGGACGACGGCGAGGTCGCCGCCCCGATGCTGGAGCACGGCCCGCTCGTCAACGGCGTCCTCAAGGAGGAGTGGGGTTTCGACGGCCTCGTCGTGAGCGACTGGGTCGGCACGCAGTCGGTGGCCCCCGCGGTCCGCGGCGGCCTCGACCTGCAGATGCCCGGCCCCGACGGTCCCTGGGGTGACGGGCTGCTCGCCGCGGTCCGCTCCGGCGAGATCGCCGAGCACGAGCTCGACGACAAGGTGCTGCGCCTCCTCCGCCTCGCCGCCCGGGTGGGCAAGCTGACGCCCCCCGCTCCCTCCGCTGCGGGTATGGCTACGGCGGGAATTCCGGCCGGGATTGCCGCCACAGCCATACCCACAGCGATCAGACCCGCAGCGACGGGGGAGTGGACGCGCGACGCCTCGGCCGCCTTCCTGCGCGAGCTCACCGCCCGCTCGGTCGTGGTCCTCAAGGACACGGCAGGCCTGGTGCCGCTGACAGCGCCGGGCCACGCGGCCGGCCCGGCGCCGTCGTCGGGCGCCCTGCGCGTCGCCCTGCTCGGGTCCGCCGCCGTGGCGCCCTTCTTCCAGGGCGGCGGCTCGTCGTACGTGGTGCCCGACCGCCTGAGCTACCCGGCCGACGCCCTGCGCGAGGCGCTGCCCGCGGGCTCGGAGGTCGTTCTGCACGCCGGCGCCCGCGCGCTGCGCAACCCGCCGCTGCTGGACGTCGCACGCTGCACCGACCCCGTGTCGGGCGAGCCGGGCCTCCGCCTCGACCTGCTCGCCGGCGACGGCACGGTCCTCGAGACCACGACGGTCGCCACCTGGGACGGCTGGCTCCAGGCCGTGCGGCCCGACGCCGACGCCGTCCGCCTCCGGGCCACCGTCCGCGTCGACGAGCCGGGGGGGCACGAGCTCGGCGTCGGCACCGTCGGGGTGCACGAGGTGCGGGTCGACGGCGACGTCGTCGCGACCGGCAGCACCGTCGTGAACGAGGACGTGGTGCTGGCCTCCGGCCACAACCATCCCGTCGCCATCGTCCGACAGGTGGCCGGCGGCGGGACCGCCGACCTCGACGCCACCCTCCAGGTGGTGCACCCCGTCGGCTACGACGACTTCGTCCGTGCGGCCCTCGTGCACCGCCTGCCGGGCCCGTCGGCCGAGGACGAGCTCGCCGAGGCGGCCGCCGCGGCCGCCGCCTCCGACGTGGCGGTCGTCGTGGTCGGCACCACCGAGGAGGTCGAGTCCGAGGGGTACGACCGCACCGACCTGGACCTCCCCGGCAACCAGGACGAGCTGGTCCGGCGCGTGCTCGCGGCCAACCCGCGCACGATCGTCGTCGTCAACGCCGGCGCCCCCGTGGAGCTGCCGTGGCTGGACGACGCCCCCACCGTGCTGTGGGGCTGGCTCCCCGGCCAGGAGGCGGGGACCGCGCTCGCGGACGTGCTGACCGGCGTCACCGAGCCGTCGGGCCGTCTGCCCTGGACGCTGCCTGCTCGCTACGCGGACGTCCCGGTGCCGCACGCCGTCCCCGTCGACCGGGTCGTCGACTACGCCGAGGGCCTCGACGTGGGCTACCGCGCGTGGGAGCGCCGGGCCGTGACGGGCCCGGCCCCCGCGGCGCCGTTCGGGCACGGCCTGGGCTGGACCACCTGGTCCTACGAGTCGATCGCTGTGGGTACGCCTCTGGTCGGGGTACCGGCCGAGAAGGCGACCATTCCCGTACCCACAGCGACGGAGCTGGAGGTGGTGGTCAGCCTCCGGAACACCGGGCCGCGCGACGGCCGCGAGGTGGTGCAGGTCTACGTCGAGCCCCCGGCGGAGGACGCGGAGCGTGACCCCCGCCGCCCCGTGCGCTGGCTCGGCGGGTTCGCGGTCGTGGACGTCCCCGCCGGGGACAGCGCGACCGTCACGGTGCGGGTCCCGGCCCGCGCCCTCCAGACGTGGGACGACGGCACGGCCGCCTGGCGCACCCCGCCCGGCGACTACCGACTCCGTGCCGGCCGTTCCGTGCGGGACCTGCGGCTCACCGCCGTGGTGCCCGTCGGGGACACCCCCCGGTAGTCCCCTCACCGGCTACATCCGAGAGCAGTACCCGTCGCAGTACCCCGCAGTACCCGCCCGCGAGGACAATCCGTCGGGGCGACCACAAGTCAAGGAAGACGTCCCGCCCGTCGGGACCGTGCAAGGAGGCACACGTGAGGATCCGCAAGCACATCGCCGCGGTGGCAGGCGCCGCCGTGGTCGCGCTGCTGGCCGCTGCCTGCAGCGGCGGCGGCGGTCAGACCGCCACCGGCGGTGACGACAGCGCCACGCTCACCGTCGGCATGCCGAACGGCGTGCAGACCGAGAACCAGAGCCCGTTCGCCACCGGTTCGTCGGCGCTCTCGCTCGGCTACGCGTTCGTGATCTACGAGCCGCTCATGATGGTCAACGACGCCCGCCCGTCGGAGGAGCCGAAGCCCTGGCTCGCCGACAGCATCGAGTGGAACGAGGACTTCACCGAGGCCGTCATCACGCCCCGCGAGGGCGTCACGTGGTCGGACGGCGAGGAGTTCACGGCCGAGGACATCGCGTTCTCGATCCAGCTCCGCAAGGACTTCGAGGCGCTGAACACGACGGCCCTCCCGTACGGCGAGATCACGACCGACGGCAGCACCGTGACCGTCGGCTTCGAGGCGTCGCAGTTCGTGAACCAGTCCAAGCTCTACAAGCTGCTGGTCGTGCCGGAGCACATCTGGAAGGACGTGGACGACCCGACCACGTTCACGAACACCGAGCCCGTGGGTACCGGCCCGTACACGCTCGACTCCTGGACCCCGCAGGCCGCCACCGTCGTGGCCCGCGACGACTACTGGGGCGGCGAGCCGCAGGTCCCCGAGATCCGCTACTCGTCGTACAACGACAACAACGCCCTCACGACCGCCCTCACCACCGGTGAGGTGCAGTGGGGCTGGACCTTCATCGCGGACTACGAAGAGGTCTACATCGCCCAGGACCCGGAGCACTACAACCAGTACGCCGCAGCCGGCCTCGGCATCGACGTGCTCTACCTGAACAACGAGACCAAGCCGTTCAACAACAAGGTCTTCCGGCAGGCGCTCAACATGGTGATCGACCGCCAGGAGCTCGTGGACATCGCTACCTCGGGCGTGAACCCCCCGCTGACCAGCGTCACCGGGCTGCCGCTGCCCGCCGGTGAGGAGTTCCTCTCCGCCGAGTACGCCGACGCCGAGTACGAGGTCGACGTCGAGGGCGCCCGCGCGCTCCTCGAGGGCGCCGGCTACACCTGGGACGGCGACGCGCTCGTCGACCCGGACGGCGAGCCCGTCACCTTCGAGCTGACCAACCCGGCCGGCTGGAACGACTACCTCACCGCGCTCGACCTCATCAAGAACGCGGCGTCCGAGCTCGGCGCGGCCGCCACCGTCAACCCGGTGAACGCCGACGGCTGGTTCGCCGACGTCATCCCCCCGGGCGAGTTCCAGGCCACGCTGCACTGGACCGACGGCGGCGCGACCCCCTGGGACATGTACTCCAACATCATGGACGGCGCGCAGTACAAGCCGCTCGGTGAGGCTGCCAACTGGAACTTCGGCCGCTTCCAGAACGAGGAGGTCACGACGGCGCTCGCGGCGTACGCCAGCGCGACCGACGACGCGGCCCGCAAGACCGCGATGGACACCGTGCAGAAGGTGTTCGTCGAGGAGGTGCCCGCCATCGCGATCTGGTCCCGTCCGGCGACGGCCCAGTTCTCCACGCAGAGCTACGTGGGCTGGCCGTCCGAGGACGACCCGTACAACCAGCCGCAGCCCACGGGGCCGCAGGCCGTCCAGATCGTCATGAACCTCGAGCCCGCGAACGGGTGACCAGGTGAACGACGCTCGACACGCTCCCGAGGTGCCGGCGGACTCCGCTCCGGCCGGCGCCTCGGGGGCGCCCCCCGAACCCCGCGGCGCGGCGCACGACGGCCCGCCCGTCCTCGCCACCCGCGGCCTCACGAAGCACTTCGCGGTCGGTGGCCTCCGCAGCCGCAAGGTGGTGCACGCGCTCGACGGCGTGGACCTCGAGCTCCGCCGCGGCAGCGTGCTCGCCGTGGTCGGCGAGTCCGGCTCCGGCAAGTCCACCATCGCACGGCTGCTCGCCGGCCTCATGCCCGTCACCTCCGGGTCGATCGAGCTCGACGGCGCCGCGGTGCAGGTGCGCGGCCGCCGCGCGTTCCGCCGCTACGTCCGCCGGGTCCAGATGATCTTCCAGGACCCGTTCGGCTCCCTGAACCCGGTGCACCCGATCCGGTACACGCTCACCCGCAGCGTCCGGATCCACCGCGGCCACCTCACGGGCGCCGCCCTCGAGGACGCCCTGACCGAGCTGCTCGAGCGGGTGCACCTCACCCCGGCGGAGCGCTACGTCGACGCGTACCCGCACGAGCTCTCGGGCGGTCAGCGCCAGCGCGTGGCGATCGCCCGCGCGCTCGCCGCCGACCCCGAGGTGCTCCTGGCCGACGAGCCGATCTCGATGCTCGACGTGTCCATCCGCCTCGGCATCCTCAACCTCCTGAAGGACCTCCGCGACCGCCTCGGCATCGCGATCCTGTACATCACGCACGACATCGCGTCGGCCCGCTACTTCGCCGACCGCACGATGGTGCTGTACGCGGGCCGGGTCATGGAGGCGGGCGACAGCGAGTCGGTCACCCAGGACCCCAAGCACCCGTACACGCGGCTGCTCGTCGCGTCGGCGCCGGACCCCGACGACCTGTCGGGATCGGGTGGCGACCTGAGCGCCAAGCAGGTGCCCGGCGAGCCGCCCAGCCTCATCGACCCGCCGTCGGGCTGCCGGTTCAACCCGAGGTGCCCGTTCGCGACCGACCTGTGCCGCGCCGAGGTGCCCGAGCTGTTCGACGTGGGACCCGGCCGCTCCGCGGCCTGCTGGGCCTACTCCGACCGGCCGGACCGGCCGGTGCTCGACCTGGCGACGGCGGGCCACCGCACCGCCGCCCCCGGGAAGGAGGCCGCCTCGTGAAATTCCTCCTGCGGAGGATCGCGTTCTACGCCCTGACCGCGTGGGCCGCGATCACCCTCAACTTCATCGTGCCGCGCCTGCTCCCGGGCGACCCCGTGACGGCCCTCATGGGCCGCATGCAGGGCCGTATCGACTCGAACGCGGAGCAGTCGCTGCGCGTCCTGTTCGGCCTGGACCAGGACCTGAGCCTCTGGGAGCAGTACACCGCCTACTGGGCGATGCTCTTCCGGGGCGACCTGGGCCTGTCGTTCACGCACTTCCCCACGCCCGTGGCCGACATCGTGGGCCAGTCCCTGCCGTGGACCGTCGGGCTCGTGGGCGTGGCGACGATCATCGCGTTCGTCCTCGGCACGCTCGTGGGCGTCGCCATCGGCTGGCGCCGGGGCACGTGGGCCGACGGCATCCTGCCCGTCGCCACGTTCTTCTCGGCCGTGCCGTACTTCTGGGTGGGCCTCATCACCATCACGGTGTTCGCCGTGAACCTGCGGTGGTTCCCGTCCAACGGCAGCTACGACCGCGGCCTGGTGCCGGCGTTCACCGGGGAGTTCATCGGCTCGGTCGTGTACTACGGCTTCCTGCCGGCGCTCACCGTGGTGCTGTCGTCGGTGGCGGGCTGGATCCTCGGCATGCGCAACATGATGGTCACGGTGTCCTCCGAGGACTACGTGACGGTCGCCCACGCCAAGGGCCTCCCCAGCCGCCAGGTGGTGCTGGGCTACGCCGCCCGGAACGCGATCCTGCCGCAGGTGTCCAGCTTCGCGCTGTCCCTCGGCTTCGTGGTGGGCGGCACGCTGATCATGGAGATGGTCTTCTCCTACCAGGGCATCGGCTACACGCTGTACCAGGCGGTCTCCACGCACGACTACCCGCTGATGCAGGGCTGCTTCCTCGTCATCACGCTGTCGGTGCTGGTCGCCAACATCATCGCCGACTTCGCCTACGTGGCGCTCGACCCGCGCACCCGGAAGGAGGACTGACATGGCGACCACGACCACCCTCACCACGGGAGAGGCGACGCCCCTGCCCGAGGTGCGCGCGACCGCCGTCGGACCCAAGAAGCGCAGACCGCAGCGCCTGCTGTTCCTGCGGAACACCAAGGCCCTGACGGGCCTGGGGATCCTCGTGTTCTTCGCGGTGCTCGCCGTGGTGGGGCCGTGGGTGACCCCCTACGACCCCAACCAGGTGAGCGCCGACCTGCTGCAGGCGCCCTCACCGGCGCACTGGCTCGGCACCGACCACACGGGGCGCGACATCCTGTCGCAGATCATCGTGGGCACGCGGGGCGTGATGGTCGTCGGCCTGGTGGCCGGCGTGAGCGCCACCGTGGTGGGCGTCCTGGTGGGCGTCACCGCGGGCTTCGTGGGCGGGGTGGGGGACGAGACGCTGTCGGCGCTGTCGAACGTGTTCCTCGTGATCCCGCAGCTCCCGCTCATCATCATCATCGCGGCCCAGCTGCCGAGCGCGGGCGGCATGACCGTGGCGCTCGTCATCGGCGCCACCGGCTGGGCGTGGGGCGCCCGCGTCCTGCGCGCCCAGACCCTCTCGCTCCGCAAGCGCGACTTCGTCGAGGCGGCCCGCGCGAACGGCGAGCGCACCTGGCGGCTCGTCCTGGCCGAGGTGCTGCCGAACCTGTCGGCGGTCATCGCGTCCGGGTTCGTCGGCACGGTGACGTTCGCGGTGCTGTCCCAGGTGACGCTCTCGTTCATCGGTATCACGCCGGTCAGCGAGTGGAACTGGGGCACCATCCTGTTCTGGGCGCAGAACAACATGGCGCTGCAGCGCGGCGCCTGGTGGTGGTTCGTCCCCGCCGGCGCGTGCATCGCCCTGCTCGGCATGGCGCTCGCGCTGGTCAACTTCGGCATCGACGAGTTCGTCAACCCCCGCCTGCGGTCGACCGGCCTGCACGCGCGGTCCCTGCGCCGCCGGGGCATCCGCCCGCGGGTGGGCTTCACGCCGGTCGTGCGGGAGGGAAGGCCATGAGCGCCCTGAGCGCCAAGACGACGACGGCGGACCCGGTGCTCGAGATCCGCGACCTGTCGGTGGACTACGGCTACGGCGACGACCCCACGCACGTGCTGCGCAACGTGTCGCTCACGCTGAACCGGGGCGAGGTGCTGGGGCTCGCGGGGGAGTCGGGCTGCGGCAAGTCGACGCTCGCCTACGCGGCGACCCGTCTGCTGGCCCCGCCCGGCATCATCACGAGCGGCGAGGTGCTGCTCACGGGCCGGGACGGGAAGCGGGCCGACCTGCTCGGCCTCACGGACGCGGAGCTGCGCAGCACCCGCTGGCAGGACATCGCGATCGTGTTCCAGGGCGCCATGAGCTCGCTCAACCCGGTGTACCGGGTGGGGCGGCAGCTCGTGGACGGCATCCTCGCGCACCGCAAGGGCATGCCCGTGGCGCAGGCGGAGGAGCGGGCCGCTGAGCTCCTCAGCATGGTGGGCATCCCGGCGGACCGGCTGCGGTCGTTCCCGCACCAGCTCTCCGGCGGCATGCGCCAGCGCGTGATGATCGCGATGGCGCTCGCGCTGGAGCCGCAGGTGCTCATCATGGACGAGCCGACGACGGCGCTCGACGTGGTGATGCAGCGCCAGATCCTCGAGCAGGTGATGGAGCTGCGCGACCGGCTCGGGTTCTCCGTCATCTTCATCACGCACGACGTGTCGCTGCTGGTGGAGGTCGCCGACCGGATCGCCATCATGTACGCGGGCGAGATCGTGGAGCAGGCGGCGGCGAGCGACGTGTACCGGCGCCCGCGGCACCCGTACTCCCACGGGCTGCTCGGGTCGTTCCCGCCCCTGCACGGCCCGCGGCGCGAGCTGTCGGGCATCCCCGGCTCGCCGCCGGACCTCCGGACCCTGGAGCCCGGCTGCCCCTTCGCGGCCCGCTGCCCGCACGTCATGGACGTGTGCCGCACGGACCGGCCGGTCCTGCGGCCCACGGCGTTCGCGAGCACCGGCCCGGGGGTGGCTACCGCCGCCGAGGACGGGCGGCTCGTGGCGTGCCACCTGCACACGCAGGGGGCGGGCCCGGTGCCGAATGCGGACGGCGCTGGCGCGGAACCCCCGTCCGGTGTGGGTATGGCTGTGGCGGGAACTCCTCGAGGAATACCCGCCACAGCCATACCCACAGCGGACCGGCTGGTCAGGTCAGAGCGCGCCGCCCACGTACAGCAGCTTGTTCGGCGAGCTCGTACCCGGGCTCGTGACCTTGCCGGAGGTGGCGCGGTTCACGAGGGTGTCACGCACCTGCGCGGGCGTGTACGTCGGGTGGGCGTAGATCACGAGGGCGGCGGCACCGGCCACGTGCGGGGCCGCCATCGACGTACCCGAGATCGTGTTGGTCGCCGACGTCGACGTGTGCCAGGCCGACTTGATCGACGAGCCGGGCGCGAAGATGTCCAGGCACGACCCGTAGTTGGAGTAGGACGCCCGGGCGTCGGTGTTCGTCGTGGCACCCACGGTGATCGCGTTGGGCGTGCTGGCCGGCGACTTGGTGCAGGCGTTGGTGTTCTCGTTGCCCGCCGCGACGACGAACGTGACGCCGTCGGCGATCGCCGCCGTGACCGCGTTGTTGATGGTCGTCGACCTGCTGCCGCCCAGCGACATGTTGGCGACGGCCTTCTGGCCTGCGGCGTGGTCGGAGGTGACCCAGTTGATGCCGTTGATCACGCCGGCGTTCGTGCCGGAGCCCGAGCAGTTGAGGACGCGGACGCCCACGAGGGTGACGCCCTTGGCCACGCCGTGCGCGGACCCGCCCACGGTGCCGGCGACGTGCGTGCCGTGGCCGTTGCAGTCGGTCGCGTTCGCGTCGTTGTCCACGAAGTCGTAGCCGTGGATCGCCCGGCCGCCGAAGTCGGAGTGCGTGGTGAGGATGCCCGTGTCGACGATGTAGGCCTTCACGCCCGCGCCGTTGTTCGCGTACGTGTAGCTGTTGTTCAGCGGCAGCGACGCCTGGTCGATGCGGTCCAGGCCCCACGACGGAGTGGGCGACTGGGTGGCCGCGAGCGACACCACCGCGTTCTGCTCGACGTACGCGACGGCGGGGTCGGTGGCCAGCTTCTTCGCCTGGCCCTCGGACAGCGTCACCTCGAAGCCGCGGACGGCGCTGTCCCAGGTCTGGACCACCGTGCCGCCGTGGGCCTTGACGAGGCCGTTGGCCTTGCCCTTGACGTCGGACCGGGCGACGGCGTCGTCCTTGAGCACGACGATGTAGGAGTCCTTGATCGCGCCGGGGGAGCCGGCGCCGAGGATGGTGACGTCGGGCTCCGCGGCGGCCGCCGGGCCGGCTGCGAGCGGGGTGAGCAGCAGGGCGGCGACGGCCAGGGCCGCCGACGAACGGCGACGCAGGATGTGCTGGGTCAACGTGTCCTCCAGAGGGATGGGGTGCCCGGCCGGGCCGTCGCGGACGACGGCCCGGCGGGCGGGATGGGTGAAAGAGTAAGGAAAAGATGAGGTAAAGCGTTCATACCGAGTTCCCATATCGCTGGCTTATGGGGCTCGGCAGGTGCGTGGCGTCAGAGCGTCAGCGACCAGTTCGTCAGCGTGCCGACGTCGCCGCTCGCGGCGTCCTGGACCCGCAGGTTCCAGGTGCCGTTGGCGGTCTCGTTGGACAGGCTGACCGTGAAGGCCTGGTCGACGTTGTCCGCCGAGCCGCCACTGCGGTTGAGCAGCGTGTAGACGGTGCCGTCGGGCGCCACGAGGCTCACCACGAGGTCGCCCCGGTACGTGTGCGTGATGTCCACGTCCACCACGGCCGACGTCTTGGTCCCGGCGCAGCCCGCGATCGTCACGGGGCTGTTGACCGTCGCGTTGTCGGTGATCGCGGCGTCGGTCCCGTTGGCGCCGGTGCAGCTGCCCGGCGGGGGCGTGCTGCCCCCGGCGGTGAGGCTGAGCGACCAGTTCGTCAGCGTGCCCACGTCACCGCTCGCGGTGTCCGCGACGCGCAGCCGCCACGTGCCGTTGGCCACCTCCGAGAGGGCCACGGTGAAGGACTGGTCGACGTTGTCGGCCGAGCCGCCCGCGTTGTTGAGCAGGACGTAGAGCGAGCCGTCGGGCGCGACGAGCGTCACGTCGAGGTCGCCGCGGTAGGTGTGCGTGATGTCGACGTCCACCACCGCCTGGGTGGCGGTGCCGGCGCAGCCCGAGATCGTGACCGGCGACTCGATGGTGGCGTTGTCGTTGACGGCGTAGTCGGTGCCCGCCACCTGGCTGCAGCCGGGGGCGCCGTTGACGGTGAGCGCGTACGACGCGGTGTTGGCCGTGACCGGGCCGGTGCCCCTGACGGTGACCGGCGCCGTTCCCGCCGCAGCCGACGACGCCGCGGTCAGCGTCATCGTGGAGGTGCCGCCCGAGGTGACGGTGGCGGGGGAGAAGGTCGCCGTGACGCCTGACGGCAGGCCGGTCGCCGACAGGGCGACCGACTGCGCGGCGCCGGCCGTGGTCGCCGTGGTGATGGTCGCGGTGACGGACGAGCCCGGGTTCACGGAGCCCGCAGCGGGCGACACGGAGATCGAGAAGTCCTGCGTGGGCGGCGTGACGTTACCGACGAACAGCAGACGGTTGGGCGAACCCGTACCGGGGCTGGTGACCACGCTGGGCGTGGCGTCGGCGACGAGCTTGTCCCGCACCTGGGCGGGCGTGTACGCGGGGTTGGCGTTGAGCACCAGGGCGGCGGCGCCGGCCACGTGCGGGGAGGCCATCGACGTGCCGGAGATGGAGTTCGTCGCCGAGTTCGAGGTGTGCCAGGCGGACGTGATGCTCGAGCCGGGCGCGAAGATGTCCAGGCACGTGCCGTAGTTCGAGTAGGACGCCTTGGCGTCGGTGCTCGTGGTGGCGCCCACGGTGATCGCGTTGGGCGTGCTGGCCGGCGACTTGGTGCAGGCGTCGGTGGTCTCGTTGCCGGCGGCGACGGCGTACGTCACGCCGTCGGCGATCGACGCGGTGACGGCGGCGTTGACGGCTGCGTCGCTGGGGCCGCCGAGGCTCATGTTCGCCACGGCCTTCTCGCCCGGGTCGTGGTCGGCGGTGACCCAGTCGATGCCGCTGATGACGCCCTCGTACGTGCCCGATCCCTCGCAGTCGAGGACGCGCACGCCCACGAGCCGCACGCCCTTGGCGATGCCGTAGGCGGTGCCGCCGACGGTGCCGGCCACGTGGGTGCCGTGGCCGTTGCAGTCGGTCGCGTCGCTGTCGCCGTCGACGGTGTCGGTGCCGTGCACGGCCCGGCCGCCGAAGTCGGTGTGGGTGGTGAGGATGCCCGTGTCGATGATGTAGGCGGTGATCCCGGACCCGTTGTTCGCGTAGGTGTACGAGTTGTTCAGGGGCAGCGCGCGCTGGTCGCTGCGGTCCAGGCCCCACGACGGTGTGGGGGCCTGGGTCGCCGCCAGGGTGACCGTGCGGTTCTGCTCCACGAAGTCGACGGCCGGGTCTGCGGCGAGCTTCTGGGCCTGCTTCTCGTTGAGCTCGACGGAGAATCCCTCGAGGGCGGTCGACCAGGTGCGCTTGAGCTTGCCCTGGTACTTGGCGGCAAGGCCCTTGGCCTTGTCCTTGACCTCGGCTGTCCCGACGGCCGAGTCCTTGAGGACCACGATGTAGGAGTCCTTGACGGCGTGGGCGTCGTTCGCGTGCAGGATCGCGACGTCCGGCTGGGGGGCTGCGGCGGCGGCGGTGCCGAGAGCAGCGGCCTGCGTGAGGGTCAGGGCCAGGGTGAGGGCCGTGGCGAGGCCGGTGGCGGTGGCCGCCCGGCGTCGGTGCGTGGTGCGGTGAGTCAACTCTGCCTCCGAGAGCTTGCGCTCTGCCGGGCATCGTGACCGAACCCTGATGCCATGCAGAGCGGACCGATGGACAGGCGGAGTCTAGGTGGCAATCACCCCAATGGGGAGGAAAACTTCCTGGAAAAGACCATATGAATTGGTCATCACAGTTCGATATGGTCACGCCGTGAGGCGCTGGTGAAGACCCTCCGGAGCGCTCACGACGCCGCCTCCCGGGCGCGGCGGGCCATCCGGCAGACGGTAGGTTCTACTCCGTGACATCCCCGCTCGACCGGATCCGTCCGGCTGCCGTGACACCCCGGAGGGTCACCGACCTCGCCCTGGCTTTCGGTCTCGCCGCCCCCGCCGCGGACGCCGCAGTCAGCTGCGTGGCGTCCGACAACCGTGTCGTCGTCGACGGTGACCTCTTCGTGGCCCTGCCCGGTGCCCGTGCGCACGGCGCCCAGTTCGCCGCCGACGCCGTCGCCCGCGGTGCCACCGCGATCCTGACGGACGCGCGGGGCGCCGAGCTCGCCGGTGTGGAGGTGCCCGTGCTCGTCGCCGACGACCCGCGTGCGATCCTCGGCCACGTCGCCGCCTGGGTGCTGGGCGACCCGGCCGCACAGCTCGTGACCTTCGGCGTGACGGGCACCAACGGCAAGACGACCACCACCTACCAGCTCGACCACGCGGTGCGCGCCCTCGGCTGGAAGGGCGGCCTCGTCGGCACCGTCGAGACGCGCTCGGGCGACCGCGTCCTCCCCAGCCGGCTCACCACGCCCGAGGCCGCCGACCTCCAGGCGCTCCTCGCGGCGATGCGGGAGGACGAGGTCCGCGCCCTGGCCATGGAGGTCTCCTCCCATGCGCTGGCCCAGCACCGGGTGGACGGCGTCGTGTTCGACGTGGCCGGCTTCACCAACCTGAGCCAGGACCACCTCGACTTCCACGGCGACCTCGAGTCGTACTTCGCCACCAAGGCCCGGCTCTTCACGCCCGAGCACTCCCGCCGCGGCGTCGTCACCGTCGACGACGCCTGGGGCGAGCGGCTCGCGGCGGAGGCCTCCGTGCCCGTGGTGACCCTGGCGACGTCGGGCGCCGAGGCCGACTGGACGGTGACCGACGTGGCGCCCGCGGGCACGGGCTCCGCCTTCACCGTGACCCACCGCGACGGGCGGTCCGTGCGGACCGCCACCTCGCTGCCCGGCGCGTACAACGTCGCGAACGCCGCGCTGGCCCTCGTCATGGTGGTCGAGAGCGGCGTCGGCGTGGACGAGGTCGCGGCGGCGCTCGACGCCGCCGGCGGGCTCAGCGCGACGGTGCCGGGACGCATGGAGGTGCTCTCGACCGAGCCGCGCGTCGTCGTGGACTTCGCGCACAACACCGAGGCGCTCGCGCTCGCGATGGACGCCCTGCGCCCGACGGCGTCCGGCCGGCTCGCCCTGGTCTTCGGCGCCACGGGCGACCGGGACCCGGGCAAGCGCCCCCTCATGGGCGCCGCTGCCGTGGCGGGGGCCGACGTGGTCTACGTGACCGACGACGACCCGCACGGCGAGGACGCCGCCGCCGTGCGCGCCGCCGTCCTCGACGGTGCCCGCGCCGAGCTGGCCCGGTCGGGCCGCGACGTGGAGCTGCTCGAGGTGGCGCCGCGCTCGGACGCCATCCGGCAGGCCGTCCGCCACGCCCGGCCCGAGGACACCGTCCTGGTGGCGGGCCGGGGCCACGAGACGATCCAGGAGGTCGCCGGCGTGGACCACGAGCTCGACGACCGGGTCGAGGCGCGCGCCGCGCTGGCCGAGCGCGCCGCCCTTCCCACCCACCCCGCGACCACAGCGCAGCACGAGAGGACGACGGCATGATCGAGCTCACCGCGCAGGAGGTGGCGGAAGCGACCGGCGGACGGCTCCACGGGGCCGACCCGGCGACCGCCGTCGCCGGACCCGTGGTGGTGGACTCCCGCCTCGTGGCGCCTGGGTCCCTCTTCGTCGCCCTCCCGGGCGAGCACGTCGACGGGCACGACTACGCCGCCGTGGCCGTCGAGGCGGGCGCGGCGCTCGTCCTCGCCGCCCGTGAGCTCGACGTGCCGTGCGTGGTCGTGGACGACCCGCAGGCCGCGCTCGGCGGGCTCGCCCGCCACGTGCTCGCGCGGGTGCGCGCCGAGGGTGACCTCCGCGTCGTCGCCGTCACCGGCTCCGTCGGCAAGACCACCACGAAGGACCTGGTGGGCCGCCTGCTGTCGCCGGAGGGCGAGACGGTGGTGCCCGCGGGCTCCTTCAACAACGAGGTGGGCCTGCCGCTGACCGTGCTGCGGGTCACTCGCGACACCCGGTACCTCGTGCTCGAGATGGGCGCCGACCGGGAGGGCAACATCGCGTACCTGACCGGCATCGCGCCGCCCGAGGTGGGGATCGTCCTGGCGGTGGGCTCCGCCCACCTGGGCGTGTTCGGCGACGTCGAGGCCATCGCGCGGACCAAGGGCGAGATGGTCGAGGGCGTGCTGCCCGGCGGCACGGCGGTCCTCAACGTGGACGACGTGCGCGTCTCCGCCATGGCCGCCCGCGCTGCCCAGGACGTGGAGGTGGTCGGCTTCGGCACCATCCCCTCCGCCGCCGTGCGTGCCGAGGGCATCACGATCGACCGGGCCGGACGGGCGTCGTTCGCGCTGCGCGTCGGCCCCGGGATCGTGGGGCGCGCCGGCGTCGGCGAGGAGCGGGCTCCCGTGTCCCTGCGTCTCGTCGGCGAGCACCACGTCACGAACGCTCTGGCCGCGGCGACCGCGGCGCTGTGCCTCGGTGTCCCGCTGGCCGACGTCGCCTCCCGTCTGAGCGAGGCCGCCGCCGACAGCCCGCACCGCATGGCCGTCACCGAGCGGCCCGACGGCGTGACGCTCGTCGACGACTCGTACAACGCCAACCCCGACTCCATGCGCGCGGCGCTCAAGACGCTCGCGGTCATGGCCGGGCGCGACCGCCGGTCGGTCGCGGTGCTCGGCGAGATGCTCGAGCTGGGCGACGAGAGCCGCACCGCGCACGACGCGATCGGCCGCCTGGCGGTCCGGCTGAACATCAAGCTCCTCGTCGTCGTCGGCGACGGGGCGTACCACATCCACGAGGGAGCGACCCAGGAAGGCTCCTGGGGGGAGGAGACGGTGTTCGTGCCCGACGTCGAGTCGGCCCGCCACTACCTGGACGAGGCGCTGCGCCCCGGCGACGTGGTGCTGGTCAAGGCCTCGAACGGCTCCGGCCTGTGGCGCCTGGGCGACGAGCTCGCCGCGTCGGCTGCGGAGGTCGCCCGGTGATCGCGATCCTCGTCGGGGCCGGCGTCGCGCTGCTCACGTCCCTGTTCGGCACGCCGCTGTTCATCCGCTTCCTGATCCGCAAGAACTACGGTCAGTTCGTCCGCGAGGACGGCCCCACGGGACACTTCTCCAAGCGCGGCACCCCCACGATGGGCGGCGTGATCATCATCGCCGCGACCCTCATCGGGTACGGGGTCTCGATGCTGGTCTCGCAGCGCGTGCCCAGCGTCTCGGCGCTGCTGTGCCTGTACCTCATGACCGGACTGGGCCTGGTCGGCTTCCTGGACGACTTCACCAAGATCCGCAAGCAGCGGTCCCTCGGCCTCACGGCCCGGGCCAAGCTGGTGGGCCAGGGCGTGGTCGGCGTCTCCTTCGCCGCCCTCGCGCTGCAGTTCCCGAACGAGAACTCGCGCACGCCGGCGTCGACCAAGATCTCGTTCCTGCGCGACACCGACATCGACCTCGCGTTCGCCGGGGCGACGGTGGGCCTGATCCTCTTCGTGATCTGGGCGAACCTGCTCGTGGCGGCCTGGTCCAACGCCGTGAACATCACGGACGGCCTCGACGGCCTCGCCACCGGCGTCTCCCTCATCACCTTCGGCGCCTACGTGCTGGTGGGCATCTGGCAGCTCAACCAGTCGTGCCAGTACCTCGCCGCCGCGGGACCCAGCTGCTACGAGGTGCGCGACCCGGGCGACCTCGCCATCGTGGCTGCGGCCGTCATGGGCTCGTGCTTCGGCTTCCTGTGGTGGAACGCCAACCCGGCGAAGATCTTCATGGGTGACACCGGTTCGCTGGCCCTCGGCGGCGCGCTCGCCGGCCTGTCGATCCTGACCCGCACGGAGCTCCTGGCCGTCGTCATCGGCGGCATGTTCGTGCTCATCGTCTCCTCGGTCGCGATCCAGATCACGTCCTTCAAGCTGACCGGCAAGCGCGTGTTCAAGATGGCGCCGCTGCAGCACCACTTCGAGCTCATGGGCTGGGCCGAGGTCACGATCGTCATCCGGTTCTGGCTCGTGGCCGGCCTGTTCGCGGCGCTCGGGATGGGGATCTTCTACGCGGAGTGGGTCGTCTCGTGACGTCCCCGGGCGGGGCCGCCGCGGGCCCGGGCGGCGGAGCCGCGCACGGCGTCGTCGAGCCGCGCGTCCCCCTCGCCGAGGCCCGCGTCGTCGTGGCTGGCCTCGGCGTCTCCGGCCGCGCGGTGGTCGCGGCCCTGGCGGGCCGGGTTGCATCGCTCGTCACGGTGGACGCGAGCAACCCCGACGCGGACGTCACGGAGGTGTCCGACGACGTCGCGGCTCGCCTCGTGCGCGACAGCGACCTGGTCGTGGCCTCGCCCGGGTGGGCGCCGTCGTCGCCCCTGCTGGCCGCCGCGATCGCGGCGGGCGTGCCGGTATGGAGCGAGGTGGAGCTCGCGTGGCGCCTGCGGGTGGACCGCGCACCGGGGGAGCGGGGCCTCGGCCTCGGCCCGGCGCCCTGGCTGGCCGTCACCGGCACCAACGGCAAGACCACGACCGTCGAGATGCTCGACGCGATCCTGCGGACCGCGGGCCTGCGGTCGGCGGCCGTCGGCAACGTGGGGCGGCCCGTCGTCGAGGCCGCTCTCGACCCGGCGCTCGACGTCCTCGCGGTGGAGCTGTCGAGCTTCCAGCTGCACTTCACGCACACCATGTCGGTCCAGGCGGGCGCGGTGCTCAACGTCGCCCCCGACCACCTGGACTGGCACGGCTCGCTGGACGCGTACGCGTCCGACAAGGGCCGGATCTTCGAGCGTGCCCAGGTGGCCTGCGTCTACAACGCGGCCGACAAGCGCACCGAGTCCCTCGTCCTCGAGGCCGACGTGGTCGAGGGGGCGCGCGCCGTGGGCTTCGCCGTCGGCGCGCCCGGCCCTGGCGACCTGGGCCTCATCGAGGACGTGCTCGTGGACCGGGCGTTCCACGCCCCGGCGGACGACCCGTCGCGCCGCACCCACGCCGCGGAGCTCGCCACCCTGGCGGACCTCCAGCACCTCGCCGGGGCCGACGGCGTGGTGCCGGGCCATGTGGTCGCGAACGCTCTCGCGGCCGCCGCCCTGGCACGTGCCCACGGCGTGAGCGCCCGCGCGGTCCGCGACGGCCTGCGCGCCTTCCGGCCGGGAGACCACCGGATCCAGCAGGTGCGGGTGCTCGACGAGGTCGTGTACGTCAACGACTCGAAGGCCACCAACGCGCACGCGGCGGCTGCCTCGCTCGCCGGTTTTGCGCACGGCACGGTGGTGTGGGTCGCAGGCGGCCTCGCCAAGGGCGCCGTCTACGACGACCTGGTGCGGTCGCGGGCCGACCGCCTGCGCGCCGTCGTCCTGATCGGTGCCGACCCGGCGCCGCTCGCCGACACGCTGGCGCGACACGCCCCGCACGTCCCCGTCGTGGTGGTGGATCCCGGGGACACTGGGTCCGTGATGCGCCGGGCGGTGGCCCACGCACGGACCCTGGCGCGGCCGGGCGACACCGTGCTCCTGGCCCCGGCGGGTGCGTCGCAGGACCAGTTCCGCTCGTACGCGCACCGGGGCGAGCAGTTCGCCGAGGCGGTGCGCGAGCTCGCCTGAGGAAGGGGCACGGATGGCGACGACCCAGGGTCCCGCGAGGCCCCCCCGGCCCACCCTCACCGAACGGCTCCCGGTCCGCCGGCCCGAGCGCGTGTGGCTCGGCCAGTGGAACTCGTCGGTGACGAGCTTCTACCTCCTCGTGGGGGCCACCGGCCTGCTGACGGTGATCGGGCTCGTGATGGTGCTGTCCAGCTCGGCCGTGACCTCCATCGCCGACGGCGACTCCCCGTACGCCGCGTTCCTCGTGCAGGCGCAGTACGCGCTCATGGGCCTGCCGGTGCTGGTCGTCGCCGCCCGCCTGCCGCTGCGCTGGTACAAGCGCCTCGCCTGGCCGGCGCTGCTGGTCGCCTGCGTGCTGCTGGTGGCCGTGATCTTCATGGGCCAGGAGACCAACGGCCAGCAGAACTGGCTGGAGTTCGGGCCTGTCCGCTTCCAGCCGTCCGAGCTGGCCAAGCTGGCCCTCGCGGTCTGGCTGGGCGCCGTGCTCGGCCGCAAGCAGCACCTGCTCGGGAGCTGGAGCCAGGTGATGGTCCCGGCCGTCCCGGGGGCGGTCGTGGTGGTAGGGCTGGTCCTCGCCGGCCGCGACCTCGGCACCGCCCTGGTGATCGGGCTGCTCGTGGGGGGCGCGTTCTTCGTGGCCGGTGCCCCGCTGGGGCTGCTCGCCGGCGGGAGCGCCCTCGCGGCCTTCGTCGTCACCTACTTCTTCATCCTCAACCAGGACGGCCAGGACCGGATCGAGCGCATCGCCGCCACGTACGGGTCCGACTGCGACGCGGCCTCCGAGTGCTACCAGTCCATCCACGGCCTGTACGGCCTCGGGACGGGCGGGGTGTGGGGCGTGGGCCTGGGGGCCAGCCGGGAGAAGTGGAGCTACCTGCCGGAGGCCCACAACGACTTCATCTTCGCGGTGATCGGCGAGGAGCTCGGCCTGTTCGGCACGCTGCTGGTGCTCGCCCTGTTCGCTCTCCTCGGACTCGCGATGGCCCGGACGGTACGCCGCCACCCGGACCCGTTCGTGAAGGTCGCCACCACGGCCGTCGCCTGCTGGGTGGTGGGCCAGGGGTTCATCAACATCGGCGTGGTGATCGGCGTGCTCCCGGTCATCGGCGTGCCGCTGCCGCTCGTCTCGGCCGGTGGCTCCGCCCTCATCACCACGATGGCGGCGCTCGGGATGGTCATCTCGTTCGCCCGCACGGAGCCCGGCGCAGCGGAGGCTCTCGCCGCACGCGGTAGCGTCGTGGCCAGATCCCTCGCCGTGCTCGGCGGGGCGGTCCGCAGACGTTGAGACCGCGTGCGGGTGCACGTGACGACCGGAAGGTGACGATGAGCTCAGCAGTGCCCGAGGTGGGACACCTCGGCCGGGTCCACATGATCGGCATCGGCGGAGCCGGCATGTCCGTGATCGCCCGCCTGCTCGCGGCGCGGGGCGTCGTCGTGCAGGGCTCCGACGCCGCGGCCTCCGCGGCCGTCGAGATGCTCCGCGCCGACGGGATCACCGTCTGGGTGGGCCACGACGCGGCCCACGTCGCCGACGCCGGCACCGTCGTCATCTCCAGCGCCGTGCGCGAGACCAACCCGGAGCTCGCGGCGGCGCGCGCCGCCGGGCTCCGCGTGCTGCACCGCTCGCAGGCCCTCGCCGCGCTCATGACCGGCACGCGCGGGGTCGCGGTGGCCGGCGCGCACGGCAAGACCACCACCTCCGCGATGCTGGCCGCGGTGCTGCGCGAGTCGGGACTGGACCCGTCGTACGCCATCGGCAGCACTCTCCGCACCGCGAGCGGGTCCACCCCCGGCGGCCACCTCGGCACGTCTGACGTGCTGGTCGCGGAGGCCGACGAGTCCGACGGCTCGTTCCTCAACTACGCCCCCACGGTCGCGGTCGTCACCAACGTGGAGCCCGACCACCTGGACCACTACGGCACCCAGGAGGCCTTCACCGCCGCGTTCGTCGCGTTCGCGGGGCGGGTGGCGCCCGGCGGGTGGCTGGTCGCGTGCTCCGACGACCCCGGCGCGCGCGACGTCGCGGCGACGGTCCGGGCGGCAGGCAGGCAGGTGGTCACGTACGGCACCGCGGAGGGCGCCGACGTCCGCGTCGCCGACGTGTCCTCGACCGGGACGGGCGCCACGGCCGTGCTCCGCGGCGGGCCGCTCGGCACCGAGCCCCTCGCGCTACGGCTCTCCGTCCCCGGCGACCACAACGTGCTCAACGCGACCGCCGCCGTGGTGAGCGCCGTGCTCCTCGGCGTGGACCCGGCCACCGCCGTCGCGGGGGCCGCGGCGTTCACCGGCACGGGCCGCCGGTTCGAGGCGCGCGGCGAGGCGGGAGGCGTGCGCGTGGTCGACGACTACGGGCACCACCCCACCGAGATCGAGGCGGTGCTCCACGCGGCCCGACCGGTCGCGGGGGAGGGCCGGCTGCTCGTCCTGTTCCAGCCGCACCTGTACTCGCGCACGCGCATCTTCGCCGACCGCTTCGCCGAGGCGCTCGCGCTGGCCGACGAGGTGGTGGTCACCGGCGTCTACAAGGCCCGCGAGGACGTGGACCCGGAGATCACGTCGCGCACCATCACCGACCTGGTGCGCGGCACCCCCGCGCACTCCGTGGAGGACCGGCTGGAGGCGGCGCACCGTGTCGCCGCCCTCGCCCGGCCGGGCGACCTGGTCCTTACCGTCGGGGCCGGAGACGTGACCGAGCTCGGCGACGTCATCCTCGCCGACCTCGCGGCCCGCACCCACGTCCCCTCGGGGGGCGTCGCCTGATGCGCCCGCCGGCCCGGCCCCGCACCACGGGACCGGCACGTCCCGCGGAGCGGAGCGGTGCCGGCGGGCCGTCGGTTGCGCCGTCGAGCGCCCCCAGGAAGCGCCCCGCTCCGGAGACGCCGGAGACCGGGCGCTCCCAGAAGGGGGAGGTGCCCGCGGACGATGCGCGGCCCGGCGGCGTGGGGCCCGGCGAGCTGCGGTCCGGCGGGACGCGGCCGGCCGGCGCCGGGCGCTGGTCCCGGACGGCTACCCCTGCGCAGGGACCGACGTCGGCGGCGCCGCCCGAGCCGCCCCGGGACCGCGGTGACGTGGCGCGCCCGGCCGGCCTCTCGTCGCCCCTATCCCACGACGTGTCCTCGCCTCGCTCCGGTACGTCGCGGGGGACCCGGGACTCGGTCCCCGACGGGGGCGCCGTGCCGCCGCTGCCCGGGGTGGTGTCCACCCGGATGGCCGACCGCCGCGCCGAGCGTGAGGCGGAGCGCGCCGCGACGGCACGCCACCGCGTGCTGCGCCGCGCCCTGTGGATCGCGGGCGGCCTCCTGCTCGCGGGCGCAGCGGGGTGGGTGGCGTTCTTCTCGCCGGTGCTCGCTCTCGACGCCGAGCAGGTGGTGGTGCGGGGTGAGGGCACCACCGTGGACGTGGCGCAGGTGCGCGACGTCGTCGACGACGCGGCCGGCGTGCCCCTCCCGCGGCTCGACACCGTGGCGCTGCGCGAGCAGATCCTGCGGCTGAACGGCGTCAAGGACGTGCGGCTCGGGCGGACGTGGCCCGACGGGCTCGACGTCACGCTGACCGCGCGCGTGCCTGTCGCCGCGGTCCCGGCGCCGGGCGGCTACGCGCTGCTCGACGACGAGGGGGTGCAGGTGGGGGAGTCGCCGGAGCCGCCCGACGCGCTGCCCGTGGTGGCGGTGCCCATCGAGGAGGACGGTGGCACGCTCGCACTCGACGCCGCGCTCCGGGTGCTCGGGGCGCTGCCCCCGGACCTGTCGTCGCAGGTGGCGAGCGTGAGCGCCGACACGCAGGACGACGTCCGCACCACGCTGCACGACGGCGTCGCGGTCCACTGGGGCAACGGGGAGCGCACCGCGCTCAAGGTGCGCGTGGTGCAGACGCTGCGCGCGGCGGCACCCGAGGCGCGGATCCTGGACGTGTCCTCGCCGGAGCTACCGGTCACACGCTGAGGGTCCGGAGCCACCCCGAATGACATCGGTGTGATTCTCGGGTGCGCGTCTGCGCGACACGCGCGACGATGTCTTCGACACACCGGGTCGGCGCACCTACCGTCGGACTCAGCAGCAACCTGACATAACTCTAACCCTCTACCTGAACCTGAGGCTTCGGGCGCGCAAGCGCAGGAGAGGTCGGGACAGGACCGGTCCTGATCGAGCGACCTGATCGAAAGGCAACGACGTGGCAACTCCGCAGAACTACCTGGCAGTGATCAAGGTGGTCGGCATCGGCGGCGGTGGTGTGAACGCCGTGAACCGCATGATCGAGGTCGGCCTCAAGGGTGTCGAGTTCATCGCCATCAACACGGACGCCCAGGCGCTCCTCATGTCCGACGCCGACGTGAAGCTCGACGTCGGCCGTGAGCTGACGCGCGGCCTGGGTGCCGGTGCCGACCCCGAGGTCGGCAAGAAGGCGGCCGAGGACCACGCCGAGGAGATCGAGGACGTGCTGCGCGGCGCGGACATGGTCTTCGTCACCGCGGGCGAGGGCGGCGGCACGGGCACGGGCGGCGCGCCCGTCGTCGCGCGCATCGCGCGTTCGCTCGGCGCGCTGACCGTCGGCGTCGTGACGCGGCCGTTCACGTTCGAGGGCCGCCGCCGCGCCGTCCAGGCCGACCAGGGCATCGAGAACCTCCGCAACGAGGTCGACACGCTGATCGTCATCCCGAACGACCGGCTGCTGTCGATGTCCGACCGCAACGTGTCGGCGATCGCCGCGTTCCACTCGGCCGACCAGGTGCTGCACTCCGGCGTCCAGGGCATCACCGACCTGATCACCACGCCGGGCCTCATCAACCTCGACTTCGCGGACGTCAAGTCCGTGATGCAGGGCGCGGGCTCGGCGCTCATGGGTATCGGTTCTGCCCGGGGCGAGGACCGTGCGGTGCAGGCCGCGGAGCTGGCTATCTCGTCGCCGCTGCTCGAGGCGTCGATCGACGGCGCCCACGGTGTGCTGCTCTCCATCCAGGGTGGGTCCGACCTGGGCCTGTTCGAGGTGCACGAGGCCGCGCGCCTGGTGCAGGAGGCCGCGCACCCCGAGGCCAACATCATCTTCGGCACGGTCATCGACGACGCCCTGGGCGACGAGGTGCGGGTCACGGTCATCGCCGCCGGGTTCGACGGCGGGGCCCCGCAGGTCCGCAAGGACTCGCGCGCGCTCGGCCAGGTCCAGGGCGCGTCGCGCCCGCCCACCACGCAGATCCCGGCGGTCCGCAGCGGCGACGCGGCGCGCACGCCGGTGCCGCAGCCGCCGTCGCACGACGGCCGGCCGGCGTCGTTCCCGCCCGCCGCGGGCACCGGGGCCGGCGTCTCGACGCTGCCGCGCGTGATCCCGGCCGACCCGGACGACGTGCCGGTGAGCCTCGACGAGCCCGCCGTCGTGGTGCAGGGGCAGTTCGGTGAGGGGCAGCGCACCACCACCGAGGTGCCGCCCCTGTTCGAGGAGGTGCGCCGCCCGGTGGCGGAGGACCTGGACGTGCCGGACTTCCTGAAGTAGCAGGTCAGACGTACCCGGCCGGTATGTCACAGACGTGCGGGGCCCGCCTCTCTCTGAGGAGGCGGGCCCCGTTTCGTGCGTGGGTCCGGCGTGGTCGAGAGCGAGGGAGGAGTGTCGGTGGGGGCCGCTAGGGTCGGTGGCGTGACGGAGACCGGTGAGGGCCAGGCAGGTACCAGGACGCGGGGCGTCCCGGTGCACACCGTGGACCTCGGGCCCGGCGTGCGCGCCTTCTTCACCACGGCCGCGGGCGGCGTCTCGCCGGGGCCCTGGGCCCTGGGCCCGGGCGGCGGGCTCAACCTGGGCCTGGGGGTGTCCGACGACGAGGGCCGGGTCCGCGAGAACCGTGCGCGCGTGGCGCTGGCTGCGGGGGCGCCCGTGGTGTTCGCCACCCAGGTGCACGGAGACGGTGTGCTGACGGTCGGCGCCGCCGAGCGGGACGTGTGGTCGAGCGAGGTGCCGCCCGCCACGGCGGGGGACGCCGACGCTCTGGTCACCGCGGAGGCCGGGCTCGGGCTGGGGGTGCTCGTCGCGGACTGCGTGCCGGTGCTTCTCGCCGACCCGGTCGCGGGGGTGGCCGGCGTGGCCCACGCCGGCCGCAAGGGGGTGCTCGCGGGTGTGGTGCTGCGTGCGCTCGACGCGATGGTGGCCCAGGGGGCGGAGACCTCGCGGGTGCGGGCGGTGGTGGGGCCCGCGGTCTGCGGTCGCTGCTACGAGGTGCCGGCCGCGATGCGGGACGAGGTGGCTGCGGCGGTGCCGGCGACGTGGTCCACGACGACGTCCGGTACGCCGGGGCTCGACCTCCCGGCGGGCGTCGCGGGCCAGCTCGCGACCCGGGGGGTGACGGTGGTGGACGTCGGCCGGTGCACCCTGGAAGACCCCACGTTCTACTCCCACCGCAGGGCGAGCGCGGCGGGCAGCACGACGGGCAGGCAGGCCGGGGTGGTGACTCTCCTCGGTGCATAGGGCCCTGACCTGCGAAAATACATCCTTGTCATTTCAGCGGGCATTCGCTGAACAAGTTTGGCAAAGTTGGTCATGGCTCGGCGTGTCGCTCTTCGGAGCCGGATCGCGCCAGGTTACTTTTGTCAAGCGCCGCGGGTGATCCGCAGCGATTCGTGAGCTTCGCAAGAAGTCAGGCGACGAACGGAGTTGGGAGCGATGGCCGGAGCGCTTCGCAAGACCATGCTGTACCTGGGCCTCGCCGACGACCAGGGCGAGCAGGACGAGTACTTCGACGAGTACGACGACCTGGAGGACAACGTGCAGGACCACCGCCACGCCCAGGTCACGCCGCTGCACCGGGACGGTGTCACGCGGGAGGCCCCGCTGACGACCTCCGAGCTGCGCCGCATCACCACGGTGCACCCGCGGTCGTACAACGACGCGCGCGTCATCGGCGAGGCTTTCCGCGCCGGCACGCCCGTCATCATGAACCTGTCCGACATGGACGACGCGGACGCGAAGCGGCTGGTGGACTTCTCCGCCGGCCTCATCTTCGGCCTCCACGGCTCCATCGAGCGGGTCACCAACAAGGTCTTCCTCCTCTCGCCGGAGCACGTCGAGATCACGGGCGAGGAGAAGGTGGCGGAGAAGCCGGCCGCCCGCGGAGGCTTCTACAACCAGAGCTGACGGGAACGCCGCGGGACCTGGTGCTTCCGGCCGCCCAGGACCTGCCGGCCTCCGGCCACGGGGTGCTCGCACGCGCGGGCACCCCGTCGTCGTGCCTGGGTGATTGCCGGGACCGGCCTCGGCGCGGCGCGCGGTGGCGCGCGGTAGCCGGGAACTCTCCCGTCCGTCGCGTAGTTTTGTCCACGTGACCTGGTTCTGGGACCTCCTGTCCTTCCTGTTCTTCCTCTTCCTCCTGTTCCTCATCGGCCGCCTGGTCTTCGACTGGGTGCAAGTGTTCGCCCGCGAGTGGCGGCCCCGAGGCGTGCTCCTCGTGGTGGCGGAGGCCGTGTATTCCGTCACAGACCCGCCCCTGCGCGCACTGCGGCGGGTGATCCCGCCGCTGACGATCGGCCAGTTCCGCATCGACCTGGCGTTCCTGGTGCTCTTCCTGCTGGTGTCGCTGATGATGAACCTGGTGATCCCGGCACTACGGATGGCGACGTCCTGACACGCCCTCCGGACAGGGTCTGTGATCAAATCGTGTCCACGGTGGCTCCCGGTGTCCGGTCCGGGACACGTCCGCTACCGTGGACTCTCGACGGCAGACGCGCGGCTCAGCAGCGCCGACGCGTCCGATAACCCGTTCCCGACGCTCTACAGCTACGAGGTGACACGATGGCACTGCTGACGGCAGAGGACATCCTCAACAAGAAGTTCTCGGCGACGAAGTTCCGCGAGGGCTACGACGTCGAGGAGGTCGACGACTTCCTCGACGAGGTCGTCAGGACCTTGAGCGCGGCCCAGGAGGAGAACGAGGGCCTGCGTACCAAGCTCGCCGCCGCCGAGCGGCGCATCGCGGAGCTCTCCCGCGGCGAGGCCGCGGCGCCGCGGCCCCAGCAGGTTGCCGCCCCGCTCGCTGCCGCCCCCAAGGCTGCGCACCCGGAGCCGGAGTCGGCCACGGGCATGCTGCAGCTGGCCCAGAAGCTGCACGACGACTACGTGCGCTCGGGCCAGGAGGAGGGCGACCGGCTCATCGCCGAGGCCAAGTCGGAGGGTGCCCGCATCGTCCGGGACGCCGAGGAGACCTCGCACCGCACGCTGTCGCAGCTGGAGCAGGAGCGGTCGCTGCTGGAGCGCAAGATCGACGAGCTCCGTCTCTTCGAGCGCGACTACCGCACGCGCCTGAAGAGCTTCCTGCAGAACCTGCTCGGTGACCTGGACGCCAGGGGCTCGGCTCTTCCGCCGCGCGGCAACGCGCCCGCCGGCCGTCCGGCCGAGATGGCGCAGGGCGGCATCTGACCCGACCGGGGACGGAGACGGCCGGCCGGGCCTCACCTCGCGGTCGGCCTTCCGCCCTCGGACAGACCCACCGGCCCGCACACGAGTCGCGCCCTGGCGGCGCGTCCCGTTGTGCGGGCCGGTTTGTGTGCTTACGCTTCGGGGACCAAATCCCGGGCATGAATGAGGGGAATCATGACCAAGCTCTCGACGACCACGCGGGCCGCCCTGAAGCAGGAGTTCCCGAACCTGGCTCGGGACGTGAAGTCCTTCCCGGTCCGTGACGGGGAAGAGCCCTGGACCCTCCGTGAGGCGGAGGAACAGGCCGCCTTGCTCCTCGAGGAGAAGGAGCGGCTCGAGGGCGAGCTGAAGGCGGCTGACGCGGAGCTGAGCGACCTGCTCCGCAACTCCGGTGACGGTGCCGGCGACGACCAGGCGGACTCGGGCTCGAGCGCGCTGGAGCGCGAGCAGGAGCTCACCCTGGTCAACAACATGCGCGACCTGCTCGACCAGACCAAGCACGCTCTCGACCGGATCCGCAACGGCACCTACGCCACGTGTGAGATGACGGGCCTGCCCATCGGCAAGGCGCGGCTCCAGGCCTTCCCGAGGGCCACGCTCTCGGTCGAGGCCAAGGCCCGCGAGGAGCGCCGCTAGCCAGCGGGCCCAGGCGGGCATGGCAGACTTGCGGGCGATGTCTACCCCCGCCGAACCCGTGCCCGCCGAACCCGTCGCCACCACGGAGACCGACCCGGTGCCCGGCACCACGCCCGAGGGCGCGTCCGACGAGGGCGCGACCCAGCCCGGCCCCGGGACGCCCGAGCGGCCGCGGGCCAGCCGTGTCCTCGTGGCCTGGACCGCAGTCCTGGCCGCCGTCGTGCTGGCCGCCGACCAGCTCACCAAGTGGTGGGCCGAGTCGTCGCTGACGGTCGGGGGCGAGCCGGTCCCGCTGGTGGGCGAGCTGCTCCAGCTGCGCCTGATCTACAACCCGGGCGCCGCCCTGTCCATCGCGACGGGCATGACCTGGCTGCTCACCATCGTCGTCGCGGTCGTCGTGGTCGTCATCATCCGGATGATCGGCCGCCTGGGCTCGCGCGGCTGGGCGGTCGCGCTCGGCCTGCTGCTCGGCGGGGCTGTCGGCAACCTCGTCGACAGGCTGCTGCGTGACCCCGGGTTCGCCCGCGGGCACGTGGTGGACTTCATCGACTACGCCGGCTTCTTCGTCGGCAACGTGGCAGACATCGCGATCGTCGCCGCGGCGGTCCACATCGCGATCCTGTCGCTCCTCGGCATCGGCCTCGACGGCCGGCGTGACGGGGACAGCAAGGACGGGGACGGCAAGGGCGCCGAGGCCTCGTCGGACGCCGAGGCGTCCGGCGCCGAGAAGCCGGACGCGGGCTGATGCCGCTGCGGACCCTGCCCGTCCCGGACGGGCTCGCGGGCGAGCGGGTCGACGCGACCCTCGCCCGCATGCTCGGCTTCTCGCGGACCCGGGCGGCGGAGCTCGCCGAGTCCGGCGCGGTGCGGCTGGACGGCAGGGAGGTCGGCAAGTCCGACCGGGTGGCCGCCGGCGGCTGGCTCGAGGTCGACGTGCCGGACCCGGCCGACCAGGCCCCGGCCGTCGTCGCGGAGCCGGTGCCGGGCATGGGCATCGTGTACGACGACGACGACGTCGTCGTGATCGACAAGCCGGTGGGCGTCGCGGCCCACCCCTCGCCGGGCTGGACCGGTCCCACCGTGGTGGGCGCGCTGGCAGCCGCGGGCTACCGGGTGTCGACGTCGGGCGCTGCGGAGCGTCAGGGGATCGTGCACCGGCTCGACGTGGGTACGTCCGGGCTGATGGTCGTCGCCAAGAGCGAGGCCGCCTACACCGGGCTCAAGCGCGCGTTCAAGGAGCGCACGGTCGACAAGGTGTACCACGCGCTCGCGCAGGGGCACCCGGACCCGACGTCGGGCACCATCGACGCCCCGATCGGGCGCCACCCCACGTCGGACTGGAAGTTCGCCGTGACGGCCGACGGCAAGCCGTCGGTGACGCACTACGAGGTGCAGGAGATGCTGTCCGCGGCGTCCCTCGTGGAGGTGCACCTCGAGACGGGCCGCACGCACCAGATCCGGGTGCACTTCGCGGCCCTGCGGCACCCGCTCGTGGGCGACCTGACGTACGGGGCGGACCCGGTGCTCGCCTCCCGCGTGGGCCTCACGCGACAGTGGCTGCACGCGGTGCGCCTGGGCTTCGAGCACCCGCTCACGAGCCGCTGGGTCGAGGTGTCGAGCGAGTATCCCGAGGACCTGGCGCACGCGCTCGAGGTCGTCCGCGGCGCCTACCGCTGACCGTGTGAGAAGGCCCTCGGCGCGTTCGCCCGGGCGTGTCGGAAGGTCGTCCTAGACTCGCTGCATGCCGACCGCCACCGAGGACTTCGTCCATCTCCACGTCCACACCGAGTACTCGATGCTGGACGGCGCGGCGCGGATCGGCGACCTGTTCGACGAGGTGGAGCGGCTGGGCCAGAAGGCCATCGCCACCACCGACCACGGCTACGTCTTCGGGGCCTACGAGTTCTGGGCCAAGGCCAAGGCCAAGGGCATCAAGCCGATCATCGGCGTCGAGGCGTACGTGACGCCCGGCACGAGCCGGTTCGACCAGACGCGCGTGCGCTTCGGCCAGCCCGGCCAGGAGAGCGACGACGTGTCGGCGCGCGGCGCCTACACGCACCTGACGCTGCTGGCGCGCACCACGGAGGGCATGCACAACCTCTTCCGGGCCAGCTCGCTGGCGTCGCTCGAGGGGCAGATGGGCAAGTGGCCGCGCATGGACCGGGAGCTGCTGCAGCGCTACAGCCCGGGGCTGACGGCCACGTCGGGCTGCCCGTCGGGAGAGATCCAGACCCGGATGCGGCTGGGCCAGTGGGACGAGGCGGTGCGGGTCGCCGGTGAGCTGCAGGACATCTTCGGCAAGGAGCACTTCTTCATCGAGCTCATGGACCACGGGCTCGAGATCGAGACCCGCGTGACCAAGCAGCTCCTCGAGCTGTCGAAGACCATCGGCGCCCCGCTCGTCGCCACGAACGACCTCCACTACGTCCGCGAGGAGGACGCCTCGTCGCAGGAGGCCCTGCTGGCGATCAACTCCGGCTCCACGCTGGACGACCCGGACCGGTTCAAGTTCGACGGCACGGGCTACTACGTGAAGTCCGCCGCGCAGATGCGCAAGGTCTTCTCGGAGCTGCCGGAGGCGTGCGACAACACGCTGCTCATCGCGGAGCAGTGCGACGTGGAGTTCAACACGTCGGCCAACTACATGCCGCGCTACCCCGTGCCGGAGGGCGAGGACGAGACCAGCTGGTTCATCAAGGAGGTCGAGCGCGGACTCCACGCCCGCTACCCCGGCGGCATCTCGGACGAGGTGCGCAAGCGCGCCGACTACGAGGTCTCGGTCATCGTCCAGATGGGTTTCCCCGGGTACTTCCTCGTGGTCGCCGACTTCATCAACTGGGCCAAGAACAACGGCATCCGCGTGGGGCCGGGCCGTGGCTCGGGTGCCGGCTCGATGGCCGCGTACGCCATGCGGATCACCGACCTGGACCCCATCCCGCACGGCCTCATCTTCGAGCGGTTCCTCAACCCGGACCGCGTGTCCATGCCCGACTTCGACGTCGACTTCGACGAGCGCCGTCGCGGGGAGGTCATCAAGTACGTCACGCAGAAGTACGGCGAGGACCGCGTCGCGCAGATCGTCACCTACGGCACCATCAAGGCCAAGCAGGCCCTGAAGGACTCCGCCCGGCTCCTCGGCATGCCGTACGCCATGGGGGAGAAGCTCACCAAGGCCATGCCGCCCGCCATCATGGGCAAGGACATCTCGCTCGGCGGCATCTTCAACCCCGAGGACAAGCGGTACAACGAGGCCGAGGAATTCCGCCAGGTCCACAACAGCGACCCGGAGGCGCAGCGGGTCGTCGAGCTGGCCCGCGGTATCGAGGGCCTGAAGCGCCAGTGGGGCGTCCACGCCGCCGGCGTCATCATGTCCAGCGACCCGCTGATCGACATCATCCCGATCATGCGGCGCCCGCAGGACGGCGCGGTCATCACGCAGTTCGACTACCCCACGTCCGAGGGCCTCGGCCTGATCAAGATGGACTTCCTGGGGCTGCGCAACCTCACGATCCTCGACGACGCGCTCGAGAACATCGTGCTGAACGGCAAGCCGCCGCTGGACCTCGAGGCGCTGGCGCTGGACGACGTCGAGACGTACCAGCTGCTCGCCCGCGGTGACACGCTCGGGGTGTTCCAGCTCGACGGCGGCCCCATGCGCTCGCTGCTCCGCCTCATGAAGCCTGACAACTTCGAGGACATCTCCGCCGTCCTGGCGCTGTACCGCCCGGGTCCCATGGGCGTGAACTCGCACACCAACTACGCGCTCCGCAAGAACGGCCAGCAGGAGATCACGCCGATCCACCCGGAGCTCGCGGAGCCGCTCTCGGACATCCTGGACACCACGTACGGCCTCATCGTGTACCAGGAGCAGGTCATGGCCACGGCCCAGCGGGTCGCCGGCTACACGCTCGGACAGGCCGACCTGCTGCGTCGCGCCATGGGCAAGAAGAAGAAGTCCGAGCTGGACAAGCAGCAGGAGATCTTCTTCGGCGGCATGACGGAGCGGGGCTTCTCCAAGGAGGCCCAGCGCCAGCTGTGGAACGTCCTCGAGTCGTTCGCGGACTACGCGTTCAACAAGGCGCACACCGCGGCCTACGGTCTCGTCTCGTACTGGACCGCGTACCTCAAGGCGCACTACCCCGGCGAGTACATGGCCGGCCTTCTCACGAGCGTGCGCGACGACAAGGACAAGTCGGCCCTCTACCTCAACGAGTGCCGTCGCATGGGCATCACGGTGCTCCCGCCGGACGTGAACTCGTCGTCGGCCAACTTCACCGCCGTGGGCAAGGACATCCGCTTCGGCCTCACCGCCGTGCGCAACGTGGGCCGCAATGTCGTGGACGCGATCGTCGCCAGCCGCGAGGAGAAGGGCGACTTCACGTCGTTCCAGGACTTCCTCGACAAGGTGCCCGCGGTGGTCTGCAACAAGCGCACCATCGAGTCCCTGATCAAGGCCGGCGCGTTCGACTCCCTGGGCCACACGCGGCGCTCGCTGCTCGTCATCCACGAGCAGGCGGTCGACGCGGTCATCAGCGTCAAGCGCAAGGAGGCGGAAGGCCAGTTCGACCTCTTCGCCGGGTTCGGCGGGGACGACGACGAGCCGGGCCTCGGCTTCTCCGTGGACGTGCCCGACCTGCCCGACTGGGAGAAGAAGCAGAAGCTCACCTTCGAGCGCGAGATGCTGGGGCTGTACGTCTCCGACCACCCGCTGTCGGGCCTGGAGCACGTGCTGTCCCGAGCGGCGGACACCTCGATCGCGGCCCTCATGGCCGACGAGCACCGCCCGGACAACTCGGTGGTGACCGTCGCGGGCCTGCTCACCTCGGTGCAGCGCAAGATGAGCAAGAACGGCAATCCGTGGGCAGCCGTGACCATCGAGGACCTGGAGGGCGCCGTCGAGGTCATGTTCTTCGGCGAGACCTACCTGGCCTACTCGACGGTCCTGGCCGAGGACCAGGTGGTGGTGCTGCGCGGCAAGGTGCGTCGCCGGGACGAGACCATGCAGCTGCAGGCCATGGAGGTGGCGCTGCCCGACATCACGACGACGAACGACTCCCCGCTCGCCGTGACCGTGCCGCACAGCCGCGCCGTCGAGCCGGTGATCGTCCGGCTCCGGGAGGTGCTGGCGACGCACCCCGGGTCGGCCGAGGTGCACGTGGCGGTCGCCGAGCCGGGCAAGCGGACGGTCGTCCGGGCGGCCGACACGCTGCGCGTGGAGAAGTCGCCCGCGCTGTTCGGCGACCTGAAGGCGCTGCTCGGCCAGAACTGCCTGTCGTGAGCGAGCGCCCCGCGACGGCCCCGCGCGACCCGGCCGGGTCTGGTCCGGCTGGGTCTGGTCCGGCCGGGTCTGAGCGGGCCCAGCGCGACGCGTCGGCCGACCACCGGTTTCGCGTGGTGCCCGCCGCCTACGTGCTGCTGCGCAGCGAGGGCCAGGTGCTGCTCCAGCTCCGGCAGGGCACCGGCTACCGCGACGGGCACTGGGCCGCGGCGGCGGCCGGGCACGTCGAGGAGGGCGAGTCGGTGGTGCAGGCCGCGGTGCGCGAGGCCCGCGACGAGCTCGGCATCGACGTGGACCCCGTCGACGTGCGGCCGCTGACCGCCATGCACCGCGGGGAGCCCGCCGGGCCGGCCCTGGAGCAGCGCGTCGACTTCTTCTTCGAGGTGGCCCGCTGGTCGGGCACCCCCGAGCTTCAGGAGTCCGACAAGGCGGCGGGCCTGCGGTGGTTCTCGTTCGTCGCCCTGCCCACGCCCGTCGTGCCGCACGAGCTCGCGGTGCTGCGCGCGCTGCACGACGGGCACGTGCCGCCGATCATGACGTTCGGCTTCTGACCGCAGCGTCCCGGAGACCGACCGCCACCCAGAACAACATTGCGCAGGCAACCCGGCCGGGTTGCCTGCGCGATGTTGTTCTCGCGGAGCGCTGGGCTCAGTGGAAGCGGCCCCGCACGGCCTCGCCGTGCGCGGGCAGGTCCTCGTCGTTCGCGACCGCCACGATGCCGTCCGCGACCTCGGCCAGAGCCTCGCGCGTGTACTCGATGACCTGCACCGACTTGAGGAAGCTGTGCACGCCGAGCCCGCTCGCGAAGTGGGCGGAGCCGCCGGTCGGGAGGACGTGGTTCGAGCCGGCCATGTAGTCGCCCAGCGACACGGGCGACCACGGGCCCACGAAGACGGCGCCTGCGTTGCGCACCTGCGCGGCCACGGCGGCGGCGTCGTCGGTCTGGATCTCGAGGTGCTCCGCGCCGTAGGCGTCGACCACCTCGAGGCCGGCCGCGACGTCGTCGACCAGCACGATCGCGGACTGGCGGCCGCCGAGGGCCTGGGCCACGCGAGTGGAGTGCTTGGTGGCCGAGGCGAGGTCGACGAGCCGGGCCTCGACCGCGCCCGCGAGCTCCACCGACGGTGTGACCAGGACCGACGCCGCGAGCGGGTCGTGCTCCGCCTGGCTGATCAGGTCGAGGGCGACGTGGCCCGGGTCGGCCGTGTCGTCTGCGAGAACCGCGATCTCGGTGGGGCCGGCCTCGGCGTCGATGCCCACCACGCCGCGCACGAGGCGCTTCGCGGCGGCGACGTACACGTTGCCCGGCCCCGTCACGACGTCGACCGGGTCGCAGAGGACCGCGCCGTCCTGCGGCTCGCTGCCCGCGGCGCCGTACGCGAACATCCCGATCGCCTGGGCGCCGCCCACCGCGTACACCTCGTCCACGCCGAGCAGGGCGCACGCCGCGAGGACGGTGGGGTGCGGCAGGCCGCCGTGGTCCTTCTGCGGCGGGGACGCCACGGCCAGGCTGGGCACGCCGGCCTCCTGTGCGGCGACCACGTTCATGACCACCGACGACGGGTACACCGCGAGACCGCCGGGCACGTACAGGCCCACGCGCTGGACCGGGATCCAGCGCTGGCGCACGACGGCGCCGGGCGCCAGCTCCGTGGAGTGGTCGGCGGGCACCTGCGCCGCGTGCACGATCCGCACCCGCCGGACCGCCTCCTCGAGGGCGGCCCGGACCGTGGGGTCCAGCTCGGCCAGGGCGGTGTCGAGCGCGGCCCGGGGCACCCGGAGGTGCTCGGGACGGACGCCTTCGAACCGCTCGGCGAGGGCGCGCAGGGCCACCGCGCCGGCGGTCCGCACGTCGTGCAGGATCGGCTCCACCGCATGCACGGCCTCGTCGACCCCGAGGTCGGGACGGGGGAGGACGTCGAGCAGGTCACGGCGCGAGAGGCGCCGGCCGCGGAGATCGATGCGCTGGATCACGCGGCCAGTCTATTTCCCCGGGGCGTAGTGGGCCGGACGCGTCTCACGTGAGCCGGCGGGGGAGAATGGGGCCATGTCTTCCGTCCCTGAGGTCCCGATCCGCGACGACGTCATCCGGCTCGGCCAGTTCCTGAAGCTCGCCGACCTCGCCGAGTCCGGCACGCACGCCCGCGACCTCGTCGCCGAGGGCGAGGTCAGTGTCAACGGCGAGGTCGAGACGCGGCGCGGTCGCCAGCTCGTCCGCGGCGACGTGGTCGCGGTGTCGACGCCGCAGGGAGACGTCAGCGCGCAGGTGGGCTGAGCCTGGCGGCTCGCGTCCGGTCGGCTACGACGCCATGTACGTCGACGCCATCACCTTGTCCGGCGTCAGGCGCAGCACGACCCGCTGCGGGTTCTCCGGCAGCGGACGGTACCGGCGGGCGTAGCGCTCCACCGCGGTGGCGATCTCGTCCGGGTCCTCGTTCACCACGATGGTGCCCTCCAGGGTGATCCACCGGCCGCCCTGCACCTGGCAGATCGCCCCTCGCGCGGGAGTCCCGTCCGCCCGCGGTGCGGCGTTCCGCGCCTTGACCGACTCGCGGTTCGTCGTGATCCGCACGACCCCCTGCTCGGGATCCCACGTGAACGCGACGGGCACCACGTGCGGCGAGCCGTCCTCGCGCAGCGTCGTGAGGGTGGCCAGGTGGCGCTCCGTCACGAAGACGAGCTGTTCGGGGTTCAGGCGGATCACGAGCCACGAGTCTAGAGGGCCTGGTGCCCGCCGCACCCCGCGCGGGCCTTCGCCCCTCCCGTCAGGGGCTGGCGGCGGCCACCGGAAGGTCCCGGTAGCCGGGCAGATACTGCGCGAAGAGCGCGTCCCAGCCGGGCTGCGGCTCGTCGGCCGGCTCGTGGGCCAGCTCGGCGGCCAGCCGGTCGAGGAAGGCGTGCCAGCCCGCGCCGTACCCGCGTGCCGAGGCCTCGGGCAGCGCCCGGTGCTCGAGCGTGAGCAGCGCACCGTCCTGCCCGACGGCGGTCGTGGTCACCTCCACCTCCGACGTCGCCTGCCCGCCGGGCGCCTCCCACGTCACGAGCAGCCTGCGGCCCGGCTCGCACGCGACCACGCGGCCCCAGTTGCGCGACTCGCTGTCCGGGTCGCCGCCGGTCAGGTCGAGGACGAAGTCGCCGCCCGCACGCAGGTCGCCCGTGAGCCCGCCCAGCCACCGGGCCACTCGCTCCGGCCGCGTCACCGCGTCCCACAGGTCGGCGGGGGTGGTGGGGAAGGTGCGCTCGAAGCGGACGGCGACCGTGGCGTCGTCGTCGGGCAGCACGGTGGTGCCGGCGAGGCGGCGCAGGACGCCGAGGTTCGGGATGGTCATGTGTCCTCCGGGGTGCGGCGCTCGCGGTTCCCGCGGGCGATCTCGGTGCCGAGGGCGTCGAGGCGCTGGGTCCAGAAGGCCGCGACGGAGCCGAGCCAGTCCTGGGTGTCGCGCAAGGTGCCGGCGCTGAGCTCGTAGACCCGGCGCTGGGCGTCCGCGCTGCTCGTGACCACCCCCGCCTCCCGCAGGACCCGCAGGTGCCGGGACGTACCAGGCTGGGAGAGGCCGCGCTCGGTGCGCAGGACGTCGGCGAGCTCGCCGGCGGTGCGCGGACCGTCGGCGAGGAGCTCGACGACGCGGCGCCGGACGGGGTCGCCCAGAGCGTCGAGGGCGCGGGCTGCGGTGGAGCTCATAGGACCCACTGTATGTGCCTGGTGTTATATAACGCAACGGCTATGAGAGTTCTGGCCGAGGCAGTGCCTTCGTCGGACGAACCCGCTGCCTCGGTGGGGCGGGGCGTCGGGCGGACCCTGTGGAACCATGGCCGGGTGCCCCTCTCCACCACTCCGCCGAGCCTCGACGAAGGTGCCGTGCGCCGTCTCGTCGGCGCCGCGGCCTACGAGCGCGGCCTGGACTACCAGCGCTCGGGGCGCGTCCTGGACTGGACCTGGCGGGCCAGGACGCGCGAGCTCGGGGCGCGTGTGCGGGGGAGCGGGCGCAGCGTCTACCAGTGCCTCGTGACCTTCGACGTGGCCCGCTCCGGCAGGTACGAGGTGATCGCGGCCGACTGCTCGTGCCCCGTCGGGTACGACTGCAAGCACGTGGCGGCCACGCTGATCGAGAGCGGCGTGGCCGCGGACCCGGCGGAGCAGGCCGGGCTCCCCGGCGAGGGGACCTGGCGCCACGCGCTCGGGCGGGTCGCCGCGGGACCCGTTCCGGGTGCGGCGGGCGGCGACCTGACCGCCGGGCTGCGCGTGCGGCTCACGTCGGCGGCTGTCCTCCCGGGTGCGCCGCCGCCGACGATCGCCGTGCGCCCCGCCCTGCGCACCGGCGCGGGGCGGTGGACGGCGGGGCCCGAGGCGTCGTGGGACCGGCTGCGCTACGGGTACGGCCTGCCGCTCGACCCGCAGGTGCGCGAGTGGTTCGTCGAGCTCGCCGACCTGGCCGCGAACCGGGGGAGCCGGTACCGCCTTCCCGCGTGGGTGGACCTGGGCGACCTCGGCCGCGCCGTCTGGACGCACCTGGAGCAGGCGGCCGACCTCGGGATCGAGCTGGTCGGCGCCGCCAGCGGCGAGACGGTGCGCCTCGCGCGCCGGGCGGAGGTGGTGGCCGAGGCCTCAGCCACCGGCGACGGCGGGCTGCGGCTCGCGCCCGCCCTGCGGTTCGACGGCGTGCCGGCCGTTGCGTCCGCCTTCGGGGCGGCGGGCCCGGCGGGCCTGTTCGCCGTGGAGCGGCACGACGGCGGCCAGGTCCTCCTCCTCGGGCCGGTACGGGGAGCTCTGACCGCGCCGCAGCGGGAGCTGCTCGCCCTCCCCGAGACGGTAGTGCCGCCCGCGGACGTGCCCGAGTTCCTCGACGAGGTCTACCCGTCGCTCCGGCGGCGGGTGGGTGTCTCGTCCGACGGCAGCGTCGACCTGCCCGAGCCCCCGCGGCCCGTGCTCGTGGCGCACGTGCGCTACGAGTCCCCGGCCCGGGCGGGCGTCACCTGGGAGTGGGAGTACGGCAGCGCACGACGCCCCTTCGGGGCCGACGACGCGGACCCGCTCCGCGATCCGGGGCTGGAGCGGGCGATCGTCGGACGGGTCGAGGACGCCGTGCGGGGCGCCGACGGGTTCGGCGGGTTCGCCGTCGCGGACGCGCGCGAGTTCCTCGGCCTGGCCGCGCTGGACCTGACGCGGGCGGTCGTGCCGGTGCTGCGCGAGCTGGCGGACGTCCGCGTCGACGCGGAGGACGTGCCCGAGTACGCCGAGCTCGACCAGCGGCCCGTCGTGGGGCTCGCCGCGGCCGCCACCAGCGACCACGACTGGGTCGACCTGCAGCTCACCGTGAGCGTCGACGGCCGGGAGATCCCGTTCCGGCCCTTGTTCGAGGCGCTGGTGCGCGGTACCGGCCGCCTGCTGCTCGTCGACGGCTCATGGATGCGCACCGACCGGCCGGTGTTCGACCGGCTCCGCGACCTGATCGACGAGGCCAAGGGCCTGAGCGACACACCGTCCACGCTGCGGCTCAGCCGGTACCAGGCGAGCCTGTGGGGCGAGCTGGAAGAGGTGGCGGACGTCGTCCAGCAGTCCGATGCCTGGCGGCGGTCGGTCGGCGACCTGCTGGCGCTCGTCCGGTCCGGGGAGTCGCCCGCCGGCGACCCGCTGACCACCGCGGTACCCCCTCCGACGGGGCTCAAGGCCGACCTGCGGCCGTACCAGCAGCACGGCTTCGAGTGGCTCACGTTCCTCTGGCAGCGCGGGCTCGGCGGGATCCTCGCCGACGACATGGGCCTCGGCAAGACGGTGGAGACCCTCGCGTTCCTGGCGCACGCGCGGTCCGAGGAGCCGGACGCCAGCCCGTTCCTCGTGGTGGCACCCGCGTCCGTGGTGAGCAACTGGGCCGCGGAGGCCGGGCGGTTCACGCCCGACCTGCGGGTGGCGGTGCTGCCCAGCACAGCGGCGAAGATCGGCACCACCGTGGCGGAGGTGGCTGCGGACGCCGACGTCGTCGTCACGTCGTACGCGATCTTCCGGCTCGACTTCGAGGCGTTCACGGACGTGGCGTGGAGCGGGCTCGTGCTCGACGAGGCCCAGTTCGCGAAGAACCACCGCACCCGGGCCAACGAGTGCGCCCGCCGCCTGAGAGCGCCGTTCAAGGTGGCGATCACCGGTACACCGCTCGAGAACAACCTGATGGAGCTCTGGGCGATGCTCGCGATCGTCGCGCCCGGGCTGTTCCCGTCGGCGGGCCGGTTCCGGCTCGAGTACGTCCGGCCCGTCGAGGCCGCTGCCCGTGACGCCGCGCTCGGCGCGGGGGCGCGGGACGCGTCGGTGGCCCGGGCGGGCGCCGCGGCCCTGGCCCGCCTCCGGCGGCGCGTGCGCCCGCTGCTGCTGCGCCGCACCAAGGAGCAGGTGGCCCCGGAGCTGCCCGACCGCCAGGAGCAGGTGCTCCGCGTGACGCTCGACCCGCGGCACCGGCGGGTCTACGACACTCACCTGCAGCGTGAGCGCTCCCGCCTGCTCGGTCTGCTGACCGACTTCGACGCCAACCGGGTCGCAGTCTTCCGCGCGCTCACCACCCTGCGCCGGCTGGCCCTGGACGCCGCCCTGGTGGACCCGGAGGCGTACCGCGGCGTGCGGTCCGCCAAGCTGGAGGTGCTGGAGGAGCAGCTGGTCGAGCTTGCTGCCGAGGGGCACCGTGCGCTGGTGTTCTCCCAGTTCACGTCGTTCCTCCAGCGGGCGGCGGAGCGGTGCCGCGACGCCGGTCTCGACGTCGAGTACCTCGACGGCTCCACGCCGGACCGGGCCGCGGTGATCCGCCGCTTCAAGGACGGCACGGCACCCGTGTTCCTCATCAGCCTCAAGGCCGGTGGCTTCGGGCTGAACCTGACCGAGGCGGACTACGTCTACCTGCTCGACCCGTGGTGGAACCCGGCCACCGAGGCGCAGGCCATCGACCGGACGCACCGTATCGGCCAGACGCGCAACGTCATGGTGTTCCGGCTCGTCTCCGAGGGGACCGTCGAGGAGAAGGTCATGGCGCTCAAGGAGCGCAAGGCGCAGCTCTTCGACGCGGTCCTCGGCGACGACGAGGGCATGTTCTCGGCCTCGCTCAGCGCCGACGACGTGCGCGGCCTGCTCGACGCGCTCTGAGGGGCCGGGCCCGTCGCTGCCCGCCCCGCCCGGTTACCGCCCGCCCCGCCCGGTTACCGCACGCCCAGCACGAAGGGGTACACGGCGGACGCCCCCGCCTGCCGGAGGAGCCGTGACGCGACGGTGACGGTCCACCCGGAGTCGGTGTAGTCGTCGACCAGGAGCACCGCCCGCCCGGGCAGACCGCGCAGCGCCGGCTCGCCGAGCTCGAGCTGCAGCCGCCGCATCACGCCGGCCAGCCGCATCGCCGAGTTCACGTCGTGCCGGCCGGGCTCCTCCTGCCCCGGGACGGGGCCCACGGCGCCGATCAGCGGAACGCCGAGGTACTTCGCCAGCCCGGTCGCCAGGTGGAACGTGAGCTGCGGGCGGGTGACCGACCGGACCGCCACGACCCCCTGGACGAGCAGCCGGCCGGGCGCGGCGTCGGCCGAGACCTCGTCCGACGCCGCGGCGGCCGGTGCGTCGGTCCCGGCGGCGGCCGGTGCGGCCTCCCGCAGCGCCGCCCAGTCGTCGAGGACCCGTGCGGCGGCACGACGCAGCGGCACCGGCACCTCGCCGTCGGGCGTGCCGGGTGCGAGGAGGTCGCGCAGCGGCCCCGACCAGCCCAGCCCGTCGAGCCGGGCGACGGCCCGGCCGGGCTCGGCCTGCTCGCCGGCCGGGATGCGGCCCTTGACGTCGAGCCCCAGGGTGGCCAGGCCCGTGGGCCACATGCGGCGTGCCTCGATCTCGACGCCCGGCCGGTCCATCTCGGCGCGGGCCTCCGCGACCGCCTCGGCGTCCGGGGCGTCGGGAAGGTCCACGCCGCCGCACCGGTCGCACCGGCCGCACTCCCAGCCGGGGGTGAGCTCCGGGTCGTCGAGCTGGGCGCGGAGGAACGCCATGCGGCACCCGGGCGTCGGCACATAGTCGACCATCGCCTGCTGCTCGGCGGCGCGGGTCGCGGCGACGCGCTCGTACCGCTGCGCGTCGTAGACCCACTCCTGCCCGGTGGCCACCCAGCCGCCCTGGACCCGCTTCACGGCGCCATCCACGTCGAGCACCTTGAGCATGGTCTCGAGCCGCGACCGGCGCAGGTCCACGTGGGCCTCGAGGGCCGCCGTCGACAGGGCGCCGCCGGCTCCCTGCAGCGCGGCGAGGGTGGCGCGCACCTGGCCCTCGGCCGGGAACGCCTGCTCACCGAACCAGTCCCAGATCGCCTTGTCCTCGTGACCCGGGAGGAGCACCACGACGGCCCGGTCCACGCCACGCCCCGCACGGCCGACCTGCTGGTAATAGGCGATCGGCGACGACGGAGCGCCCAGGTGCACCACGAACCCCAGGTCGGGCTTGTCGAAGCCCATGCCGAGCGCCGAGGTGGCGACGAGCGCCTTGACGCGGTTCTCCTTGAGGTCGGCCTCGAGCTGCTCCCGCTCCGCGGGCTCGGTGCGGCCCGTGTACGCCGAGACAGCGAGCCCGTGCCCGCGCAGCTGCTCCGCCACCTGCTCCGCGGCCGACACCGTGAGGCAGTACACGATGCCCGACCCGTCGACGTCCTGGAGCGTCTCCGCCAGCCAGGCCACCCGCGTCGGCTGGTCGCCCAGCTCCAGCACGGCCAGGTGCAGGGACTCCCGGTCCAGCGCGCCGCGCAGCACGAGCACGTCCTCCGCCGTGGCGCCACCCGACACCCCGAGCTGTTCCGCCACGTCGGCCGTGACGCGGGCGTTGGCGGTGGCCGTCGTGGCGAGCACCGGGATGCCCGGCGGCAGGTCCGTCAGCAGGGTGCGGATGCGCCGGTAGTCCGGCCGGAAGTCGTGGCCCCAGTCGCTGATGCAGTGCGCCTCGTCGATCACGACGAGGCCCGCGTCGGCGGCCAGGCGCGGCAGCACCTCGTCGCGGAAGCCGGGGTTGTTGAGCCGCTCGGGGGAGCAGAGCAGCACGTCGACCTCGCCCCGGCCGATCGCCGCGTGGACCTCTGCCCACTCGGTCACGTTGGCGGAGTTGATCGTGACGGCCCGGATGCCCGCCCGGGCCGCGGCCGCGATCTGGTCCCGCATGAGCGCCAGGAGCGGCGACACGATGATGGTGGGACCGGCGCCACGCGCCCGCAGCAGGCGCGTGGCGACGAAGTACACCGCCGACTTGCCCCACCCGGTGCGCTGGACCACGAGCGCCCGGCGCCGGAACGCGGTCAGCGCCTCGATCGCCAGCCACTGGTCCTCGCGCAGCACCGCGTCCTCGCGGCCGACGAGCTGCCGCAGCGCTACCTCGGCCTCGTCGCGGAGCGTGCCGCCCTGGCCCGCGCCCTCCATGAGCTCGCGCAGCATGGCCAGCTTGGCGGCCTTCGCCGCCTCGGGCGAGGCAGGGGCGCCCGCGCCGGGCCGGCCCGGCGCCGCACGGTCGGCAGGCGGCGCGCCGGGGGCGTCGGCGACGGGCGGCTCCCCGAAGTCGTCCGGGGGCTCGTCCATCGCGAAAGGGAGGTCGGCGAACGGGTCCGAAGAGGTCACGTGTCGATCGTAGGGGCCACCACCGACGCTCGGGCCGGTTGGCAGCCGGTGCCTGTGGACAACCGCGTTCGGTGGGCGGACTCACATCCGCCCGCCGTGACAGCCTCCGTAGACTGGGGCAGTGACCACGACCCCCAGCACGGGACGCCGGGCCGTGCTGCCCCTGCGTCCCGAGCTCGCCGACGAGGAGCCCTACGGCGCCCCGCAGCTCGACGTGCCGGTCCTCCTGAACGTCAACGAGAACCCGTACCCCCCGGACGACGACGTGGTGGCGACCATCGCGGCCGAGGTGACCCGGGCCGCACGCAGCCTCAACCGGTACCCGGACCGCGACTTCCCGGCCCTGCGCGCCGACCTCGCGGACTACCTGATGCTCGAGTCCGGCGTCTGCATGGAGGGGTTCGACGTCTGGGCGGCCAACGGCTCCAACGAGGTCATGCTGCACCTGCTGCAGGCGTTCGGCGGGCCCGGGCGCACCGCGCTGTCCTTCGCGCCCACGTACTCGATGTACCCCGAGTACGCCCGTGACACGCACACCGCGTGGGTCACCGGCCGCCGCGAGGAGGACTTCACGCTCGACCCCGCTGCCGCGGTCGCCGCCGTGGCCGAGCACCGCCCCTCCGTGATCCTCCTGGCCAGCCCCAACAACCCGACGGGGACGGCCCTGCCGACGGCCACCATCGAGGCGGTCCTCGCCGCCGCCCGCGACGTGGACGTGGACGGCACCGGAGCGCCCGCCGTCGTCGTCGTCGACGAGGCGTACGCCGAGTTCCGCCGCGCCGGGACGCCGTCGGCCCTCGCGCTGCTCGCCGACCACCCGCACCTGGCCGTCTCCCGCACCATGTCCAAGGCGTTCGCGCTCGCGGGCGCGCGCGTGGGCTACCTGGCCGCGAGCCGCGAGCTCGTGGACGCCCTGCGCGTCGTGCGCCTGCCGTACCACCTGAGCGCCGTCACCCAGGCCACCGCCCGTGCGGCGCTGCGCCACCGCGAGTCCCTGCTCGCCCAGGTCGACACCCTCCGGGCCGAGCGCGACGCCCTGGTCACCTGGCTCCGGGCGCAGACCCACGCCGACGGGACGCCGTTCGAGGTGGCCGAGTCCGACGCGAACTTCGTGCTCTTCGGCCGGTTCGCCGACCGGCACGCCGTCTGGCAGGGTCTTCTCGACCACGGCGTGCTCATCCGGGAGACCGGCCCCGACGGGTGGCTGCGCGTCTCCGTCGGCACCGCCGCCGAGACGGCGGCGTTCCGCGACGCCCTCACCCAGGTCCTCAAGGAGATCGCATGACCCGCACCGGCCGCGTCGAGCGCGCCACGTCCGAGTCCAAGGTCCTCGTCGAGCTCGACCTCGACGGCACCGGGCGCACGGACGTCGCCACCGGCGTCCCCTTCTACGACCACATGCTCACCGCCCTCGGCAAGCACTCGCTCATGGACCTCACCGTCCACGCCTCCGGCGACACGCACATCGACGCGCACCACACCGTCGAGGACGTCGCCATCTGCATCGGCCAGGCGCTGCGCGAGGCCCTCGGCGACAAGGTGGGCATCGCCCGCTACGGCGACGCCACGGTGCCCCTCGACGAGGCGCTGGCGCTCGCGGTCGTGGACGTGTCCGGCCGCCCGTACCTGGTGCACGAGGGTGAGCCGGCCGGTCAGGAGTACCACCTCATCGGCGGCCACTTCACGGGCTCGCTGACCCGCCACGTGCTGGAGTCGGTCGCGCACCACGCCGGGATCACGCTGCACGTGCGGGTGCTGGCGGGCCGCGATCCCCACCACATCGTCGAGGCCCAGTTCAAGGCCCTGGCGCGCGCGCTGCGCGCCGCTGTCGCCCTCGACCCCCGCGTCGAGGGCATCCCGTCCACGAAGGGTGCGCTGTAACCGCATGTCCGACACCCCCGCCCCCGGTAGCCCGGCAGACGAGCCGAAGACCCCGGACGACCTCTCCGGGCTCGACGACCTCGACTTCGAGATCCCTGACGACCTCTCGTCGCTGACGAACCCCACCACCGACCCGGAGCTCGCGGTCCTGGTGACCCAGATCGCCGGGGCCGACCCGCTGGCCGCGGCCTGCGCGCTGTCCGGCCTGGACGTCGACGCCGTGCCCACGTCCATCGGGGCGCTGGCCGTGCTCCGCGACCGCACCGGCGACGCGCCTGAGCGCGCCGCGGCGGCCATCTCGGGCCTGGTGCGCGGCGTCCCGCTGGTCCTCGTCACGCGCCGCGGGGAGCAGCTGACGGCGCTGCGCTTCACCGACGGCGAGCGCGGCGACGAGCTGGCCCCGGGCCTCGTCCTGGGTGGTGCCCCGGAGGAGCTGGAGGACCTGCTCACCGGGTTCCGGACGGTCGAGGAGCTCGACGGCGTCGTCGCCTCGTCGTCCATCAGCCGCTTCAAGGCCGTGCGCCTGCTCACCTCGGCCGCGCGCAAGGCGCGCAGGAAGCCGGAGTGATGGGCGCTCCCAAGGTCGTCGTCCTCGACTACGGCTTCGGCAACGTCCGCTCCGCCGTCCGCGCGCTGGAGCGGGTGGGCGCCGAGGCCGAGCTGACCGCCGACCGTACTGCCGCCCAGGAGGCCGACGGCCTGCTGGTGCCCGGCGTGGGCGCGTTCGCCGCCTGCATGGAAGGTCTGCGCACCGTCCGCGGCGGCGAGGTCGTGGACCGCCGGCTCGCGGGCGGGCGCCCGGTGCTCGGCATCTGCGTGGGCATGCAGATCCTGTTCGCCCGCGGGGTCGAGCACGGCGTCGAGACGGAAGGGCTGGGCGAGTGGGCCGGCACCGTCGAGCGCCTCGACGCGCCGGTCGTGCCGCACATGGGCTGGTCCCCGGTCGAGGCGCCCGAGGACTCCGTCCTCTTCGAGGGCATCCGTGACGAGCGCTTCTACTTCGTCCACTCGTACGCCGCCCAGGAGTTCACCCAGGGGCACGACGAGTTCGCGAGCAAGCACTACACGCCGCCGCGCGTGACCTGGGCGCACCACGGCACGCCGGAGCGCGGGGCGCGCTTCGTGGCGGCCGTCGAGGACGGCCCGCTCAGCGCCACGCAGTTCCACCCCGAGAAGTCCGGCGACGCGGGGGCCACCCTGCTCGAGAACTGGGTCCGCTCGCTCGCCTGAGCCGGGCTGCCCGTCACCCGGTGCCCGACGCCGGTCGCCCGCCTCCGCGCGGAGGCGAGCGACCGCCGTCGGGCACCAGCCATCACGACTGGAGAGACATGACCGACCGACTGGTGCTGCTGCCCGCCGTGGACGTCGCCGACGGGCAGGCCGTGCGCCTGGTCCAGGGCGAGGCCGGCTCCGAGACCTCCTACGGCGACCCGCTGTCCGCCGCGCTGGACTGGCAGGCTGGAGGCGCCGAGTGGGTCCACCTGGTGGACCTCGACGCGGCCTTCGGGCGCGGGTCCAACGCCGACCTCCTCGCCGAGGTGGTGGGCCGGCTCGACGTGCAGGTCGAGCTGTCGGGCGGCATCCGCGACGACGCGTCGCTGGAGCGCGCGCTCGCCACGGGCGCCCGCCGCGTGAACCTCGGCACCGCAGCCCTCGAGGACCCGGAGTGGACGGCGAAGGTGATCGCCGAGCACGGCGACCGTGTGGCGGTCGGCCTGGACGTGCGCGGGACCACGCTCGCCGCGCGCGGCTGGACGCAGGAGGGCGGCGACCTCTGGGAGGTCCTCGCGCGCCTGGACGCCGCGGGCTGCGCCCGCTACGTGGTCACGGACGTGACCAAGGACGGCACGCTGCGCGGCCCCAACCTGGAGCTGCTGGCCGACGTCGCCACGCGCACCCCCGCGCACGTCGTCGCCTCGGGCGGCATCTCGTCGCTCGACGACCTGCGGGCGCTGCGCGCCCTGGAGCCCCGCATCGAGGGTGCGGTCGTGGGCAAGGCCCTGTACGCGGGCGCGTTCACGCTGCCCGAGGCGCTCGACGTCGCAGGCCGGCCGTGAAGTCGATCCAGCCCACGTCGGCGTTCGCGGGCGACGACGGGTCGGCCGACGCGGAGCTGACCGAGCTGCTCCAGGGGCACGCCGAGGGGCGCACGCCGCTCGGCGCGGTGGTGGCACGCCTCGCCCAGACCCGCGTGCTGGTGCCGGTGCTGGCCGAGCTGGGCAAGGCCGAGCAGACCGCCGACGGGCTGCAGGTCGACAAGGAGGCGTCGGCCGGGGTGGTCGCCCTGGAGTCGCCCGACGGCCGGCGCGCCCTTCCCGTGTTCACCAGCGTCGCGTCGATGACCGCCTGGCGCGCGAACGCGCGCCCGGTACCCGTGGACGTGCCGCGCGCGGCGCTCAGCGCCGTCAACGAGGACTGGTCCCTGCTCGTGGTCGACCCCGCGGGCCCCGTCACGGTCCTGGTTCCGCGGCCCGCCGTGTGGGCGCTCGCGCAGGGCAAGGAGTGGCGCCCGGCGCTCGTGGGCGGGCCGGACGCGATCACCGTCGACCCCGAGGTGGCGTCGGCGGTGGCGGTCGCCGCAGCGCCGGTGCAGCACGTGGTGCGTGCGCACGCGGAGCCCGGCCGCACGGCGGAGGTCGCCGTGGTGCTCGCGCTCGACCCCGGTCTCGACCGGGCCGGGCTGGACGCGGTCCTGGCCCAGGTCAACTCCCGGCTGGGCGCGTCGGACGTGATCTCCGAGCGGGTCGACTCCCTCGAGCTGAGGATCGGCGCGGCGCGCTGACCGCGCCGCGGCGGCCGGTCCGGCGGACCGGTCAGCCGCACTCCGCGACGGGAGTGAAGGCCGCGTCGTCGGCCAGCATCTGCTGCAGCGTGGACAGGGGCACGAGCAGGCTCTGTCCGTCCGAGGTCTTGGCGTAGACGACGCCGATGACCCGGCCCTCCTGGTCCAGGGCGGCCGAGCCGGACGACCCTGGCTCGACCGGGGCGTCGGTCACGAGGACCTCGCCCAGGTTCGCGTTGAGCGGGTCGTGCGCCGTGCCGATCACCGTGCCGGTCGTGACGGTGAGCGCGCCACCCTCCGGGTAGCCCACCACCGTCACCGGGTCCCCCGCGACCGGGTCGCCGTCGGCAAGCTCGGGGTACGACGGCAGCGGGTCCCGCGTCCGGACCACGGCGAGGTCGGCCAGGGCCGCGGTGGCGGCGGTCCCCACCGCGATGTCGCGCCCGTCGTAGGTGCTCACCTGGAGCTGGTCGGAGTCGGCGACCACGTGCTTGTTCGTGATGAGGGTGTACTCGTCGACGGCGAAGCCCGAGCCGGTCGACAGGGCGGCACAGCCCACGTTCCGGATCCGGACGGCCATGCGCTGCACCGCGTCGAACCCGTCGGGGGACAGGTTGGCGCTGTCCTCGGCGGACAGCGAGGGCGCCAGGGTCGGCACGATGTCGAGCGGCACGGGGTCGGGCAGCTCGGGGAGCACGCCGCAGCCGGCGGTCACCGTGCACGCGAGCGTGGCGGCCGCGAGGGCCGCGGTCAGCCGGTGCCTCACTGTGACAGCTCCGCCTGCAGGGCGGCGTTGGCGTCCGTGGCCCGGGTGCAGAGGTCGGTCACCTGGCTCTCGAAGCGGGCCAGGTCGGCCGGGTCGTACGCTCCGGCGTCCTTGAGGTAGCCGATGAGCTCCTTCTGGCCGTCCGTGCACTGGCCCAGCGCGGTCGCCACGACGCGCGCGGCCTCGCTCACCCGCTCCTGGTACTCGAGATACTGCTGGGAGGCGACGTTCTCGTCGCCCAGCTGGGCCTTCTCGTTGGCCAGGTCGCTGATCCGCTGGTTCGCCGTGGCGAGCTGCTCGCGAGCGGCCGTGAGCTCGGCGTTGACGCCGTCGAGCTGTGTCCGCAGCTCCGCCACCTCCTGCGCGTGCGCCCGGGCCTTGCCCTCCCACGCGGCGGCGTTGTCCTGCCAGCGCACGGTGGTGAGCCACAGGTACGCCGCGACGCCTACCGCGGCCACGAGCAGGAGGGCCAGCACCCAGCCTCCGGACCGGCGGCGCCGGACCGGCTCGGCGCCCAGCGGCGGCGGGGAAAGAGCCGGCGGCGGCCCGCCGGGCGCGCGGCCGTACTGCTGGACGGGCGGCGGCGGCGCGCTGCCCGTGGCCTGCCCGGGCACGTGCCCGGGCAAGGGTGCTGGCGGGTTGCTGGACATGGTCCTCAGGTGTCAGGCGGAGCTGTTCGTCTCAGACCTCCGCTGCGTTCTGGTCTCAGACGACGGAGCCGGTGTACTTCTCGCCCGGGCCCTCGCCGGGCGCGTCGGGGATCACGGAGGCCTCGCGGAACGCCAGCTGCAGCGACCGCAGGCCGTCGCGCAGGGAGCGCGCGTGCTGGTTGCCGATGTCGGGAGCGCTGGCGACCACCAGCGCGGCGAGCGCGTTGATGAGCTTGCGGGCCTCGTCGAGGTCCAGGTGGCCGCGTTCCTCGGCGTCGTCCGCCAGGCCGCACTTGACGGCCGCGGCGCTCATGAGGTGGACGGCGGCGGTCGTGATGACCTCGACGGCCGCGACGTCGGCGATGTCGCGCGTCGCGTCCTCGACGCCGTCCGCCCCGTCGGGCGCCGTGGTGTTCTCGCTGGTGGTGCTCATGGGTCCTATCCTTCCACGCGCCCGCGGCAGGGTCCCGCGCTTCTCGACGCTGCCGAGGCCGTTCCTTCTTTTGACTCATTCAAGAAAACGGGAGAGGCTGGGGTCGTGGACACGACCGAGCAGATCGAGCGGGCGCTCCGCGAGGTCGGGCTCCGGGTGACCCGGCCTCGCGTGGCCGTCCTGGCCGCCGTCGCCGCGCACCCGCACGCCGACGCGGGCACCGTGCTCGCCGTCGTGCGCGAGGGGCTTCCCGACGTCTCCCACCAGGCCGTCTACGACTCGCTGCACACCCTGGCCGACGCCGGGGTCGTGCGGTGCATCCAGCCCACGGGCGCCACGGCCAGGTACGAGACCCGGGTCGGCGACAACCACCACCATGTCGTCTGCCGGCAGTGCGGCGACATCGCGGACGTCGACTGCGCGGTCGGCGAGGCCGCCTGCCTGACGGCGTCCCACGACCACGGCTTCACGATCGACGAGGCGGAAGTCACGTACTGGGGGCTGTGCCCCCGGTGCTCCGCCGCCCGGTCCGAGCCGTAGCACCAGAACCGCTGTGCACCACCGATCCACCAAGCAACGGAGACCCATCTTGTCCGACACGCAAGCCCCTGAGGCGGCGGAGACCGTCGCACCCACCGAGGCCACGAGCACCGGTGGATGCCCGTTCGGGTACGACACCCGCAAGCACCCCACGCAGGGATCGGCCAACAGCGAGTGGTGGCCGAACCGCCTGAACCTCGGCATCCTGGCGAAGCACACGGCCCAGCGTGACCCGCTGGACCCCGGCTTCGACTACGCCGAGGCGTTCGCGTCGCTCGACCTCGAGGCGGTCAAGGCGGACCTGGCCGCCGTCATGACGGACTCCAAGGACTGGTGGCCCGCAGACTTCGGCCACTACGGCGGCCTGATGATCCGCATGGCCTGGCACTCCGCCGGCACGTACCGCTCCCACGACGGCCGCGGTGGTGGCGGCGCGGGCATGCAGCGGTTCGCTCCGCTCAACTCCTGGCCGGACAACGGCAACCTCGACAAGGCACGCCGCCTGCTGTGGCCGGTCAAGAAGAAGTACGGCCAGAAGATCTCGTGGGCCGACCTCATGATCCTCGCCGGCAACGTGGCGCTCGAGACCATGGGCTTCAAGACCTTCGGCTTCGCCGGCGGCCGCGCGGACGTGTGGGAGGCCGACGACGACGTCTACTGGGGCCCCGAGAAGGTCTGGCTCGACGCCGAGCGCTACACGGGCGACCGTGAGCTCGAGGCGCCGCTGGCCGCCGTCCAGATGGGTCTCATCTACGTCAACCCCGAGGGGATCGACGGCGAGGGCGACCCTGTCGCCGCGGCGCACGATATCCGCGAGACCTTCCGCCGCATGGGCATGAACGACGAGGAGACCGTCGCGCTCATCGCGGGCGGCCACACCTTCGGCAAGACGCACGGCGCCCACCCGGACGACCGGCTCGGCCCCGACCCCGAGGCTGCGCCGCTGGAGGAGCAGGGCTTCGGCTGGCGCAACGGCTACGGCACGGGCGTGGGCGCCGACGCGCTCACGTCGGGCCTCGAGGTCACCTGGACCCAGACGCCGGTCCGATGGAGCAACCACTTCTTCGAGAACCTGTTCGCGCACGAGTGGGAGCTGGAGCGTTCCCCGGCCGGTGCCAAGCAGTGGGTCGCGAAGGACGCCGCCGCGGTGATCCCCGCGCCGAACGAGGGTGGGGCGCCGCGTAAGCCCACCATGCTGACCACCGACCTCTCGCTCCGGTTCGACCCGGCGTACGAGGCGATCTCGCGCCGCTTCCTCGAGAACCCGGACCAGTTCGCCGACGCGTTCGCACGCGCCTGGTTCAAGCTCACCCACCGTGACATGGGCCCCAAGGCCCGGTACCTCGGCCCCGAGGTCCCGGCTGAGGACCTGCCGTGGCAGGACCCGCTGCCGGCCGCGCCGGAGCAGGTCGTCGGCGAGGCGGAGATCGGGCAGCTGAAGCAGCTGATCGCGAGCACCGGCCTCACCACGTCCCAGCTCGTGTCCACCGCCTGGAAGGGCGCGGCCTCGCACCGCACCTCCGACAAGCGGGGCGGCGCGAACGGCGGGCGCCTGCGCCTCGAGCCGCAGCGCTCGTGGAAGGTCAACAACCCGGTCGAGCTCGAGCCGGTGCTGACCGCGCTCGAGGGCGTCGTCGAGACGTTCAACGCCACGAGCCCCGTCAAGGTCTCGTTCGCCGACGTGCTGGTCCTCGCCGGCGGCGTGGGCGTGGAGCAGGCGGCGAAGGCCGGCGGCCTCGACGTGACGGTCCCGTTCACCCCCGGCCGCGTGGACGCCACGCAGGAGCAGACCGACCCGGAGCAGTTCGCCTGGCTCGAGCCGGTCGCCGACGCCTTCCGCAACTACGACAGCGGGTTCCTCAAGCTGCCGAGCGAGTACCTGCTCATCGACCGCGCCAACCTGCTCGGCCTCACCGCCCCCGAGATGACGGTGCTGCTGGGCGGCCTGCGCGTGATCGGCACCAACTGGGACGGCTCGAACCTGGGCGTCCTCACGCAGAACCCCGGCGCCCTGACGAACGACTTCTTCGTCAACCTGCTCGAGCTCGGCCTCGAGTGGAAGCCGTCGGCCGACGAGCAGACGTTCTCCACGACGGACGGCCGCTGGGCCGGCTCCCGTGTCGACCTCGTGTTCGGCTCGAACTCCGAGCTGCGCGCGCTCGCCGAGGTCTACGCCTCCGACGACGCGAAGGAGAAGTTCGTCAAGGACTTCGTCGCCGCGTGGGTCAAGGTCATGGAGCTCGACCGCTTCGACCTGCACAAGTGACACCGGCCCCCGCCCGGGCCCACGGCCCGGGCGGGGGAGGTCACACCCTCCGGGCTGGGGCCGGAGCGAGCCGCGTGCTAACCTTGGGACTCGACCGACCTGACGCTGCCTGAATCTGATCCTGGATCGGAGCCGGCGGCGCCAGGTGTCTCAAGTGGATCCCATCCCACCCGAGCTTCGACCGAGCGCGCCAGACGTGCCGACGGAGGCCGGGTCACCTGGTCGGGCGGAGCCGTCGTCCCAGACGACGTCCTTCGCCCCTTCCGTGATGGCCTCCACCTGTGCTCAGGGCGGGGGCCTTCCTCGTTCCTGGCGGTCGCACCGACGACTTACCTAGGAGCATCACATCAGCGAGCCTCGCATCAACGATCGGATCCGCGTCCCCGAGGTCCGACTCATCGGTCCTGGCGGGGAGCAGGTCGGCGTCGTCCGCACCGAGGTTGCCCTGAAGCTTGCCCAGGACGCGGACCTGGACCTCGTCGAGGTCGCACCGGACGCCCGCCCGCCCGTCGCCAAGCTCATGGACTTCGGCAAGTTCAAGTACGAGTCCGACATGAAGGCGCGTGAGGCGCGGCGCAACCAGGCGAACACGGTCCTCAAGGAGATCCGCTTCCGCCTGAAGATCGACCCGCACGACTACGGCACCAAGAAGGGCCACGTCGAGCGCTTCCTCTCGGCCGGCGACAAGGTCAAGGTCATGATCATGTTCCGTGGCCGCGAGCAGTCGCGCCCGGAGATGGGCGTGCGCCTCCTGCAGCGGCTGGCGGAGGACGTGGCGGAGCTCGGCTTCGTCGAGTCCATGCCCAAGCAGGACGGCCGCAACATGACCATGGTCCTGGGCCCGGTCAAGAAGAAGGCCGACGCGAAGGTGGAGCAGCGCAAGCGCTCGGCCGAGGTCAACTCGCAGCGCATGACGAAGTCCGAGGCGAAGGCCGCGGCCCGCGGCACGGACGAGGGCGACGACGTCGACGAGATCGACGAGGTCGACGAGATGGAGCAGTCGGAGCAGGCCGAGCCGGCGCAGCAGACGGACTGGGCCGAGGAGGCCCAGAACGCCGCCGCAGCGGTCGAGGCCGCCGCGGAGGAGGCCTCGGCTCAGCCCGAGCCCCAGCCTGCTGCCGAGCCCGAGCCGGTCGCGAAGGAGGCCCCCAAGGCTCCCGCCGCTCCGGTGCGTGCGCCCGCCAAGGCCCCCGCGGCGCCGTCGGACACCACGCCGGCCGCGCCCAAGGCTCCGGCCCCCAAGCCCCCGGTTCCCCGACCGGCTGCACCGCGGCCCGCCGCGCCGAAGCCGAAGCCGGCCCCGCGCCGGGCCGGCTGACGCCGGGAGGCTTTTCGACACACGGCCCGGCCCACCGGCCAGGCCCGTACCCCGTCGGCCGCACCCGCGGTCGACCGACACGAGGAGAGACGGCAGTCATGCCGAAGAACAAGACGCACTCCGGCGCCAAGAAGCGGTTCCGCATCACGGGCACCGGCAAGGTCATGCGCGAGCAGGCGAACGCTCGCCACTACCTCGAGCACAAGTCGAGCAAGCTGACTCGCCGGCTTTCCGAGGACCAGGTCGTCGCGCCCGCTGACGTCAAGAAGATCAAGAAGCTGCTCGGTAAGTGACCCGTCGGCGGCCTCTGCCGCCCGGACCCCACCTTCCGGCCCCGAAGTAAACCAAGGAGCTACACGTGGCACGCGTGAAGCGGGCGGTCAACGCCCAGAAGAAGCGCCGTACGACCCTTGAGCGCGCCAGCGGTTACCGCGGCCAGCGCTCGCGTCTCTACCGCAAGGCGAAGGAGCAGGTTACCCACTCGCTCGTCTACGCCTACCGCGACCGCAAGGCGAAGAAGGGTGACTTCCGCAAGCTGTGGATCCAGCGCATCAACGCTGCGGCCCGCGCCCAGGGGATGACCTACAACCGCCTCATCCAGGGCCTCAAGGCCGCTGGTGTCGAGGTGGACCGCCGCATGCTCGCGGAGCTCGCGGTCAACGACATCGCGGCGTTCAACGCGCTCGTCGAGGTCGCCAAGGCTGCTCTGCCGGCGGACGTCAACGCCCCGGCCGCGGCCTGAGATTGACCCAGCACACCCCGGACGCCCGGCCAGTACCCCTCCCGCCTGACGTGACGCTCGCCAACCCGCGAGCCGACCGCGTCAAGGCGGTACGGGCACTGGCCGGGCGTCCGGCGCGTTCCCGGCACGGGCAGTTCCTCGTCGAGGGGCCGCAGGGCGTGCGGGAGGCGGTGCGGTTCGCCGCGGCGGACGTCCGCGACGTCTACCTCACGGAGGCGACCGCGGAGCGCTACCCGGAGATCCTGGCCCACGCGGCGGCGTCCGGGGTGCGTGTTCACCTGGGCACGCGCGAGGTGCTCGAGGCGATGAGCCCCGATGCCCAGGGCGTGCTCGCGGTGCTGCGCACCTCGCCCACGACGCTGGACGAGGCGCTGGCCGCCCGGCCCGCCCCCCGCGCAGGGCGCCCGCTGCTGGTAGCTGTGCTGGCGACGGTCCGCGACCCCGGCAACGCGGGGACGGTGATCCGCGCCGCCGACGCCGCGGGCGCCGACCTCGTGGTGCTCGCGGGCGAGAGCGTGGAGCTGCACAACCCCAAGGTGGTCCGGTCCACGGCGGGGTCGCTCTTCCACCTGCCCGTCGTCAGCGGGCTCACGCTGCCGGACGCGGTGGCGCGCCTCCGTGCCGCCGGCTGCCAGGTCCTCGCCGCGGACGGGGCCGGCGACCACGACCTGGACGACCTGCTGGACGCGGCCGGCGGCGGTCGGGCACCCGACCTCGCGGGGTCCACGGCCTGGGTCTTCGGCAACGAGGCGTGGGGCCTGCCCGAGGAGGACCGGGCGCTGGCCGACGCCGTGGTGCGCGTGCCGATCCGCGGCCGGGCGGAGTCGCTCAACCTGGCGACGGCGGCGACGGTCTGCCTCTACGCGAGCGGCCGGGCGCAACGCTGACGACTCGTGCAGAGCGGACGGCGCGCGCAGCGCTGACGACGCCTGGGCGCCCGGGTCAGCGGCCGAGGCGGTGACGCACCCAGCCGAGGCAGGCGAGCGCCTGGGCGCGCTGCTGGGACCGGACGTGCGGGAGGCCCGGCGGGGCCGGGACGAACGACCGGCTGATCAGGCGGCCCATGCTCGCGGCGAGGTAGCTGGTCACGGCGCTGTCGGGCACCCCGCCCGGCAGCGGATGACGCCACAGGACCTCGGCGATCGTCGGCCCGCCCTCGGCCTCGATGACCGAGAGCAGCTCCACCTGGTTCACCCACGGCGCGCCCCTGCCCGCTCCCATCCATTCCGTCGCCAGGGCGCCGTCGGTCCCGTCGGCGGGGAACATCATGCACTCCCTCCCCAGGCCACCGTGTACCAGGGCGTCGCCCTGCATCACGGCCCGCGCGCCGTCGGCCGCCGCGGCGACCGCGTCGATGTGCTCCGTGAGCCACGGGCCGAAGGCCGCCAGCTCGGCCGGCCGCTCGGTGGCCAGGTGCTCGCACGCGTCCCACGGGCCGTCCTCGACGGGCTCCAGGGTGCCGGCGGGCACCGTGGTGGCGCTGATCGCCTGGGCCAGCGCGATCGCCCGTGCGACGTCGGTGCTGTCCCACCCGGCGAGCGGACGCACGTCCGTGTCCGCGTAGGCCACGACGACCCAGGAGTCGTAGACGCCGAAGTCCTCGTCGAAGGACCACAGGTACTGGCGGGCCGGCGCCCCGGCGGGCAGCTCGCTCACCACCTCGACCTCCCGCCGGTACATCGCGTGCGCCAGCGGGCTGGTGGCGTTCACGGCGTGGATCAGCACCCGGTCCGTGGAGGTCTGCAGCCGGGCGGTGAAACCGGGCAGCAGCCCGTTGCTGCTGGTCGACCACACGAGGACCGGCGCGCCGAGCCGCGCCGAGATGCGCTCACGCACCGGCGGGGGAAGGTCCGGCCAGCCGGGGACGGGAGCGTGACTCATGGGCAGATCATGTCGGAGTGCGGAAATGACCGACAAGTTCGGCGGCGCCCGCGCGGGCCCGGCAGGGGAGAGCCGGCGGTCGGGCACGCCCGGCGGACTAGGATCGGCGGGTGCGTCTGTTCACAGCGGTGTTCCCTCCCGCCCACGTCCTGGACCACCTCGACCTGGCGTTGCACGGCGTCGGCGCCAACCTCACCGTGTCCGACGCGAACCGCGGCGGGCCGCGCTGGCTGCCCCGGGAGACGCAGCACATCACCCTCGCGTTCTACGCCGACGTGCCCGAGGGGAGCGTCCCGGACCTCACCGACGAGCTGGCGGCGCTCAGCAAGGAGCACCGTCCGTTCGAGCTGCGCCTGCGCGGGGCCGGCACGTTCTCGAGCAAGGTGCTGTGGATCGGCGTCGACGGCGAGACCAGCGCGCTCACGGACCTCGCCGGCGCGTGCCTCGACGCGTCGCCACGTGAGGTCCCCGAGGACCTGAAGCCGCACCGCCCGCACCTGACGGTGGCGCGGGCACGGGCCGGCCAGGTCAAGCCGCCGCGCGGCCGGTGGCGGCGCGCCCTGGAGGGTCCGCGGTCGGAGCTCGAGCCCGCGGCGCAGGCGCTGTCGGTGTACGCGGGGCCGTCGTGGCGGGCGGAGTCGTTCGCGGTCGTCGAGTCCCGCATGGGGGAGGGGCCGCAGGGCGGTCCGCTCTACACGCCCGTGGAGTGGTTCCCGCTGGGCGGCTGACCCGGACTCTCCGCGATCCGGCGCCTCAGCCTCCCCGCGCCCGCCGAGGCGCTTTCAGCCGGCCGCGACGAAGATCACGATCGAGGCCACGAACGCCCCCAGGCAGAGGGCGAGGGCTCGGGCCCACGGCGCGAACGGGACCGACGTGACCCCGCGGGCGCCCACGGCGCCGCCCAGGGTGCTCGGCCAGGCCTCGGTGGGGCGGGTGACCCCGGACGGCCGGGGCAGCTCGGGTCCGGCGGGCGTGGTCCCGGCCCGGCCGACGGCCCAGACCAGTGCGAGGATCAGCAGCACGAACAGGACCATCCCGCCGACGACCATCGTGATCGCGGCGACCGTGGTGGTCGCATCCTCCACGGCGGCGTCACCTGCCGGCAGGCGCACGAGCGCGATGAGGAGCGAGACGGCGGCACCGATGCCGAACCAGCGCCAGAACCGCACGGGCCGCCGCGCCCGCCCGGTGAGCGCCCCGGGCATGGGGCCCACGCCGCCGGGCACGCTGTCGTGGACGACGTTCCCCGCAGGGCCCGGTGTTCCCCACGCCGGCACGTGCGACACCCCGCCCGACGACGCCTGGGTCGCCTGCTGCTCGGGCCGCCCCTTGCGCTGCAGCAGCCGGCGTGGACGCAGGTCCTGGCCCAGTGTGTGGCCCAGCGGGTCGGACGGGCCCGGCGTGACCGAGCCGTAGCGGGGCCAGCCGGAGGCGCGCTCGCCACGGGTGCGCCGCCGGTCAGGCGCAAATCGGGAGGTGTCGTCCTCGCTCACGGGTTCAGTGTGGCAGGTCGGGGCGCGGAGCGGCAGGGTGCGGGGAGCCCGTCGTGCGCCGCCCGCTCTGGCAAAATAGTGTGCCAAGCATCTACGGCATCGCGCTGCGCCGGCGGTTGCAGGATCGGGATTGCCGCCTGCGGTCCCGGCGTGCCACGATGGCCGTATGCAGCACCGCACCCGCCGATTTACGTGGCCCGTCACGGGCCGCGCGGCAGGCGCTGCGCGCGGACGCTGATCCGTCCCTGTGGACGACGCGTCCTGAGCCCTGGCGGGCACCTAGACTGCAACTGCCGCGTCGAACGCGCGCCCGGCGAGCCGGGGGTGGGTCCGCGGCTCCCGACCCCGCCAGGAAGGCAAGCATGTCCACGCCCGATCTGAAGCCGGCGTCCGACGCCGAGACCGCTCCGCCCGACCCGCTCGACGAGTCCGCCCTCGACGCCGCCGTCGACGCCGCCCTCGCCGCGATCACGGCCGCGCCGGACCTCGAAGCGCTCAAGGCCGTGCGCACCCAGCACACCGGCGACCGGAGCGCCCTCGCTCTCGCGAACCGTGCCATCGGTGCGCTGCCCGGGCCCGACAAGGCCCGTGCGGGCAAGCTCGTGGGCCCGCGCCGCGGGCGCATCAACCAGGCGCTCGTCACCCGCCAGAGCGAGCTCGAGGCGGAGCGCGACTCCCGGGTGCTCGCCGAGGAGTCGGTGGACGTCACGCTGCCCGTCCAGCGTGCCGCCCAGGGGGCCCGCCACCCGATCGAGCTGGTCCAGGAGCGCATCGCCGACTTCTTCGTCGGCCTCGGCTGGGAGATCGCCGACGGCCCGGAGCTCGAGGCCGAGTGGTTCAACTTCGACGCACTGAACTTCGGCCCGGACCACCCGGCCCGCCAGATGCAGGACACCTTCTACGTCGAGGGCGACAGCAACCTGGTGCTGCGCACGCACACGTCTCCGGTGCAGGCGAGGTCGCTGCTGGCGCGGGGCGTGCCCCTCTACATCGCGTGCCCGGGCAAGGTGTTCCGTACCGACGCGCTCGACGCGACGCACACGCCGGTGTTCCACCAGGTCGAGGGCCTCGCCGTCGACAAGGGACTGACCATGGCCAACCTGGTGGGGACGCTGGACGCGTTCGCGCGGGCGATGTTCGGGCCGGAGGCCCGCACACGGCTGCGCCCCTCGTTCTTCCCGTTCACCGAGCCGTCCGCCGAGATGGACCTGTGGTTCCCGCAGAAGAAGGGCGGCGCCGGCTGGATCGAGTGGGGCGGCTGCGGCATGGTCAACCCGAACGTGCTGCGCTCCGCAGGGATCGACCCTGAGGTGTACAGCGGCTTCGCGTTCGGGATGGGGATCGAGCGCACGCTCATGCTGCGCCACTCCATCTCGGACATGCACGACATCGTGGAGGGCGACGTGCGCTTCTCCACCCAGTTCGGGACGGAGATCTGACGTGCCTCTGATCGTGAAGGAGTGGCTCGCCGACCATGTCGAGCTCCCTGCAGACCTGACGGCGGAGCAGCTGGCCGCCGACCTCGTGCGCGTGGGCCTGGAGGAGGAGGCCGTCCACGGGGCAGCCGTGACGGGTCCGCTCGTGGTGGGTCGCGTGCTCGAGCAGAACCCGGAGCCCCAGAAGAACGGCAAGACCATCAACTGGTGCCAGGTGGACGTGGGCGTGCACAACGTCGACGGCGTCCCGGCGGCCGACGGCGGCACTCCGCGCGGCATCGTGTGCGGCGCGCACAACTTCGGCCCCGGCGACCTGGTCGTCGTCGCGCTGCCCGGCGCGGTGCTCCCCGGCCCGTTCGCCATCGCGAGCCGCAAGACCTACGGGCACGTGTCCGACGGCATGATCTGCTCGCAGCGCGAGCTCGGGCTGGGCGACGACCACGAGGGCATCATCGTGCTGCCGCGGCTCGGGTACGCCGAGGCGGACCTCACACCTGGACAGGACGCCGTCGAGCTGCTCGGCCTCGGTGACGAGGTCCTGGAGATCAACGTGACCCCCGACCGCGGCTATGCGTTCAGCTACCGCGGGGTGGCGCGCGAGTACGCCCACTCCACGGGTGCGAAGTACCTGGACCGCGGGCTGCCCACGGGCGCGGAGCCCGCCGCCACGGTGGACGGCTTCGAGGTGGTCGTCGACGACGCGGCGCCCATCCACGGCGTGACCGGGTGCGACCGGTTCGTCACGCGGATCGTGCGTGGCATCGACCCCGCGGCGCCCACGCCCCGGTGGATGAAGCGCCGGCTCGAGGGCTCGGGCATGCGGTCGATCTCGCTCGCGGTGGACATCACCAACTACGTGATGCTCGACCTGGGCCAGCCGCTGCACGCCTACGACCTGGAGAAGGTGGCGGCGCCGATCGTCGTGCGCCGGGCCGTGCCGGCCGAGAGGCTGACCACGCTGGACGACGTGGACCGGGCGCTGGACGCCGAGGACCTGCTCATCACCGACTCGCCGTCGGGCCGGGGCAGCCGGGTGCTCGGCCTGGCCGGCGTGATGGGCGGTGCCTCGTCCGAGGTGTCCGGCACTACCACGGACGTGCTGGTCGAGGCCGCGCACTTCGACCCGATCACCGTGGCCCGCTCGGCGCGCCGCCACAAGCTGCCGAGCGAGGCCGCCAAGCGGTTCGAGCGCGGCGTGGACCCGCGGCTGCCGGCCGTCGCCGCGCAGCGCGTGGTCGAGCTGCTCGTCGAGCTCGGCGGCGGCACGGCGGACCCGGCGGTCGGCGACGTGGACACCACGACGCCGTCGGCTCCCGTCACGCTGCGCCTGACCGAGCCGTCGCGACTGGTCGGCGTGGAGTACACGCCCGAGCAGGTGCGGGCGACGCTGGAGGAGGTCGGGTGCGTCGTCGAGGCCGGCGGTGAGGGCACCCTCGTGGTGACCCCGCCGAGCTGGCGGCCCGACCTGACGGGCTCGGCCGACCTGGTCGAGGAGGTCGTGCGTATCACGGGCTACGACAAGGTGCCGTCGGTGCTGCCCGCCGCCCCCGGTGGCCGTGGACTCACGGCCGAGCAGCGCACCCGGCGCGCGGTCGCCCGCGCGCTGGCCGAGGCCGGGTTCGTCGAGACGCTCAGCTACCCGTTCGTGGGCGCGGCGGAGGTGGACGCCCTCGGGCTGCCCGCCGACGACGAGCGGCGCGTCGCCGTCCGGCTGGCCAACCCGCTCGCCGACGACAGGCCGCTCCTGCGGACCAGCTTGCTGGTCACGCTGCTGGAGACGGTCCGCCGCAACGTGTCGCGCGGTCTGACCGACCTCGCGGTGTCCGAGATCGGCCTCGTCACCCGTCCGCGGGCCGGGGCGCCTGCCGCGCCCACCCTGCCGGGCGGCGTGCGACCCACCTCGGAGCAGCTCGAGGCCCTCGCCGTGGCGGTCCCGGACCAGCCGAGGCTGGTCGCCGGCGTGCTGACCGGCCGCCGGGAACGCGCGGGCTGGTGGGGCGAGGGCCGTGCGGCCGACTGGGCCGACGCGGTCGCTGCCGCGCGCCTCGTCGTCGACCGGACGGGGGCCGAGGTGACGGTGTCGCCCGACCCCGACCGCCTGCCCTGGCACCCGGGCCGGTGCGCCCGGTTCACGCTGGCTGACGGCACGGTCGTGGGCCACGCGGGCGAGCTGCACCCCAAGGTGGTGGAGACCCTCGGCCTGCCGCCCCGTGCCGCCGCGTTCGAGCTGGACCTGTCGACCCTGGTGGCAGCCGCCCCGAGCGCCCCGGTGCAGGCGGTCCCGGTGTCCGCGTTCCCTGCTGCGAAGGAGGACCTGGCGTTCGTCGTGGACGCCTCGGTCCCGGCGGAGGCGGTCCGCCGCGCCGTCGTGGACGGCGCGGGTGACCTGCTCGAGGACGTCTCGCTGTTCGACGTCTTCACGGGGCCGCAGCTCGGCGAGGGCAAGAAGTCGCTGGCCTATGCGCTGCGGCTGCGCGCCGCCGACCGCACGTTGTCGGCTGACGACGTACGGTCCGTCCGGGAGGGCGTCGTCGCCGCGGCCGCCGAGCAGGTGGGGGCGGTCCTGCGTGGCTGAGGAGCACCAGCAGTCGGTGCGGGCGGGCGCCGAGGTGGCGCCCGCCCGCACGGCGCTCGTCACCGGGGCGTCGCGCGGCATCGGCAGGGAGATCGCTCTGGGTCTCGTGCGGGCAGGGGTCCACGTGGCCCTCCTCGCGCGGGACGAGGCACGGCTCGAGGCGGTCGCCGCGGAGGTCGCCGACGCCGTCGCGGGTCAGGACGTGCGCGCGGTGGCGATCGCCGCTGACGTGACGTCGTTCGACGACGTCGCGTTCGCCGTGCAGCGTGCCGAGGAGGAGCTCGGCGGGGTCGACCTGCTGGTCAACAACGCCGGGCGTGTCGACGCCGAGGTGCCGTTGTGGGAGGCGGACATCGACGAGTGGTGGGGCGTCTTCGAGACGAACGTCCGCGCCCCGTTCTGGTTCTCGCGGCTCCTCGTCCCAGCGATGCTGGCCCGCGGCGGCGGCCGGGTCGTCGAGCTCTCGTCGGGTGCGGCGACGAACGAGATGTCCGGCACGAGCGCCTACAACGGCAGCAAGACCGCGCTGCTCCGCCTGGGTGCGAACCTGCACGCGAGCGGCTACCCGCGGGGGCTGCGCGTCTTCGAGGTCGCACCCGGCGTGGTCCCCACCGACATGGCGACCGGGATGCGGCTGCACGCGGGCCGCACGGAGTGGACGCCGGTGGAGCGTACCGTCGACATGGTGGCCGCTATCGCGCACGGAGAGCTCGACGCGTGCTCGGGCTGGTACCTGCGCGTCACGGACGACACCCCGGAATCGTTGCGAGAGCTCGCAGCACAGGCCGGGCCCGACACACGGAGGCTGCGGGTGCGGCCGTCGTAGAGCCGATGTCACGCGCCGTTCACTAGGTTGCCCTGGTTTGGTCTGGATTGCGCCTCTACGTTGGGCGGGTCCTGTCGACTCTCCCAAGGAGCGCTCATGCGATCGTCGCGCCCGAACCACCGACCAGCCGCTCACGCTGCCGTGACCCTGCTCGCCGTCGTCGGCCTGCTGGTGCCCGTCTCCGCAGCAGCGGCCGACGCGTCGGAGTCCGCGTCCGAGTCCGCCACGACCGCGGTCGCCGCCGCCGCGACCACGCTCACGGCGAGCAACTTCCGCTACACGCTCTCCACCACGCCGACGTCGCTGGTGTCGGCGCTCGACGCGGCCCTGCCCAACGTGACCATGGGTTCCGTCGCCGCCGACGGGAATCGCGCGGGCGTGGCCTGCTCCGCTCCCGTGACGCACCGGGTGGCGTCGTTCTGCTGGAACTCGGGCGACCGCGACACCACCGAGTGGTACCCGCAGGGCATCACGACGAGCGCCGACGCCTACGGCGAGGCCACCTACGACGGCCGCCGGATCCTCCTCGCGAGCTGGTACGACAACAGCGGCACCTCCCCGAACAAGGGCGTCCGCATCAGCGTCGTCGACCTCACGGCGGGCACCGCCGCGCCGTCGTACCGGCACATCCTGCTCGTCGAGCCGTCGGGGACCACATCGGCGCCGTCGTTCAAGCCGGTGACCGTCCACGCGGGCGGCATCATGTGGTACGGCAACCTGCTGTACGTGGCCGACACGAGCAACGGCTTCCGCGTCTTCGACCTCGACCACCTGTGGCAGGTCTCCACCGGCGACGAGTCGAAGGTCGGCCGGCAGGCCGACGGGACGTACCACGCGTACAACTACAAGTACGTGCTGCCGCAGACCGCCCGGTTCACCGACTCGACCGTGGGCGGCTACGCCCAGCTGCGGCACTCGTCGGTGGCGCTCGACCGCACGTCGTCGCCCGACTCCGTCGTCGTGACGGAGTACCAGACCTCGACCGACCTCGCGGGCGGCTCCCAGGTCCGGACGGTGCGGGTACCGATCGACTACACGAACCGCTACCTCAAGCCCGCGTCCGACGGGATCATCAAGGCGACGGAGGCGTACCGGATCGACCTGGAGAGCGTCCAGGGGTCCGTCGCGATCAACGGCGAGCTGTTCTACTCGCAGAGCGACGGGACCAACTTCTCGGACCCCAGCTCGGCCGGCGACCTGCACACCTGGGACGCGCCGTCCGGCTCGTTCGTCCGGCACGGCGACGCGCTCGCCGTCGGCGCGGAGGACGTGTCGTACGACCCGACCCGCGACCAGCTGTGGTCGCTGAGCGAGCACCCGGGCTACCGCTGGGTCTACGCGGTGGACGCGTCGTCCTTCGCGTCCAGCTTCTGATCCCGGGATGCCCGACGCCGGACTGGTGGCCGCCCCCGGGGGGCGACCCCTCCGGCGGCGGGCCCCCGCAGGGCA